>JASHOG010000082.1 GCA_030041225.1 Vulcanimicrobiota bacterium | reverse complement strand
CGCTCTCTTCGGCTGGGTTCACGGTACTCTTCGTGCTCATGGATATCAGCTCGTCCGCCATGGCGGGAGTGCTTGCCCTCTTCGCGCTCGTCGTACCGGAGCGCGCGCCTCCGCGCGGCTGGCGTCGCGTCACCTTCGTCGTGCTGGCAGCCGCCACGCTTGCCGCAGCCGCCGTTACCGCCGCCGGCAATCACTGGCACGCGTACACCTTGCCGGTCGCGGCATGGTTCAGCAGCGTTCTCACGATCGTCGGCATCATCGTCGTGATTGCGCGGCTCGCCACGATGCAGCGCTCGGAACGCGCGCGCTTCGGCTGGGCCGCCTTTGCCATCATCTTCGGCATTCTCGTCAACAGCCTGCGCACCGGCGTGGTAGGCGTGTTCCCGGTCTCGAACTTCGTCATCGACGTTATCTCGTTTACCGCGGCGTACCTCACCGTCATCATGCCCCTCGCGCTCATGTACGCAATCCTACGCCGCCACGTCATCGACGTGCGCTTCGTCCTGAGCCGCGGCGTCGTCTATGCGGCGATAACGACCATCGTCGTGGGGCTCATCGGGCTCGTCGATTGGGCGACGAGTGCCTATCTCCATGAGGTGCGCACTGCGATGGCGATCGACGCTCTCGTTACGATCGCGCTCGGGTTCGTGTTGCATCGCACGTACTTTTGGGTAGACCGCTTCGTCGACGCCGTGCTTTTCCGTGAGAAGCATCAAGCGCAGGAATACTTGACGCGCCTCGCGCGCACGCTGCCCTTCGCGCACTCCGAGGAAGCCGTCGACAACGCCCTCGTCTTTGCGCCGTATGAAAAGCTCTCACTGACGGCGGCGGCGCTCTACCGGCAGCGCAGGGACGGTTTCGCGCCGGTCTGCGCACAAGGCTGGAGCATGACGGAGCTCCCCGCGCTCGCCGCAGACGACGATTTGCTCCGCTTCTTCATGGCGGAGCGCGGCAAAATCTCGATCGGCGACCTTCACGATCGTATCGGCAAACAACGTTTTGCCCAGAATAGCCCACCTGCCATCGCCGTGCCCATTTTTCAGAGCAACGATCTGACCGGCTTCGCGCTCTACGGTCTGCACCACGACGGCACGCGTCTCGACCCCGACGAAGAGCGAGTGCTCGAGCGTCTCTGCGAAACGGGAGCGCAAGCCTATACCGCGGTCGAGCTCGCGCGTTACCGCGAGGTGAGCGCTGCGATACCCGCGATGGAGTCGCTATGAGCGCGGTTCGCGCGATCGTCGTCATCGGCATCTCGGCGTTGCTGCTCTTTGTCGTCGGGCCGCCAATGTTCGAGAACCCGCCTTCGGCCTATACGGGCGTTACATTAGTCCAGGCTCAGCTCGGCGGCCCTAGCGTCGTGCGCGTCGATCGAGGCTCTCCCGCCTACGTTGCAGGACTGCGAACCGGCGATGACATCTCTTGCAGCTCGGTTCGCGACACGACCATCATCGGCGCCGCTGGGCACGTCCCGTATTCTGCCGCGCCGCTGCGCCTCTGCGTGCGCCGGTACGGGACGTGGAAAACGGTTTCGTTCGTCGCCAAGCCGACGCCGCCCGCCGGTAATATGTATCGCACGCCGGCATTCGCGGCGCTGCGGCTCGCCGTGTACGTCGTATTCCTCGCCGTTGGGTGTGCGCTGGTTCTCGCGCGGCCGAGCCTTCTGACGTGGCTGCTCTTCATCTACTGTGCCGCGAGTGCTCCGATCCTCGCTGCCGTAGTCATGGATATTGCGCTTCCACCCCTGCTCTACGCCACGCTCTCCGCCGTGCGTTCGATCGAGAACGAGTTGGCGCCCGGAGTGCTTGCCCTCTTCACACTGCTCGTCCCCGAAACGCACGTGCCGCCCGGCTGGCGGTGGTGGGGATTCACTATCGTCGGGCTCTTTACAGCCCTCGCCGCTACGGCAACGACGATCCTCGATCTCGCCTCCGGCGACTTCGATCAAACCGGGACATGGCTGAACACGTCGCTGACCGCGATCACCGTGCTCATCGTCCTCGTACGCTTGGTGACGATGGAGCGCCGCGAGCGTGCGCGCTTCGGCTGGGCAGCCTTCGCCATCATCTTCGGTGTCGTGACGAACAGCCTGCGCACCGGCGGCTTTTTCCTCAGCAACTCCGCGTTCGTCGGCGACGCATCATTCGTCGCCTCGTTCCTCATCGTGGTCATGCCGCTCGTGCTCATGTACGCGATCTTACGGCGTCACGTCATCGACGTTCGCTTTGTCCTGAGCCGGGGCGTCGTTTACGCTGCAGTTACGACGATCGTCGTCGGTTTGATCGGCGTCGTCGATTGGGCGACGAGCGCGTACCTGCACGAGGTGCGCACGGCAATGGCGATCGACGCAGCCGTCACCATCGCGCTCGGTTTTCTCCTGCACCGCACGTACGGCTGGATCGAATCTGCTGTCGACTTCTTGCTCTTCCGCCACAAGCATGAAGCGGGGGCGTACCTCCAGCGCCTTGCCAAGACGTTACCATTCGCCGAACACGCGGAGGCGGTGGATCGCGCGCTCGTGCACGATCCGTACGAGAAACTCGACCTCGCGGCCGCGGCGCTCTTTCGACCGCAGGGCTCGCACTACGTTGCTACTCTGGCTCAGGGGTGGCATGCGCATCGTGTTCCGTCCTTCGAGCGGGACGACGACGTCGTGCGGTTTCTCCTCGCGGAACGCGCGCGCCTGTTCGTCGGGGACCTGCGCGCGTACGTCGCGCAGGCTTTTCGAGAGCTCGGCAGCGCGCCCGCGCTCGCCGTCCCCGTCTTTGCGCGCAACCGGCTCATCGCGTTTGCACTCTACGGTATTCACAGAGACGGCACACAGCTCGACCCCGATGAGGTAGCGCTGCTCGAACGCCTCTGCGACGCGGCGGCGCAGGCGTACGTGTCCATCGAGCTCTCGCGCTACGAGGCGAGTGGAACGATGATCATTCCAGCGATGGAACCGCTATGACCGCTCTGCGGGCCATCATCCTCATCGGGATCTCGGCGTTCTTCCTCCTCGTTGCCGGACCGCCGATGTTCGAAAATCCGCCTTGGCCGTACACCGGCGTGCACTATGAGAGCGCCACGCTTTTCCAGAAAAACGTTACGGTACGCGTCGACCCCGGATCGCCCGCCTACCGCGCCGGGTTGCGCGAGGGTGACGTCGTCGGATGCCTCTCGCTTGCAGATTTCCAAGTTCTCTTCCCATTCTTTCCGACGATCCTGCCTTATACCGGGAGCCCCGTGAACGCGTGCTTCCGTCACGGAAGCGGCGCATGGGATAACATTACCTTCACTCCCAAACGCATGCCGCCGCCAGGACTCTTCTATCGAACGCTGCTGCTCGCCGCTTTACGCGTTGCGGTCTACGCTACATTTTTGCTCGTGGGATGCGCGCTCGTCTTGGCTCGCCCAAGCCGCATGACGTGGCTCTTTTTCGGTTACTGC
>JASHOG010000081.1 GCA_030041225.1 Vulcanimicrobiota bacterium | reverse complement strand
CGCAACGCAGAAATGCCGATGCTCCGCGTGGGCAGAGGTTTCACGCTCACGCAAGCCTGCGACAGAATACTCTCTTAGCCTTTGTCATCCTGAGCGAAGCGAACGAAGTGAGCGGAGTCGAAGGAGCGGCGCAGAGTTCAGTGGCGGTCCCTCGACTTCGCTCGTTTCACTCGCTTCGCTCGGGATGACAACGCCTTCTGTGCCATAGAAGGGCTGACAAAGCGTGTACCGCCGGTGACGGTGCTCCCTTATTAAGCCTGATACGAAACGACGATGTGGTCGGGCGTCGTCGCCCGGTAGCGAATCCACATAATTTCTGCGAGACCATCGCGCTCTTGAAGCGGCAAAGGATCGAGGCCTCGCGGTGCCGGGCCTCCGAGATGCGCTCCGCAGAAATTGAACGTCGACCCGTGAAGCGGACAGCGGAAGATGCGTGCATCAGGGATCCAGTTGTAGCGACCACCGAGATGGGGGCAGAGCGGGCTGAAGATTGCGAGACCCATGTTTATAGGAGCATACGGAAGAACGGGCCTTCCGTCACGAAATAGGTCGGCCCGCTCGCGCACGAACTCTGCCGGGTCAGCCTTGATCCCCCAGACATACTCATGCTCCGCCGTCGGCGCCAGATATGCGTCCTGCACCGAATACGTGAAGAGAAGCCTCACCGGCGTTTGCGTAGCCAGGTTCAGCTCCTCGAACTCTTCCCTCGAGAGTGGTGCCCACGTACCTTTGCTCTCCGCCTCCGACGGCATCATGCCGCCGATGATGGGCACCGCGAGGCTAAGACCGATGACGCTCCCGGCCGTAACGATGGCCCTCGCCATGAACGTCCTTCTGCTTAGCTCGTCCGACGCCATTGAAAGCACTATGCATCCGCACGCACTTCCCGGCTTCAGAGAAGAGTCTCAGTTACCGCGTTTTCAGCCAGTAGTCAACGTCGGCGCCGTGTGCCAACGTCCACGCGGGCACAGACGCCGCAGCAGTGGCGATCAGAGCGCTCCGTGGGATGTGCACGGTGAGCCGGAAGTGGCGCCATGTGTCGAGCACGCGCGCGACATAGCTCTGCGTCTCGTAGTAGGGCGGAATGCCTCCGAACTGCGCGACAGCCTCGGGGCCGGCGTTGTATGCGGCGAAGGTCAACGCGTAGCGATTCGCTTTGTGTGCGAAGCGGCGAACGAGATTGCTCAGGTAGCGCGCTGCGCCGGCGAGATTCTGCTCGGGGTTGAGCGGGTTGACGTTGAGCTTTGCGGCGGTATCGGGCATGAGCTGCCCCAGGCCGAGTGCGCCGGCGTATGAGACGGCATGCGTCTGCCAGCGTGACTCGACCGTAACGACTGCTGCCAACATATTGGCATCAATGTGCCAATGGGCGGCGTTCAGGAGAAGACGGCGTGCCAGTTCCCGGCTGAGCCACTGCGGCATCTGCGGGTTGATGCTGTGCAGCACACCCGCGTAAATCGAGACCACCTTGGGCGTCGCGGGGAGCGGGCGAGACGCCCGCGTTGCAGCCGCCGCCGGGCCGGCCAGGCATGTGGCGAGCGCCGCTCCAATGAGGAATGCGCCAATGCTTCTACGCATCGTCCCTTCAATTCGGCCCCTCCCCCGCCCGTCCTCTCGCCGGTTCCGCCTCGCGTGACGCGGCGCACGTGGGGTCTCATTTTGGCCCTCCTCCTGCTCGTTATGTGCGGGCTCATCGCCTGGGGTCAGTGGTACGCCGTGCATCACAACGTGCGCTACTATGAATCGCATCGCTTTTGAAAATCATCTGATGAAACAGACGCAGGAGTTTGCGCGTACGAATGGCACGCTGTCCGATAAGGAGGTTGTGGTGCACCGCTTTGTTGTCGCGAGCATCTGCGCGGCTGCGTTCTTCTCGTTCTGCGGCGTCGCGCGTGCCGCGACGCCGAGTCCGGCGCCCTCACCGGCACCGACACCCGAGCCGTGGGCGAACATGTCGTGGCGCGAGATCGGCCCCGCCGCGGGAGGAGGCCGCATCGCCGCCGTCGCCGGCACGGATCAGGATCCGAACCTCTACTACGTCGGAACTGCCGGAGGCGGCGTCTGGAAGAGCAGCGACGGTGGCTACACGTGGAATCCGGTCTTCGACGACGAGCCGGTCGCAGCGATCGGAGCCGTGGCCATCGACCCGAGTAACGAGGACGTCGTTTGGGCGGGAACGGGCGAGGCGAATCCGCGTAACGACGTGAGCTTCGGCGACGGCGTCTACAAGACGGTGGACGGCGGCAAAACCTGGACGAACATGGGGCTGCAAGGTACCAAGTACATCTCGCGTATCCTTATCGATCCCCGCGATCCCGGCCACGTCATCGTTGGTGCCCTCGGCGACGTTTTTTCGGACTCGAAGGACCGCGGCGTCTATGTGACGTGGGACGGAGGCAAAACGTGGCAGCAGACGCTTTACGTGGGCCCGGAGAGCGGAGCCTCAGACCTTGCCATGGACGTGCGCAATCCGAGTGTCATCTACGCGGGCATATGGGAGTTTCAGCGTCGCCCTTGGACCTTCACGAGCGGCGGTACCGACGATGGCCTCTATAAATCGACCGACGGCGGCCGCACGTGGACACGCCTCACCGGACACGGCCTCCCGAACGGCATCACCGGACGCATCGGGCTCGCGGTCGCGCCGAGCAACGGGGATCGCGTCTACGCGCTCATCGAATCAAAGGAGGGCATTCTCTGGCGCTCCGACGACGCTGGCGTGACGTGGACTCTCGTGTCGAACGACACGCTCGTCGATCAGCGGCCCTTCTACTTCACGCACATTGCGGTTGACCCAAAAAATCCGGATCGAGTCTACGGCGTCTCGACGATGCTCTCGCGCTCGAACGACGGGGGTAAGCACTTCCACGCCATCGCGGATCCGGTCCACGTTGACTACCATGCGATCTGGATCTCTCCAAACGATCCGCGGCGTATTATCGTCGGAGAGGATGGCGGCTACGCGCTCACGGTCGACGGCGGCGAAAACTGGTCGTCGTCGCTGAACATGCCGATCGGGCAAATCTATCGCGTCTCAGCGGATAACGGGAATCCGTATACCGTGTGCGTGGGGCTGCAGGACAACAACGCGTGGTGCGGCACCGCAAACTCACTCGACCCCTCCGGCATTCTCAACAAGTACTGGATCGTGACGCAGGGCGGCGACGGCGAGTGGGACGTCGTCGATCCCAGCGACCCCGACTGGATTTGGTCGGATGCGGAAGACGGCGCGCTCCTGATCTACAACCGCGTCACGCAGGATGGATGGTCGGGGCAGCCCTTCTTGCAGCTCGGCGTGGAGAGTTTCGACCTCGCGCGCAGCACGTATCGCTTCAACTGGGAGTCGCCGATTGCGTTTGCACCGTGGGATTCCCACGTCGGCTGGTACGGCGGCAACGTCATCTTCCAGACGACCGATCGCGGCAAGAGCTGGACGGTGATCAGCCCCGATCTCACGCGCAACGACAAGGCACATCAGATTCCCGCGGGAGGACCGATTACCAACGACGTCTCCGGCGCCGAGTACAGCGACACGATTCTCGACATCGAGGGCTCGACGCTGCATCGCGGCGAGATCTGGGTCGGCACGGACGACGGCTACGTGCAGATGACGCTCGACGGCGGCAAGCACTGGCGCAACGTCACACCGCCAGGCGCGCCGCCCTATGGGCGTTTCGCGACGGTCGCTCCGTCAACGTTGCACGACGGCACGGTCTATGCGATCGAGGACGATCACTACATGGGCGACGATGCGCCGTACGCGTGGGTAACGCACGACTTCGGTAGCCACTGGACCTCGATCGCAAGCGGGATTCCAAGCGGCGAGTGGGCGCGAGCGATTCGCCCGGACATTCGCAGCGCCAACATCGTCTATCTCGGTACCGAGCTTGGGCTCTACATCTCTTTCGACGGCGGCACGTCGTGGCATCCGTTCCTCAACGGCATCTCTCACGTCTCGGTGCATGATATTCGCATGCAACCTCAGTTCGATGATCTTCTCATCGCGACGCATGGCCGCTCTGTCTACGTGATGGACGACATGCGCCCGATTCAAGAACTGCGGAGTGCGATCGCAAGCGGAACGCAACTGTTCCAGCCTCGTGTCTCGTACGAGTACTCGCAGCACGAGAACGACGAAGGCGCCTACACGCGCTACGCAGCAGATAATCCGCCATACGGCGTCATGATCGACTTCTATCAGGCTCAGGTGCAAAAGGGCGCGCCGAGCCTTCAGATCCTCGACGCGAACGGTCACGTGATCCGTTCGGTGTCGGGGACGCACAAAATCGGCGGCAACGACGTGCCGTACGTTCCGAATAAAGTTGGGCTCAACCGGTACGTGTGGGATTTCACGATCGACGGGCCGGTGAAGTACTACGGCGCGCCGACGATGTTCCAAGGGCCGGACTCGATCGTCGGCGTTCCGCCGGGTGAGTACTCGGTCCGAATGACGCTTTCGGGTCACACCTACGTGCAACACTTCACCGTGAAACCCGATCCGCGCTCGCAGTTTACGCAAGCGCAGTACGAACAAAGCTACGCGCTCGGCAAGCATCTCCAGGCACTCTTCTCGACCGTCGACGTGATGCTCAACAATCTCGATGCGGTCAAGAAGACGCTCGCAGATGATTTCGCGGCTGCACAGAAGGCAAAGAACGCGGCGCTCGCGGCGCAGATTGCGGCAGCGCAGAGCGCGCACGACGACCTCTTCAACCGGCTGACCGCAAACTATCAGAACGGCGAGGATAGTATCCAGGAGCCCGGAAAGCTGCGCGAAGACATCGAGTCTGCGTTCTTCAACGCGCTCGGCCTCGTGACACCACCGGTTACCAGCTTCGTTCACCGCGTCGAAGGCGAGTACGCGGACGGCGTGAGCCGTTACAACGCGTACGTACGCTCGCTCTCGGCGCTCAACGCATCATTGAAATCCGCAGGATTGACGACGATTCCCGCTACCGTCAAGGAGGTTCGCTAAATGAACTACCGCACGCTCGCCGCGACGTTCGCGCTGACGCTCACGGCGCTCCTCGCTCCCGTCCTTGCTTCGGCTGATCCAGGATATGCCAACCTGAAGTGGCGTTCGATAGGCCCGGCGGTCGGCGGCGGTCGCGTCGCCGCAGTTGCCGGAAGCGAGCACAATCAGAACCTCTACTACATTGGGGCTGCGGGCGGTGGCGTGTGGAAGACCGAGAACGGCGGTGCGACGTGGATGCCGGTCTTTGAGAAGGAGCCGGTGGCGGCGATCGGCGCAGTGACGATCGATCCGACCAACGACAGCGTCGTCTGGGTCGGTACCGGCGAAGCGAACCCGCGCAATGACGTCAGCTTCGGCGACGGCGTCTACAAGACGACCGACGGCGGCAAGACGTGGACGAACGTGGGGCTACGCGGCACATGGGCGATCTCGCGTATTCTCGTCGATCCCAACAACCCCGACCACGTCATCGTCGGTGCGCTTGGCGATCCGTTCCATAACAGCGATGCTCGCGGCGTTTACGTGACGAACGACGGCGGAAAAACTTGGAACAAGACGCTCTACATCGGTCTCGAGAGCGGAGCGGCGGAGCTCGCGATGGACCCCAACGATTCGTCGGTGATCTACGCTTCGATCTGGCAGTTCCGCCGGCTTCCGTGGACCTTCCATTCAGGTGGACCCGACGACGGCATCTGGCGCTCGACCGACGGCGGCAACACCTGGACGCGCTTGAGCGGGCACGGCTTGCCGACCGGCATCATGGGGCGCAGCGCCGTCGCGATCGCCCCGAGTGACAGCAAGCGGATCTACGCGATCATCGAGGCGAGAGGCGGTATCCTCTGGCGCAGCGACGACGGCGGCGACACGTGGACGATGGTCTCGGACGACACGCTTGTCGACCAACGTCCCTTCTACTTCACGCATCTCGCCGTCGATCCAAAGGACGAGAACCATGTCTACGCCGTTTCGATGATGCTCGCGGAGAGCAAAAACGGCGGCCACACGTTCACGTCGATCGCGCAGAGCGTGCACGTCGACTACCACGCAATCTGGATAGCTCCCGACGACCCGCGCCGCATCATCGTCGGAGAGGACGGTGGTTACGCGATTACGCTCGACGGTGGCAGGAACTGGTCGTTCTCACGCAACGTTCCGATCGGCGAAGCCTATCACGTCGGCCTCTCGCTCCACCAGAATCCGTACTGGGCATGCGCCCCGCTCCAGGACAACAACGGGTTCTGCGCGCCGACGAACTCCGAGAGCTTCGAAGGCATTCTCAACTCCAGCTGGCTCAACGTCGTCGGCGGCGACGGCGAGTGGGCGGTTCCCGATCCGAGCGATCCTTCGCACGTGCTCGCCGACGCCGAAGCCGGCGACATCGTCGACTACGACATTCCGACGCAAACGATGCGTTTCGTGACGTCGTACTTCGACTTCTCGCGTAACAGCTTCGCTCTCTGGCGGCGGAAGTACCGTTTCAACTGGGACTCGCCGATCGCGTTCGCTCCGTGGAACGGGCACATTGCGTGGCTCGGCGGCGACGTCGTCTTCCAGAGCGAGGACCGCGGCGTTCATTGGCGTGTCATCAGCCCCGATCTCACCCTCAACGATAAAGCGCACCAGATTCCGGCAGGTGGACCGATCACGCTCGACGTCTCGAGCGCCGAATACTCCGACACTCTGCTCGACATCGAAGGTTCGCCGATCCGCAAGGGCGAGATATGGACAGGCGCCGACGACGGCGTCATCGCAGTGACGACCGACGGAGGCTCGCACTGGAGCAAGCATCTCATCCCCGGCGTTCCGCTCTATTGCCGCGTCGAGACGGTCGCACCGTCACCGTTCTCCCCGGGCACCGCGTTCGCCAACGAAGACTGCCACCGCTCCGGCAACTACCATCCGTATCTCTTCGTGACGTACGACTACGGCCGCACGTGGAGAGAGATCACGAACGGCCTTCCCGACGACGTATGGGCGCGAACCATCCGGCAGGACGACCGCAACCCACGCTTGCTCTTCGCCGGTACCGAGACTGCACTCTGGATCAGCTACAACGGCGGCGCATCCTGGGCGCCGTTCAACCTCAACGTGCCGACCGTCTCGATTCGCGACATCAGAGAACAAGCGGAGTTCAACGACCTCGCGATCGCGACGCACGGGCGCGACCTTTGGATTCTCGACGACCTCGCCTCGCTCCAGGAGCTACCACGTGCGCAAGCGCAAGGCGCGATGCTGTTCGCGCCGAGGGTCGCATATGAGTACGCGCTTCACTCGGGTGGCGACGAAGGAACCTACACGGACTTCCGTGGTGAGAATCCGCCCATGGGCACGATCATCGATTTCTATCAGGCGGCACCGCAAAAGGTAGCTCCGTCGCTGGAGATTCTCGACGCCTCGGGTCACGTGATTCGCCGCATTCCCGCGCAAAAGAAGCCTGCACACCCCGAACCCTTCAACCCATACGCGGGGGCGATGGCAGGAGGCGGCGTTACGAACCTTGCCGGCATCAATCGCGTCGTCTGGAACTTCCGTGAGGATGGCGCACCGCTCTGCACGGCCTGCGCTAAGGAGTTCCAAGGCTCTCCCGTTGGACCGGCGGTACTGCCGGGGCGATACGCCGCGCGCATCACCTTGAACGGACACACGTTCACGCAGCCCTTCAGCGTGAAGGCCGACCCGAAGTCAACGTACACGCTTGCCGAAATGCGAGCGGGCTACGAGTTCGCGAGCAAATACACCGTCGTCTCCGGAAAGATCAACACCGTCATCGATCGCCTCGCGGCACAGCGGACGTCGCTGGAAGCGGCGCGGTCGGCTCTGGCGAAGACGAGCAACGCCGCGCTCTCCGCCCGCGTTGCAGCGGCTCTGCGCGAGCGCGGTGCGATCTTCGATACGTTTACCGCGAACTACCAGAACGGTGAAGACGAGATTCAGCGTCCCGGTGCGCTGAAGGAGGATATCCCGCGCGGCGGCTACGGAGCCACGCAGACACCCCCGACGCCGGCGCTCCTCGAGTACGCCAAGCGCTTCGATGTCGCCTATCGCGCGGCGCTCGCGCGCTACGATGCGTACGTACGCTCCCTGCAATCGCTGAGCGCGTCACTTCGCCGCGCAGGCGTCACGCCGGTGAACGAGGCGCTGCCCGTGTCACCGTAGCGCTTACAGGTCGCGCAACGTAGGAAGAGCGAGATCGCGCTCGTTGAGAACGGCGTCCTCGATCGGCCAGCTCACGGCAAGCTCCGGATCAAAAGGGTGCACGCCGCGCGCGAGCTCCGCGCGATACGGTGGTGTGATGCTGTAGAGGACCGTGCTATTCGGATCGAGCGTCTGAAAACCGTGCGCGCAGCCCACGGGGATGTAGAGCGAGTTGCAGGTCGAGGCGTCGAGCTCACGCCCCTCCCACCTTCCGAAGGCCGGCGAAT
Source organism: Vulcanimicrobiota bacterium (assembly GCA_030041225.1). GTDB lineage: Bacteria > Vulcanimicrobiota > Vulcanimicrobiia > Vulcanimicrobiales > Vulcanimicrobiaceae > Tyrphobacter. The sequence continues at coordinate 20,398 of JASHOG010000081.1, read as the reverse complement.
CGCGGCGAAGGTCGAGCACGACGTCGAAGATGCGCCCCGCGACGCACGTGACGATCTTCGTCTCCCAGTGCGGAGCCGCTTGGAAGTGCAAGCCGCGCAGCGTTCCGCGCGCCGTATTGAAGGAGAGAGATTCCTGCTCAAAACGATCGTAGAGACCGTGTGCTCTGAGTACGTCGAGATCGAGCCTGCGCGCGAAGAAACCGCGCTGATCGACGTGCGGATTGGTGCGTACTTCGTACACACCGGGAATTGTGAGTGGGAGCAGCTCCATGCTCAACGCGTCTCGTAGGCCGCGATCTGCTCTGCACACAGCGCGGCCGCCTCTCGCCCGTTGAGACGCTGCGCATACCACTGTGCGCTCCATGAGATCGCCTCATCGATGCTCAGCCTCGAGCGCCACCCGAGGATCGTACGCGCCTTCTGCGAGTCGACCCGAAGGGTGGGGCGCTCGATCGTATCCCGATCGGGCGTTCGCCGCCACTGCGTCTTTCCGAAGAAGGCAAGAAATCGCTGCGCGATCTCGGCAACCGTCGGCAGTACCCTCTCGCTCGGTCCGAAGTTCCATGCTCCTTGCTCTATGTCACCGGCGCAAAGCCGTTGAGTGAGCAAGAGGTAGCCGTAGAGCGCGTCCAGCGCGTGCTGCCAGGGACGCGTCGACTCCGGGTTGCGCAGCACCGGGACGTCGTCGCGCTCGATCGCACGAACGAGGTCGGGAATCAAGCGATCCTCCGACCAGTCACCGCCCCCGATGACGTTTCCCGCTCGGGCGGTACAGAGCAAGAGCGAACGTTTCGCGCCGTAGCTCGCGCGGTACGAGGCGCTCACGAGCTCCGCGCATGCCTTACTCGCGCTGTAGGGATCGTCACCACCAAGCGGGTCCTCTTCTCGAAGAGCGTACTCGTCGTGTGCGCGCGCGTAAACCTTGTCGCTCGTGACGATCAGGAGTGCCGGCGGCTCGCTCAGCGCGAGCGCTCCGTCGAGAACGTTCACGAGACCGACGACGTTCGTTCCGAAGGTCTCGTACGGATCGCGTACACTGCGGCGAACGAGCGTTTGTGCGGCCATATGAACGACGATCTCCGGGCGTAGTTCCCGAATCGCGTCGATCGCCGCCGCGCGGTCTCGCACGTCGAGCAGGCGGCTCTCAACGTTACGATCGAGATGCGTGAGCGAGAAGAGATTGGGTTGCGCGTGCGGCGGAAGTGATATACCGCTGACACGAGCGCCGAGGCGCACGAGCCACAGCGTCAGCCAGGCTCCCTTGAAGCCCGTGTGCCCGGTGACGAGTACTCGTCTGTTGCGCCAGAATGAGCCGTCGACCACCTACCACCGCTTCCACGGTGCGTCACCGCTGCGCCAGAGCGCGTCGAGCGCGCGCTTGTCGCGTAACGTATCGAGTGGGTGCCAAAACCCCTCGTGCTTGTAGGCCGCGAGCTCTCTCGTCTGGGCGAGCTGCGAGAGTGGTTCTTGTTCCCAAACGGTCGCGTCGCTCTCTATGAGGTCGAGCACCGCAGGCTCGAGCACGAAGAATCCTGCGTTAATCCACGCGTTATCGCCGCGCGGCTTCTCGGTAAAGGCGACGACCTCGCTCCCGCGCAGCTCGACCGCTCCAAAACGTCCCGGAGGCTGCACGACCGTAACGGTGGCCGCCTTTCCGTGCGCTCGGTGGAATGCAAGCAACGCCGCGATGTCCACATCGGCGACGCCGTCACCGTACGTCATGCAGAACGTTCCGTCGATGTACGTGCGCAGGCGCTTCAAGCGACCGCCGGTCATCGTCGCCTCTCCCGTGTCGACGAGCGTCACGCGCCAGGGATCGGCCTTCGATCCGTGCGTTACGATAGCATTTTTTGCGAGGTCGATCGTCACGTCAGCAGCGTGAAGGTGGTAGTTCGCAAAATACTCTTTGACCATGTAGCCCTTGTAGCCGAGAGCAATGAGAAAATCATCGAGACCGGCCGTTCCGTAGAGCTTCATGATATGCCATAGGATCGGGCGGCCGCCGATTTCGACGAGGGGCTTCGGCCGAACGTCGGTCTCCTCAGCGAGGCGCGTGCCGAAACCACCGGCAAGAAGAACCACCTTCATGTACCCCGAACTACGACGACGTTTTGGGATCACCTTGCCTGAGCATTGTCGTGCCTGCGTACAATAATTGGTGGCTAACGCGGCGGTGCCTGGACGCGATCGGCGAGCTGCAAGCTGCGACGAGCATGCACTTCGAGACGATCGTCGTCGATAATGGGTCGAGCGACGAGACCGCGGTACAACTTTCGCAGCGAGAAGGCATCCGCAGCGTGCGGCTCGACCCCAACGCGAACTTCGCCGGCGCCGCGAACGCGGGCGCGCGCGTCGCACGCGCTCCTATCGTACTCTTCCTCAACAACGATGCATGGCCGATCGGCGATGCGCTCACGCCTCTCGTGGAGAGCTTTACGTCGCCGAACGTCGCAATCGCCGGGGCCGCGCTCTTCTACGAGGACGGCGTTACGCAGGGTGCAGGCTGCGTTCTCCTTCCCAATGCGCACTGGTTTCTCTCCTGTCGAAACCTTCCGGCCGACCTCGATGCGGTGCGACGCTCACGCGACGCAATCGTCGTTCCCGGCGCGGCACTCGCGGTTCGAACGGAATGGTTCCTGCGCTCCGGCGGCTTCGATCCTGTTTTTCGCAACGGCTTCGAGGACACCGATCTGTGCATGCGCGCACACTCCCAGGGCTTGGTCACGCGGTACGTAGCAGAGGCGCGCTTTGCTCACTACGAGGCGGCGACCGTCGGCGGCTTTGTCCCCGAGAATGAAGTGGCGTTCTATCGCCGTTGGTCGTCGGTGCTCGCGACGATTCCGCGCGTCGAACGCGGCGAGGTTGGTGCGATTGTCCTACGACGCGGCGAGCGTGACGCCGTTACCGATCTCGTGCTGCGGGACGTGATTGAGGCGATCCGCTGGTATGGCCATCCCGTTGTCGAGCGCATTGGCGTTCTGCAGCAACTCGACCGCCGCTTTCGCACCGCAGCCACGCTCGCTTGGAACTGCGACGGCGCGCCGTATGCACCGTGCGTCGAGGTTTCCGTCGGTAACGCGGGCGCGCGCCTCCGCACGCACGGCGCGATCGCGCTGGAGGTTCCGTGGATGCCTTGCGCTGATCCGACGCATGCCGACGGGCGTTTCGCCGGAGAGCGCGATCCTTTTGGATACGGCACGTTGATCGAGGCGTACTCCGGCGCGTTGGGAGACGAGGCGGCCCAGGACGCACGTCGGCGCGGCTCTCCGCGGCGCAGCGTCATGCGTTTGCTCGACCTTGCACGCGTCGCGCGCTTCGGACTCGAACGCCCCGGAAGAGCCGTCAGCAACGCTCCGTTGAAGCTCCCTCGTGACGTATGAACGCCCGTTACGCCGACCCTCAAGAGTACCGCCTCGCGATGCGCCGCACCGCGGCAAGCGTCGCAGTTATCACGACCTCGCACGACGGGCGAATCCACGGCATGACTGCAACCGCCATGACGAGTGTCAGCATTGACCCGCCGACGCTGCTCGTCGTCATAAAGCGGACGACGCGAACGCACCCGTTCATTCGTAAGAGCCGGCGCTTCGCAGTCAACGTGCTCGCACAAGGGCAGGAAGAGATTGCCCAACGCTTCGCCGCCGGCGTCGAGGATCAGTTTGAGGGCGTACCGCACGAGATACATTCGGCGGAGGTGCCGCTCATTGCGGGAACGGCCGCCAGCTTCATCTGCGTGGCGGCCGATGCATTTGACGTCGCGACGCACACGATCTTCATCGGTGAGGTCGAAGCGGCGCATTATTCAGCGCTCGCGCCGCTCCTCTACCACGACGGGCGTTACCGAACGCTGTCTATGTAATGGCTACGCTGCACAGCGGAAGGTCGCGTACATGTACGGATAGTCAGCGCGGAACCAGTTGCGGAAGCTGCGCCGGACGAGACGCGCGTGCGTCACCGGCGAGGCGCCTTTCATCACGAAATGCTCGCCGTCGAAAAAGTCCGCGGAGTACTGCGGGTAGGAAATCATCGGACGGAAGCCCTCGAACGGTGCGAAGGGTGTGCTCGTCCACTCCCACCCGTTTCCGACGAGGTCGTTGACCCCCCACGCACTGGCACCGGCCGGATACGAGCCAACGGGCACCGGATCGAACCGCGCGAAACCGAAGTTACCGCGCGAATGGTCGGGAGGCGCATCTCCCCACGGATTGACGCGCTCCTTCCCCTCCGGTGTGCCGTACGCCGCGCGATGGTACTCCGCTTCCGTCGGGAGGCGCATGGATTTCCAGGCCGCGTATGCTGCCGCTTGCCGCTGCGTTACATAGACGGGCCACGATAAGGGGAGCGGGATGCTCTCGAAGAGTGTCGCGAGCTGCCAGGCCTCGTTCGTGCGGCGCCAGAAAGGCGGCGGTTCGCCGCCCGCATCGACGAACGCGAGGAAGTCCGCATTTGTAACGTCGTCGGCTTCGATCTCGAATGCGCCGACGTGCACGGAGTTCTCTTCGAACTCGTTATCCCAGCCGAAAGCGATCGCCTCGCGTCGCGCACCGAGCGTCGCCTCTCCGGCCGGAATCGAGACGCGCCGGTACGTTGGGCGCTCGCCGTCGCGGTGCTCGCTCGGAAGCGCGCGTTTACGCTCGCGCGGCAGCTGGTGCACGATGTAGAGCAGCGTCTCCTGATGCATCTGCTCGTGCTCGATGATAGTGTGCGCGCTCTCAGCGCGCACGAGGCGTGGATTGAGCGGATCGTCGATTCGTGCGTGCGCAAGCGCATCGCGCACGCGATCGTCACACGAGCGCGCAAAGCTGCGCACGCTCTCCCGATCCGGCCATGCGTCCGGCGAGGCGGCACTCGCCTCCGTGAGGCTCGCCGGATCGATGCCGCGCTGGAACAGCCGCTCGAGCTTCTCGTCGATCGCGGCGCCTCCGAGCGCACGGCGTACGAGCGTCAAGAAGCTGAATCCGGGTATATGCCCCTCATAGAACACGAAGGGATGACGCAACGGAATGGGACGATCGTAGTACGCCTCCGGTGCGACGAAGTCGAAGATCATCTGCGTACGTCGGCGATTCGCCTCATAGGCCGCGTCCAGCGTGCTCATCGTGATAGCCATGGGGGAGAGATTTCCCGCTTGCGGCGAATCCAACCCGCATGATCGAGGCCGATGCCCTCAGCCGCCTCACGATCGTGGAGGAGGAGCCGGCCTCCTCGAACGCGTCGTTTGCGGCCGACGTGCGCCGCGGGCTCTCAGCGATACCGAAGTTCCTTCCCGCGCGTCACCTCTACGACGCAGTCGGCTCGGCGCTCTACGAAGCCATCATGCTGTTGCCGGAATACTACTTGACGCGCTTGGAGTGCGAGATCCTTGAACGGTACGCCGGCGCGATGTTGCGGGCCGTCGGTGACGTCGAGATCGTCGAGCTTGGGCCGGGAGACGGGCGCAAGAGCCGCATCGTTCTCGAGGCCGCGCTCGACCGCATGCCGGTCGTGCGATACCATCCCATCGACATCTCGCGCTCGTCGCTGCACGCGCTCTCGGAGCGCCTGGTCGCGGAGCATGACCGGCTCATCGTGACTGCACACCTCGGCGATTACGTGCACGTCTTACAAAGACGCTTTCTGCGCGGAACCGGACCCGTGCTCGTCATGTTCCTGGGATCCTCGATCGGCAACTACGAGCCGACGGAGGCGCACCTGCTCCTGCGCACGATTGCAGACGCGCTCGCACCGGGCGACGCGCTGCTCTTGGGCGTCGACCTCAAGAAGTCGCGAGAGCAACTCGAGCTTGCGTACGACGATCCGGGCGGCGTCACCGCGGCGTTCAATCGCAACATTCTCACTCGCATCAACCGCGAGCTCGGAGGAACGTTTGACGTGCGCGCGTTTCGTTTCTGCGCATCCTACGACGAGCAGCGTGCCTGCGTCGACTCGTTTCAAGTGTCGTTGCGAACGCAGCAGGTGCGTATCGAAGCGCTCGATCTCGAGGTGGAGTTTGCTGAAGGTGAGCGCATCCTCACCGAGTCATCGTATAAGTACGATCGCGCGGGGATCGCGGCGATGGCGAACGGGAGCGGGTTCGCTCTGAGGCGCGCGTGGAGCGATCCCGCCGGGCGATATAGCGTCAATCTCCTAGAGCGCGAACGTTAAAGCGGCATCGTCGCCGATGCGTGGACGAAACCGATGAACGTATCCAGCGCGTAGCCGAGGAAGATCCCGAGGAGGACGGAGAGGGCAAGGACGATCGGGAGAATTCGCCGGTTCCCCTGCTCCTTCGAGAGCGTCACGCCGAGCGCGGCTCCCATTGCGATTCCCAGCGCGAGACCGATGACGTAGTAGAGCAGGTGCATCGCCCACTCCATTTTCGTTTAGATCTCGTAAAGCCCGCATAGCGCCTGCGCGCAGGGCCGAAAACAAGAAGGCATGGAGTGGCCCGTCGAGTCGGAGAGTGCTCACGACTGCGTTCGCCTTGCCGCGCGCGCCTTGCTTGCCTCACGCATGGGGCATCACGACGCTGCCGAGGCGTGGTTCAAGAGCGCGATCGAAAGCGCTCCCGATGCCGAATCGAAGGCGGCGCTCGTCTATCGCTCTGCGCTCGCGACGCTGCGGCGGGGCCGGACCGACGCTATTCCCATGCTGGAGCGCTATGCTCGCATCCCCACGGCTCTCTCCGCGGCGCTCAACGCAACGCTTGCGACCGCCTACGTCATGGCGGACCGTTCAGAGGAGGCGCGCCGTATCGCGCACCATGCCCGAGACGTCCTCACGACCGACGAGCCTATCGCACAGCGGCCACGCACGCTCTACCAAATTGCGTACGTGGGGTTGCGCACCGGGGACTTCACGGAGGCGAAGACGTTCGCCCACGAAGCGGTTGAAGCCGCCCGGCGCGTCAAGGACAACGACCTTCTCGCGCGCGGCTACAGCCTGCTCTACGAAATCGCCCATCACATCGACTGCGATCCGGCGGCCGCCTTGCGGTACGTCGAGCTCGTCGATGCCTGTGCCTCGCAAACCGGTGACGTGTACGTGCGTGCGTGGGCGCTGATGGCCGCGTTTTTCATCGAGATCGAAGCCGGAAACGACAAGGCCGCACGCGTCCGCGAACAAGCCCTGAGCGTCATCGACATCGTGCAGAGCGCGGAGCTGACGAGCGAAACGCTCGTCCCCGCACAGGCATTGCGTAGCGCGTGGCAGCGCGACTTCTCGCGAGCGCATCGTCTGGTTGCCGAGAGCGCGGAGTCACAGGGAACGCCCGACCGCCGCGCTTGCCGTTTCGCGAAAGCCGCGCTCTACGCTGCGGCGGCAGGCGAGATCGAGCCCGCTCGCGATGCGATCGAGTCTGCTGAGTGGACCGTCGTACACTCTCGCTACAAGACAAAAGCCCACGTCGAGGCGCTCGCGTACTGCGCGCTTGCCGCCGCGCTCGCTACCGGGGTCGAGAGCTCGGAGAAGCCGATGCGGCGTCTGCGGGCCTTGCGCGGCGAGGTTCCTCGCTCGATGGAGGCCCTCATCGACGCCGTCGAAGCGATCTACGAGAGCTGGAGCGGCGCCGCGAATCATAGCGCGCTTCTCGATGCCTTTGCCGCACTGCGTGCCGAGTATCTCGGGGGCATCTCTATGCTACTCGAAGTGCTTCCCATCGCATCGTAAAGCTTTCGTCAACGCGCGTTCCATAGGGTCTTTGGTCCCAATCGCGCCCATATTTTCACTCGCTAGACTTGCCACATGGATTCTTCGATCCGCTGGCCTGCCGCGACGCGCTTCAATGAGCGTCGCTTTCTCGTTCGGGACACGATTCTCGAGCGGGCGCCTGAGGCGAAGGACTCGGTGTTCGGGCGCGCTTTCGCCGAGTGCTTCGTCGAACGCGTTGCCGAGGCGCTCTCCGCAGATGCCTGGACGCCGTTTCTGAGTTGGGTGGACGCAACGTACCGTCGTCACGCCGAATCGCTGCCCGCGCGTTCTATCTTTGCCGCGGCACCCCTCGCCGTCGCCGAGATGCTCGAACGCCTCGAGGCCGCGCCCGAGCTGCGCGACGAGTTTCGTTGCGTTGCGTTGGAGATCGCCACGATCACGGGAAGCGCCGGCGGTTCGGACGGCATGGCCTCCGCGGCACTCGAGGAAATTGACATTGCGCTGGCGAGCATCGTCGGCGAGCTGCGCGCGCTCGATCCGGTGATTGCAGACCACTCGCAGGCCGTTTCCGCATGGTCGGGCCGGATCGCCGAAAAGATGGGTCTCTCGAAGACGCAGACGGCAAGAGTCACCCGCGGCGGCCTCATCCACGATATCGGCAAGTCGAAAATGCCGAAAGAAATTTTGCTCGCCGCGCGCACGCTGACCGACGCGGAGTGGGAGAGCATGCGCGACCACGCCTTGGCGGGAGAACGGATGCTTATGCAGACTCCGCTGCTGCGCCAGCTCTGCCCCATCGTTCGCTCGCATCACGAGCGCTTCGACGGCCTTGGCTATCCGGATGGGCTCGACTCGCAGCGAATTCCGCTTCCCGCGCGCATCACCGCGGTCGCCGACGCGTTTACCGCGATGATCGCCGCGCGCTCCTACCGCCAGGCGATGGCGCCGGAGGCGGCGCTCGAGGAGCTCAAACGTTGCAAAGGATCGCAGTTTGATCCGAGCGTCGTCAACGCGATGGTGGAGATCCTCAACGGAGGAAAGGATTCATGAAAGGTCGTGCCGCCGTTGCGATCGTCGCGCTGCTCCCGCTCTTCGCGTGCAGTGGTCATGCAGGAGGCGGCAGCGTGCTGCCGACCGCATCACAGAGCTCGGTGAACGCACAGGAGGGAGCGATGGCGCTTCCCGGCGGCGAGCAGAGCGCGTGTACGGGAAGTCTCGAGCTCGGCAACGTGCAGTGCCCGGTCATCCTGAATACGCTCCTCGGCATCGTCAGCAACACGCTGATCCTGCTGCTCGGTGAGAGCGCGATCCCCGGCTATCACCCGAGCGATATTCGCTCAGCGTACGACCTTCCGTCGACCGGCGGAAGCGGCGCGACCGTCGCCGTGGTTGACGAGGGCGACGATCCGAACGCCGCGAGCGATCTTGCGGTCTATCGCAAAGAGTTTGGTCTCCCCGCATGCACCACCGCGAACGGATGTTTCCGAAAGGCGAGTGAGAACGGTGAGACTGACGGCTCGGGCCTCCCTGCGCCGAGTCAAGAGTGGTCGATGGAGATCGCAGTCGATCTTGATATGGTCTCCGCCGTCTGCCCGCAGTGCCACATTCTTCTCGTCGAAGCGAACAGCAGCGACATTACCGACTTCGGCACGGCTGTCGACACCGCCGTGAACCTCGGCGCGACGGAGATCAGCAACAGCTACTATACGGACGAATACGCCGGTGTCATCGGCGCAGACCAATACTACGATCACCCGGGCATTCCGATCACGGCAGCGGCGGGCGACGGCGGCTACGGCGTCGTCTTCCCGGCGAGCTCGCAGTACGTCACCGCAGTCGGCGCAACGACGCTCACCAAAGGCGGCGGGTCACGCGGCTGGACGGAGAGCGCCTGGTCCTACACTGGAAGCGGCTGCAGTGCCTACATCGCCAAGCCGTCGTGGCAAACCGACACCGGGTGCGCGATGCGCACCGTTACCGACGTGGCCGTCGACGGCGATCCGAAGACCGGTGTTGCCGCCTATAACACCTACGCATCTGCCGGAGAGCAAGGATGGGGCGTCTATGGGGGCACGAGCATCGGCGCTCCGATCGTCGCCGCAATCTACGCACTCGCCGGAAACGGAGCCTCGGTCAACGGCGCAAGCTACGCCTACGCACACCGCGCAGACTTCTACGCGATAACCTCAGGCTCAAACGGCAGCTGCTCGCCCAGCTACCTCTGTACCGCCGGAGCCGGCTACAACGGACCTACAGGCCTCGGCACGCCGAACGGAATCGGGGCCTTCTAGCATCGCATAAAAGGACGCCGCGTCTTTCGGATAAAGAAGCCCGCATGCGTGAAGCCTTCCCCCTCCGGCATCACGCGGCGGGGTTCGGCGTACTCTGAGACCGTACGTCCTTCTCGTCGCCTGCGTCGCCGCGCTCGGAGGCCTCCTCTTCGGTTACGACACGGGCGTCATTTCCGGTGCGATCCTCTTCATCAGCAAGGATTTTGCGCTCTCGACGCGCCTCCAGGAGTTCACGATCAGCGTCGTCCTGGTCGGATGTGTTATCGGAGCAGCGGCCGCAGGAAGCATCGCCGATCGTATCGGGCGCCGCGCAACGCTCCTCTGCGCAGGCGCGCTCTTCTTCATCGGCGCTCTGATCTCGGCGTTCACGTCACAGGAGAGCGTGCTGCTCGCAGGGCGCTTCGTCGTCGGCATCGGTATCGGCTTTAGCTCGGTCGTCGCACCACTCTACATCTCCGAGGTTGCACCGGCGAGCGTGCGAGGCGCGCTCGTCTCGATCTATCAGTTTGCGATCACGCTCGGCATTCTCGCCGCGTACGTCGTCGACTATGCCTTTGCTGCCGGCGGCGCATGGCGCTGGATGCTCGGGTGCGGGGTCGTGCCGGCGGTCGTGCTCATCGTGGGGATGTTCTTCATGCCCGAGAGTCCGCGCTATCTCTTCAAAATCGGGGACGACGCGCGCGCTCGTGAAGAGCTACATCGCGTTCATGACAACGCGGCCGACGAAGCAGAGGAGGTGCGCTCGATTCACGACAGCCTGCAAGTGAAGAGTGGTGGTCTGCGTGCATTCAAAACCCCCGAGCTGCGGCTCGCGCTCTTCATCGGCATCGCGCTCGCGGTCTTGCAGCAGATTACCGGCATCAACACCATCATCTACTACGGCCCGCAGATCTTCGAGATGGCGGGCGTCGCCTCTGCGACACACTCGATTCTCGCGGAGTCGCTCGTCGGCACCGTGAACGCCCTCATGACGCTCGTCGCAATCTTTTGGGTCGATCGCGTGGGCCGAAAACCGCTGCTCTACGCGGGCTTGGTCGGCATGTTCATCGCACTCAGCACGCTCGCCGCCGCGTTCGCGCAGCCGCACCTTTCGGGCTCACTGGGAACGATCGCGCTTTGCAGCATGATGCTCTACGTCGGCTGCTTTGCGTTCAGCCTCGGGCCGATCGTCTGGATACTGATCTCGGAGATCTTTCCCTTACCGGTTCGCGGACTCGGCATGTCCATCTCGACGCTCTCGAATTGGATCGGAAACTTTCTCGTCTCGCAGTTTTTCCTCACGATGATCGCGGCGCTCGGGCGTCCGGCGACGTTCTTCATCTACGCGGCTCTGTGCATCGTGTTTATCGTCTTCGTGCGGACGATGGTTCCGGAAACGAAGCGCGAGCTGCTCGAGCGCATTCGTGTCACCGCGTAGGAGCGACAGCAGGCAAGCGCACGGCGACGGGGGCCGCTTAGAAGGAGGACAGCCCGGTATACGAGCATTGCTTAACTCTTTCCCAAAGCGAAAACGGAGGGTTCGTTCGATGGCTGTGTTTGTGGTTCTGCTCCTATGATGCTTCGTACCGTTCTATCGTTAACCGTCGCCCTGGGGTTGCTCGTTGCCCCGGCGATCGCTGCGCAGCAGCAGCAACACGGCAGCGGGCATCCGTCCGGTGGCTCTCATCCGGCGTTCGGCAGTTGGCACTCGGCCGGTGGTCACTCGACGCCGATCTCGCATGGCGCCGTTCATCCGCCGCAAGGGCAAAGCGCTCCCGTCGCACCGAACCGAACGACGAACGGCACGTCGTACTACAGAGGAACGACGCATTACTCGAGCGGCCAGGCGCTCAACGCCTCGTACGCAAGAGATGCAGCCTCCTATCCGGGCGGCGCCTGGGTCTACGGTAACGGCGGCCGCTGGTACAACGGCTACTGGCATTCGTATTGGGCAAACGCAGACTGGGTATGGTTCGATGGTTTCTACGGATTCTGGTTTCCGCTCGACGGCGCGACGGTCTTCGTCTATGAGTCTGCGCCGGGAGTCTGCGAGTATTGGGACGGCTCCGAGTGGGTGCCGTACTACGATCCCGACACGGGCTACTACTGCCCCTACTAGGGTTCGACCGTAACGCTCTTCATGACGTCTCCGCGTGCGATCGCGTCGAGCGCGGCGAAGCCTTCGGTCATCTGCCCGAAGACCGTGTACTGCCTATCGAGAAAGCGCGCATCGTCGAGGCAGATGTAGAACTGCGAACCGGCTGAGTCGGGCTGCGAAGAGCGCGCCATCGCAACCGTGCCGCGCACGTGCGGACGCTCGTTGAACTCTGCTTTGAGCCGGTAGCCGGGGCCACCCGTGCCGTCGCCGCTCGGGTCACCGCCTTGCACGACGAATCCCGGCTCAACGCGGTGGAAGGGAAGGCCGTTGTAAAAGCCTTCGTCGGCAAGCTTGATGAACGCGGCTGCGTGCATCGGCGCGTCGTCCGGATAGAGGGTGAAGACGATGTCACCGTGCTTTGTCGCGATGCGAACTTTCGAACTGCGCGCGCGCTCGACGTACGCGGGGAGCTCCGACGCTTGCGGCGGCGTTGGCATGACAAGGACTTGCTGCAGGGCCGTCGCGGTTCCTTCATCGAACGGCGTCCGTGAAAGGGAGAGAACAATGCCCGATGCTTCGAGCTTGAGTTTTGCGAAGGACATTCGCCCGATGTTTACGGAGATGGACGTCGCGCACATGAGCAAGATGATAGATCTGTCCGATCGTGACAGCGTCTTCGAGCACGCCGACGCCATTTATGCGACGGTGCTCAACGGTACCATGCCGCCGCCGTCGAGCGGCGAGCCGCGGTGGAGTCCCGACAGGTGCGCGACGTTCAAGCGTTGGGCTGACGAGGGCGGGAATCCCTAAGACTCAGTGATCGATGTAGTTCGACGCTTCGTCGAGCGTCGGGATGCGTTCTAGGGATTCATGCGCGTAGTGGCGGCGCTCGTTCTTGCCGTCGACGAGCACGGCAACTTCGATACTGTGAGGATGGACGCCGACGACGCGGCCTTCGCGGTCCTCACCGGGAATGCGGACGTGGTCGCCGAGTTTGAGTTCCGCGCGGGGAGTAGCGTGTCTTGCCATAGGATGATTCTATCACCGGCTCGCAACGTTTCAAGATGAAGCCGATCGTGGCCGTATCCCTTGAGGGTTACGGCGTTCGCCTCGAGCCGTTGACGCGATGCCACGCGGACGGTTTGCGCGTCGCTGCACGCGACGGCGAGCTCTGGAATCTTTGGTATACAACGGTTCCGGCACCCGAGGAGGTCGAGCACTATATCGACCGAGCGCTGGAAGGTGTCGCGAACGGGACGATGGTTCCATGGGTCGTTATCGACGCACACACCGGCGCGATCATCGGAAGCACGCGATACCACGACATCCTCGTGGACGTCGATCGCGTCGAGATCGGGTACACCTGGTACGCTGCCCGGTTTCAGGGTACGTACGTCAACCCCGCCTGCAAGCTTCTCCTGATGACGCATGCCTTTGAATCCCTCGCTTGCGCCGTCGTCGGCCTCCGAACGGATAACTTCAATTTTCGCTCGCAGGCAGCGATAGAGAAGCTTGGAGCAAAGAAGGATGGCGTCATCCGGCACCATCAACCGCGACGCGACGGCAGCGTTCGCGACTCGGTGATGTACAGTGTTCTTGCGAGCGAGTGGCCAGACGTGAAGCGCAACTTGCTCTTTCGTTTAGGCCGACCTCCACGGTAAGGGAACGCATCGCGTTGCGATGCCGAGGGCGACGAAATCGGAGAACGCGCCCGCGGGGACGGGTTATCGCGAGCCAGGACGAGCCTTTACGGCGTCGCGAGCTCCTGCAGGCGCGCTTCGCCGCGTGTTGCCATCGAGCTGAGCTCGTTATACGCCGCATACTCTGCCGCGGTCGGCCGCCGATACGCACCTTCGAGCGAGTTCAGAAGAAAGCCCAACTGCTCTCGCAGTTTCGAGGGGAACACGACGTCGTATTCGCTCGAACTACCGTGGAGAAGCACGAGAGCGTTGATTTCCGCATCGAGTCGCGCTCTACGTGCCGCGGGCAGCCCATCTCTCGCCCGCATCGCCACCGCCAGCGCGTGGTCCAGCTGATCCATCGTTGTAAGAATCTGCTGCTCGAGGGCAAGCCGCGCTTCGAGATCTCCGTCGGCGGGATGGACGCGCGGATCCATGCGTATCGCGAGCGGTGACGTCATACGTTGCGATCCATACTGCAAGATCACGGTGTAGGAGCCCGGCAAGGTCGTTGGTCCGTTACCGGCATCGGGGAAATCGTCGGTCTCGTCGTCTGAGTAGCCGGGCGGATCGTACGCCGGCGGATAGCGCATGTCCCACTGAAACGCGTTCATCCCAGGTCTCACCCCAGTCACCTGCGCGAGATCGTACGCTCGCGCCTGCGCCGCATCCATGGCATTGAGTTGGTCTTCCGTTAGCGGCGCGGGTTCCTTCTTCGGTGCGAGATGCAACTGGTAGCTGCGAATCGTCGCACCGGTGCCGTCGACGAACGAGAGCGTCACGGGCGTACTCCCATTATAGCTCGCAGGCAAATTGAAGAACACGCGCGCGCCGTAGGGATGATCCTGGCCTGCATTCGGTATCGAGAAGCCTCCACCGCCGTACGACTGCGTGAGCCATGCTGATTCCGGCGCAAAGAGTTGCGCGCTCGCGGTGGAGTAGCTATTTTGCCGCGCAAGATCTTCAAGCAAGGCGAGGTCATCCAAAATCCAGTACGCGCGGCCGTGTGTCGCGGCGACGAGCTCTCCTTCCTGGCTGGAGATGGCCAAATCGCGGACTTGCACGCCCGGCAGATTCAGCGTCAGCGGCTGCCAGTGTTCGGCACCGTCGAGGCTGACGTACACCGTGCTGCGCGTGCCGACGAAGAAGAGGCGCGGTTCGCGCGGATCTTGCCGGATCACGAAGACGTATTGATCTGAAGGCAACCCGTCGGTGATTGCCCTCCAATGCGCGCCGTAATCCGTCGTCTCGTACACGTAGGGATGGTAGTCATCCCACATGTAGCGCGACGCGGTGAGGTATGCCGTACCTGCATCGATATGGGACGGCTCAATCGAACTGATCTGACACCACTGCGGGAGCATCGGCGGCGTGACCGCGGTCCAGTGTGCGCCGTGGTCTGTGGTCACATGCACGAGCCCATCTGCAGACCCCGCCCAGATCACGTCCTTGTCGAGCGGCGAGACGGCGAGCGACGCGATATCCGGGAACGTCTCCGCTCCCGTTTGATCGAGGGAGATCGGCCCACCCGTCGGGCCTTCGGTGCGCGGATCGTTACGCGTCAGATCCGGGCTGATCACCTTCCAGGTCTCTCCGCGGTCGGTGCTCGAGAAGACCACTTGCGCAGCGACGAGCAGCTCGTTCGGATCGGCTGGAGAGAAGAGAATCGGGTGCGTCCAGCCGAAGCGGTACGTCGTCGAGGCGGCATCTGCGCCGGCCATGTAACGCGGCCACGGACTGACGTTCTTTGCCTGTCCTGTCTCGCGATTGATCTGCAGCATCGAGCTGTAGTATCCCGCTCCGTAGGTCACGAGCGGATCGTCGGGATCTCGCGCAATGTACGTGCTCTCGCCGTCTGCAACGGGATGCCAGTTGTTGAAGAGGATCGCGCCGCCGGCGGCGCTGCTCACGTACTCCCATGAACCTTCATCTTGAGAGGCGCCGAAGATATGGAATGGGAATTGATTGTCGATCAAGACGTGGTACATCTGCCCGGTCGGCTGATTCTGCACGGTACTCCACGTTTGACCGCCATTGGCCGAAACCGTCGCGCCGCCGTCGTTGCCTTCCAGGAGAATATTCGGATGGTTCGGGTTGATCCAGACGATGTGATGATCGCCATGCGGAATCGTGTCGAGCGTCTTCCACACTCTGCCTCCGTCGGTCGTCACGTAGAGCGTGTCGACGTTCGGCGCGTATGCCTTCTTCGGGTTCGTGGGATCTGCGAAGATCACGGTGTAGTAGAACGCACGCTGGCGTAGCTTCCATTGATCGTTAACGTGCTTCCAGGTCCGGCCGCCGTCGTCCGAGCGAAAGACGCCGCCGTCGGCAGCCTGTACGATCGCATAGACGACATTCGGATTCGACTGCGCGACCGAGACGCCGATCTTGCCGAGCGTGCCCCCGGCAAAGCCGGGATTCTCCGAGATCTTTGCCCAATGCGCTCCACCGTCGGTCGTTTTATAGAGGCCGCTTCCCGGGCCGCCGCTCGTGAGTTTCCACGGCGTGCGTTGCGCCTGCCACAACGCCGCGTAGAGGGTATCCGGATGGTGCATATCGATCGCAACGTCGATGCCGCCGGTGTCATCATCGACGAACAGAATCCTGTGCCACGTCTTTCCGCCGTCGGTCGTCTTGAAGATACCGCGCTGCGGGTTCGGCTCGAAGACGTGCCCCATCGTCGCAACATAGACGACGTTTGGGTCTCGCGGATCGACGACCATTCTCATCGTCGAGCGCGTGTCGCGCAACCCGGCATACGACCACGTCTTGCCGGCATTCGTGGTCTTATAGATGCCGTCGCCGGTATCGACGTCCGCCCGAATGTCGGCCTCTCCGGTGCCGACGTAGATGACGTTCGGATTCGACGGCGCTACGGCAATCGCCCCGATGGAATCCGCGACGCCTGGGATCTTCCCGTCGCTGATGTTCGTCCAGTTCGACCCGTAATCGGTGCTTCTCCAAACGCCGCCCTCCACGCCGCCCATGTAGAACAGATTCGGAATGCTCGGGACACCGGCAACCGCAACGACGCGGCCTCCGATGAAGGGGCCGATGCTGCGCCAATGCAGCTTGTTCATGAGCTGCTCGGCCGCGGTCGCGCTCGTGCTCGCGCTAGCGGCACCGGTGAGCGGGGCGGAGGCGAATGAGAGTGTCAAAAAGACGGCCAGGAAGCGCTTCATAGTGGTATCTATGACGCAACCGAATCCGCCTCTCCTGGTCGGCGTGCGATAAGTGAGGTACTAGACCGACCGCACTCCGATCTCTCGGTGTCCGTAGTCGAAGAGCACGTCGATGTGCTGTAGCGCCGGAAGGCCCAACAGGATGCGGTTTCTGGGGCTAGGAGCCTCGAAGATGCGCAAGGTGGGGCCGGCGGTAAGGTTCGTGGACCACGTACCAAGCTCCAAACGTGCGACAGTACCGACTGTCGCAGGGCTTGGAGATGCGATGCTCGGACCGCTCACGACGACGGCCGGCGACCCCGTATCGAAAACCACGTCGCCGCAAAAGTCGGACGCGAGCAGCTCCGGGATGTGGATGCATCCCTGAGGCCACCCGTCGAATCCGACGGGAAGCATCGTGAACTCCCGGACTAACGCATCGTCGGGAGATACCTCAAGCTCCGGAGCCTCCAGCGACGCGTGCACGATGTACCGAGCGCCGGAATCGGCTGTAAGCGCAGGCAAGGGATTCGCACAACACCATCCGTTCGGCATTACGATCATGTTCAAGCCGAGAATGCCGTCGAAGAGCCACCCGAACATCTCCGACCTCCGGCTGGTAGAGTGATCTGCCCACGTGTACGTGTCGACAACTTCAATCGGCACGTTGCTCGCCTCAAGGGAGCCCACGGTGAGAGACGCTAAGGCCTCCACTCCGTGCAACTGAAGCCCCGTGCCATACCTGCCGCCAATCTGCTGCTCCGTGCGAGTAACTGACTGCGGATGCAAAGCTGTTGCGAGGACGCGCAGCCCGTTCGAGCCGGTATCGACCAGCACGTGTACCGGATCATTGCCGATCGTCACGGTAACGCCGAGCCGGGGTTCACCGTTGAGCGGCCCGTGCACAACTTGCAGCGGAACGAGCACTACGGCAAGAAGCGCCAGCCCTTTGAGCAGCATCCTGGGCTATCCTTAGCGAGCGGATGCAATACGCGTACAGGTGTCCGTGCTATAGGATGCCCAGCTATCGCCTTGATAGCGTTCCCAATCGAGCCTAAATGCATCCTCGGACAGAAACGTGTAGATGACGTGCCTCGTCGGACCGACAAACTCCCACGACGTTCCGGCCCAGGGGCCCGCGTGTACGACAAACGATGGCCAGAAGCCGTCGGAGGGTACCGACATCGTCCACTGCGCGCTGCGTGCGTCGTATGTAAGATACTCCGTTCCATGAAACTGCGAGCCGTCCGGCATGCTGTACTGCTTATGCACCAGTATCGTATCGACGGAGGCCGAGCTAAAGACCTTCACCCCGTGGCTCCCCGCGGCACTTTCACAGTTCCACGTACCGATCAGCCACGTTTCCGGAGCCACGCCATGCGATGGAGATCTTGCGCTGTTGGCTATGCATGACGGTCCATGCCAAGCGTGAGAACAGACGGCGCCGCCCTGAATCGGCGGCCATACGTTAAAGACCTCACTATACGTTGTTTTGTCGCCGACGAGACTGTAAAGAATGGTCAGCTGAAGGCCGGAACGTGAGACGAAGGCTGTGTATGGGCCGGTGCCCGGCCCGAGAATCGCGCAGTCGGTGCAGGTGAGCGTCCATGTCTGCCCCGTCGTCCCCTGCGCGAGCTCAGAAATATGAACGTCCTGCGGTACCGTGGCCATATTCTCCGCGCCGCGCACGTTTACAATGCGCATTGGGCAGGACGCTGTCGCGAAGTGATTGCGCACCCAGCCGGGAAGCGTGTCGCATGTGTAGGCAAGGATCTCCACGTGTATCGGGGGTCCCATGCGAGCTTCGAGCGTCGCTAGTGGAACGGCGACCTGAGCAGCGGAGGCGGAAAGCGCAACCATAATTATCGCGCTTGCAGTCGCTATGCAGAGGACGTTCGAGCGAAGACTCACCAAGCGGCGACTTCGCACCGGTTCCAGGTGCATCCTCTCGACGATATGCCACATGCCAGGCTCGAGAGTAGGAACGCCTCGGGGATGCTCCAATTACCGGAGCCTCGATGAGCAGGCGCCACTAACCACGAAAACTTTTGCGAGCCTTGCGAAGCACCGCAACTTTCGGCTCTACTTCGCCGGACAGTTCGTATCGCAGATCGGTACGTGGCTGCAGAACGCAGCGCAAGCGTGGCTCATTCTCGACCTCACGCACTCCGCCGAAGCGGTAGGATTTCTCGGATTCTGCTTTTACGGGCCGTACGCACTGCTCGGATTGTTCGGCGGCGCGCTCGCGGATCGCTACAACCGGCGACGCATGCTCCTCGTCACGCAAACCGCGATGGCGCTATGCGCCGCGGCATTAGCAGTGGTGACATTTGCGCGCGTCGACTCCGTGTGGGTGGTGGACGCGATCGCCGTCGTGCGCGGAGTCGTCCTCGTGTTCAACAACCCGAGCCGCCAGGCGCTGATCGTGCAGATGGTCGGCCGGCGAGAGCTCCCCAACGCAATCGCCCTCAACTCGAGCCTCAACAATGCGACGCGGATCGTCGGGCCTGCAGTCGCCGGCGTCCTCATTGCGACCGTGGGCATCGCGACCTGCTTCGCGCTCAATGCAGTCAGCTTCATTGCGGTCATCGTAGCGCTCGCAGCGATACGTGAGTCGGAGCTCTATCGGCAAGAGACAACCGAGCGACACGGGTCGTTCATGAGGTCCGTGCGCGCCGGCCTCCGTTACGCGCGCAAAAGCAAGACGATTGCGGTCGTGCTGACGATGCTCTTCGTCGTCTCGCTCATGAGCATTAACTTTAGTGTGCTCCTTCCTGTGCTCGCGCGCCAAAGCATGCATGGAAATGCCGCGACCTTCGGCTACATTACCGCCGTCTTCGGGTTCGGCGCCTTCGTCGGCGCCTTGATCACCGCGTCACGGCGTCGCGCGTCCAGAGGGCTCTTGCTGGTCGCGGCGACCGGCTTCGGCGCGACGCAGGTCGTGCTGGCACCTCAGCACGCCTTCGCGGGCGTTGCCGCAACGTTGTTCGCGGTCGGCGTCTGCTACACGATCTATACCGCGACGACCAATGCGCTCGTCCAACTTGCGACGCCGCTCTTTCTCCAAGGGCGCGTCGGCGGTCTCTACAGTTACGTCTTTCTCGCAACGGGTCCCGTTGGCTCGCTTCTGGCTGGATGGCTTGCCCAGCGCGGCGGTACCTCGCTCGCCTTTTACACCAGCGGTGCCGCCGCGCTGCTCATGGCGGGCATCGGCTTACTGACTCGACCGTGGCCGATGCCGACTGGGAGCGTCCACGCGCGGGAGGGACGGCGACTCGCTAACTAGACGGATCGTGGACGTTTACGGCGACGAAGCCGGCAGCATATAATATCGGTTGGGAGCACGAGACGATGCTGATAACCTATACTTTGGCACAGGCCGACGTCGTGTACGCACTACGCGCTTGAAGATTCGTTACGTTCAGACGGCGCGCGGCTATCGCGTCGAGCTGGGAAGAATTGTGCTTTCTCAGTCGACGTTTCTCTTGCTCGCGGCGTTTCTCGTGGGAATCGGCGGCGGATACGGCGCGGTTCTCTTCCGCGGCCTTATCGGGCTCGAGA
>JASHOG010000080.1 GCA_030041225.1 Vulcanimicrobiota bacterium | reverse complement strand
GACGTACTTGCGCGTCGTCTGCGGCGGCACGAGCTTTTGCGCAAGCGCCTCGTCGAGAATTACCTGCGCGTCGCGCGTCTTTCCGTCTTCGAGAATGGCAATCGCCGCCACGACGATGTGCCCGCGCGGCTCCGGCACTTTCTCCGCACCGATGAACGCCGCAGCCTCGATCACCCGCTCAAGCATATTCATGCTCGGCCCTTACCCAGCCAAGCCGGAACTCCGGCGGAGAGTCGTCGCTCGAATCGTCAAGGTTCTGTAAAGCGAGGACCGGCGCCGGCCTGTCGAAGGAGCAGGCGGAGGTTCACCATGCTACACCGGACCACCCTAACCGTTCTCATCGCAGCGCTCACGCTTTCGCAGGCCGGCGCGGCCGCGTCCTCGGGGAGCTTCGCGCACGTGCGCGCCTACAACGGCGAGTTCACGCTCGATTGGACCGCGCAAGGATACAACGAGACGCAGCACGAGCACGCGACGATCACGTTGCATTTAGCGAGAAGCTATCCCGACGGCGGCAACCGCGGAACGGAGCTCTTATGGCAAGGCTACGGTCAAGCCACCGCGACGTATAGCGACGCGAACTGCTCGGGAAGCGCCAGCGCGCCGCCCAGGCGCCTCCTCGTCGAGCTCTTTGAAGATCTCGGCCGCGGAGAGTACCAGTTGAACACGTACGGCGTCCAAGTGAACTGCAACAGCAGCGAGAAGCCCAGCGTCGGCGGCTTCAGCGCAACGCCGAGCGCCGCAATCCCGTCGTATCGCTCCATCATCTGCGGCACGATGACGGTGCAGTCCGCGGGCGATTTTACCGAGCACGACAGCTGGTCGTTCACGCCGGTCGTCGACGACCACAGCACGATCCTCAACCCCGGCTGCCCGCAAGTGACGCCACCCCCGCAAAAAGAAGAATAACGTCTTAGAGTTGCGTGTAGCGCAGGAGCGTCATCTTCACGTCGCCCGGCGAAACTTGCTCCTCATCGACGACGCCCGTTGTTGGATTACGCCATACCGTTATGTGCTCTGCAGGCCCGGACTCGATCGCGATCACCGAGACGGCGTCGCCGGAGGGCCCTCCGGGTAGCGGCGATGCGGTGCTTGGCTCGGCCTGCCTCGTCGCCCCGCCTCCGTCGATCTGCGCTATCGTGAACGATTCGCCCGGGTGTGCCGCGACGATGTACGGCAGCAACATGCGCAGGGCGTTGAGCCCTTCGCTCACGAGGATGTAGTTCGTTCCCGCAAGCGCAGTGTACGTCGGCAACGCCTTGTCGAACGTTACCGTTGTACCCGTTATCGTAGCGTGCAAATCGACCGCTCCTTGCCGCACTTCGTAACGTAGCGGCAAAAGCGTTGCGCTGTTCCACGTCGTCGCGGTCGTTGCGACTTGCCCATTCGGCAGCTTACACGTCTCCGAAACGTCGAACGTGGCGCCGTTGCTCTTGATAGCGACGGTGCTGCTCAAGATCTGCCGGCCGCCCTGGCTGAGCGAGTACGTGTACGTACCGTCCGCCGGTCTTGCCGGTTGAGGCACCATTCCAGCCTGCGCTAATGCCGTAGCGAGCGTCAATCCGATAATCATGCCGCGCGCTTCTAGCAGCCGACGCCGGAGCCTGCAAGGATTATTGCGAGCACCTGTCGCGCAAGCGCGACTCGAACTCCTCCAGTTTCGGCCGCAGCGCCGGGGACTCACCGAGCGTCCACTTTCGGATGAGCGCCATGTCGATGTCCCCAACGTCCTGGGCTGCGACCGCGACCGCGGCATTCAGGCGATCGCGAACGCAGTCGGTTCTCGTCAGTATGCGAAGCCGGATACCGCTGCGTTCCAGAACTCGCGTCTCGCGAACGTAGGATCCACCAACGGCAAGCGGGCCCGCCGGGAATTCGACCGTAAAACTGCAGGTAGGATGTGAAAACATTCGCGATCGCTCGACACGCTCAAACCCAATGCCGTGCAGCGCCATTGCGACGTCAGACAGCGGATCCTCATTGTCCAGAACAAAGTCCGCGTCGGCCGACGTGTATTCTTGAGGCGCGTAAACGGCGGCAGCGCTGCCTCCCGTGAGCACTCCTGAGATTCCATGTTTCTCGAGAGCGTCGGCAACGGCGAAGCAGACGTCGTCAAGCGTCGACGTCGGCGTGATCACAGCGGCTTGTTCCGCCGGCGCGGCCGCGTTCGACGCGACTCCTTCAACCGCGCATACTGCGGATAGCCTTCGGCTAACCGCAGGAGGAGAGCGCGCAGCTCCTTTGCGGCCGGATAGAGCGGACTCAGTGTAACCGCGCGCACGAAAAGCTGACGCGACGAGATCAGCCCCTCTTCTTCAACCCTGTCGAGCGTGCGCTGCACCGAGGGGATCGTCGTTCCTAGGCAACGGGCAAGTTCCGCCGGGTAGCTCTCTCCGAGCACGGCGAGCAGCATGAGTAGGGCAGTCCGCATTTTCGATCCGAAGAGCGGCGGGGCGGGAAGTTCCTGGTTGCCCTGGCGGTAAGATGGTATACTACTCGGCACAGTTAAGTATTCCTGTCGGTATACCATACCACGCCGCGCCAGCAGGCGCAAGTTGCTGGGCTACGCGCTCAGAGGCTCTTCGGCACCGATTCCACTCGATGCCGTCGGAATTTGTGGGCGGCCGAGTAAGTAGCCTTGTAGCGCGAGTACTCCTTGGCTTTGGACGCCGATGATGCGGTGCAGATTTCGCGCAAAGTCGAGCAGCTCTTCGGTCTCTATTCCTTCCGCGATGAGCACGGCCCCCATCGCTTCGGCGATCGCGAGGATTCCCGCAAGGATGCCGCGCGCTTTGGGATTGTGTCCTTCCAGCAAGAGCGAACGATCGAGCTTCACGAAGTCGAACGTTAGGGAGCTAAGGAGCGCCATCCCGGAGCTGCCCGCGCCCGCGTCGTCGAGCGCGACGCGTATGCCGAGCTGGTGCAGCGCTTCAGCGCTGCGCACGACCGTGTTCAAATCACGGATCGTACGCTCTGTAATCTCGATGACGACGCGGCTCGGCTTCACGCCGTAGTCGCGCAAGAGTGCCCCAACCGTCGCGGCGGCAAAGAGCGGATGCTCGAGCGTTGCCGGTGTGACGTTCAAGAATATCGGTAGGTCGACCCCGTGCTCTCGCACTGCGCTGAGCGCGGAGCGCATGCACAGCAAATCCAAGTCCATGATGCGCCCAAGCCGGCTCGCTGCGTCGAATGCCTCTTGCGGGCCCACGAACGAGTACTCGCGCAGCGGGCGCGCGAGCGCTTCATAGGCGACGATCTTCGTCGCCTCACGATTCCAGATGGGTTGGAAGGCGGTCTGCACGCCTTTGTGCTCGATCAGATCGCGGACGCGCGACACCGCATCTGCGCCGACGAATCTTGCATGCGCCTCGATGTGCTCGAAGAGCACCGCCGTCCGTCCGCCGCGGCGCTTGGCTTCGTAGAGCGCAATGTCGGCGCGCTCGCGCCAGTCGGCCAGCGCTTCACCCGGACGCAACTGGGCAATGCCGGCGCTGAGCCCCACGACCGACTTTCCATGACGAACGGGCTCGGAGACGAGGCGCCGCGCAAGCACCTCCGCACCTGCGGCCGCGGTGCCGGGAAGCATCACCGCAAACTCGTCGCCGCCCAAGCGGTACGCGCCATCCGCTTCGCGCAGCGTCCGCAGTAGCGACGCAATCTGCTTGAGGATTTCGTCGCCGGCGGCGTGGCCGGATTGATCGTTCGCCTCTTTGAAGTGATCGACGTCGAGAAGCACGAGCGAGATAGGGTGGTTGAAGCGCTGCGCAACCGCTGCTCCCTTCGGAAGATCCTCCTCGAAGGCACGAAGATTTCGCAGGCCGGTGAGCGCGTCGTTGAGCGCCGCGTGAGCGAGAAGGGCTATGCGCTCCTCGGAGACGCGCTGCAACCGGATGCGGTAGAACTGCGAGAGACCGAGAAGGACGATCGTCACGATTCCTACGATCAGAAGGAACCCGAAGCGCTCCACGTCATTATGCGCGCGGAAGCTATCGTATGAGGCCTGCGACGCGTACGCGCGATAATACTGCAGCGAGGCTTGTCGGTATGCGTACTCTTCAAGCGCCGCATAGTCGCGCGTCAGCACCGCCGGGGTCACGTCTCCGTCGCCGTTGAACGCCCCAAGCGTGTCGCTCACGTAGCGATCGTAAAGGAGCGTTGCGCGCGCTGCATACGTGGGATTCCAGCTTCCGATGCGCGTGACATGCTCGCTGAACCACCGGCGCGCCTGCGCGTACGCCGCCCACGACGCCGTCGTATGCTCGATCCAAAGCTCCTCCTGCGCTTCGCGCACGTGATCGACGTAGAGCCGCAACGTCTGTAGCGAGGACGCATGACCAAACTCCAGCTCCACGGCGTCGGCCTGTGCCGAGAGCACCGCGGGGCGGTGGGCCGCGACGCCGATGCACGCCATGACAACGAGGAAGATCGCGGCCGTCACAGTGGCGTAGCCCAACGCCGCGCGCCGGTGCGCGTTGAAAACCATACCTTTGGATAGTACGTTACCGGGCCTCGGCTGCGGATTTGCGCTATGTCAAGATTCGGAAAAGCTACACCAGCAGGCGCTGAGCGGTGAAGATCACTGCCATCAGCATGAGCACGATGCCGCACGCACGCTCCGCGAGTTTCTCGTAGCTCTCTCCGAGGCGTGCGCCGAAACCCAGCCCGACGACGGTGAAGAGGACCGTGCTCACGGCTACGGTCGCGATCAGCGGGACGAGTGGTATCGGCACGCCGGGAAGCGAGACACCGACGCCGAGCGAATCGAAGCTCGCCGACCCGCACGCTGCGAGCAGCCCCCAACCACCGCTCAAGCGCGCGTGGATCTTCGCCGAGGCAAAGCTCTCGCGAAAGATAAAAAGACCGACGCCTGCGAGGACGAGGAAACCCACGTAGTCGGCAACCGTGCCGATCGCGCGCCCCGCGCCGGTGCCGATCGCATAGCCGATCACCTGCATGGCGACCTCAGCGAAGGAGAACCACGCTGCAAGCCAGAGCCGTGCGACGACTTTCCGCTCCGCAACACCGATGGCAATCGAAAGCGCGAGCACGTCGAGCCCGACAGCGAACGCGATGCCGAGGATCGCAAGGCTCATGCTTAGATCGAGTAGTGCTCCTCGACCACGAGGATGGTCGAGCCAAAGAACGGCGAGGGGTCGAGCGGCCCCGACGGCAACCCGTCGAAGGTCGCGTGACGTGCGTTCACGAGCAGCGCGAAGTGTGCGCTTTGCCGAAACTCCGCACCTGCAAAGGCCGTCGTCTGCCCGTAATCGACCGGCGTCTCCTCCCACGTGCCGCGCATCGCGTAGCGGCCGACTCCGGCGCTGAGGATCGTCGCGGATGAAACCTGTTTCGAATAACCGAGCACGATCTGCGGCGAAACGTAGTTATCGTAATTCTGCGGAGCCGACGGCAGCGCCGGGCGCTCGAGCATGTCGTTAACGTAGTCGAGCGTCAGCGTGCCGAACGTTGCACGCCACGCGAGCCAACCGGCGAGCTGCGCCTGCCCGCCGAGCGTCGCCGCATTGTTCGCCTCCGGCAAAAAGAACCCGTCGACGAATCCAGTCTGCGTCATCGTCGCGAACGTTGCCGGATCGATCTGCCGGTCTTGCATGTACGAGAGTCTGTACGAGAGCGCGCCGCCGTCACGCGAGAGCAGGCGTACGCGATAGCCTTGCCGATTCGCACCCATGATCGTGTTGCTCACGAGCTGATACGTTGACTTCAGCCACACGCCGGGCCATGCCCACGCCGCGCTCCAGACATTCTCCGGGACGCCGTATGGGAGGATCGCGGTCGCATAGCGCGGCTCGAAGCGGTAACCGTCGAGCTGCAGCGTCGCGGAGCCGAGCGCGTGGGAAAGCCCTGCGTGATAGTAACCGCCCGGCGCCTGCGTTCCCGGACGAATAACGTCGGCCGCATCGTACCAGGAGCGCGCCGCGTCCACGACGGCGTTCAATCCCGGCGCGGCGAGAAACGAGCCCGAGAGCCCGGCGATGACTTCATGCTGATTGCCGAGTGTGCTGGTCGGTAAGTCGCCCTGCGCTGATGCGACCGTGTGTGCGTTGTAACCATAGAGCGTTGTCGTCGAGATGAGCGCGCCATTCGTGTCGAGATCGAGCATCTGTAGCGTGAGCGACGAATGATCCGCGCCTCGCATCACCGCGGAGCCAGTGTGCAAGTGTACCGCGGTTCCCGGAAGAGCGGGCAAGGACGCGTTGGTAAACTCCATCGAAGTGCTGCCGCTGCGCACGGTTCCGTCAAGCCCGTTGAGCGGCAAGCCGGGTTCCGGAGATGGCCATGCCGACAAGGCAGGCGACCCACCGCCGAGCGACTCCGCTGTCGCAAGCCCGATGCTCGGCGGCACGTTCGTCAGCGGCGGCTGCACGAAGACGAAGTCGAGCGACTGCTGCAGATCGAAATATCCGCCGCGCAGCGACCACGAGCCGTCGTTGGCTCCGACGTTCGCACCGAGCAGGCTCAGTCTCCACGCGCTTGCGTCATCTTCTCCCGCATGCGTCGGAAAGACGACGCCGTAAGGAAGCGCCGTCGACCCAAGATGCGGATTGAGCGTCGGCAAGAGACTCTCTCCCCAGTACGCTGCGTTCGTGACGCTGCCGTCGACGACACCGAGTCCAAGCGTCGCGCCGCCGTAGAGCCGTGTTCCCGTGTATTGACCGGTGACCTCAGTTTGAAGGATCCCTGCATAGCCCGGGGTCATCGGCGCCGACGACCAGAGATCGTACGGCGTGTTCGGTGAGAGCGGAGATCCAGCCGCAAAGCCGGGCCCTTCGGCAGGCCGCGTGCCGGGACCGCCGGTCTGCTGTCCGACGAACACCGTCGAACCGTTCGCGTGCAACGCGAATCCCTTGGTAGTCGGCGTCGGGCTCGGCGACGGCAGGACGTTTGTCTGCGCGGAGGCATGCGAAAAGAGGGCAAGGGCTATTCCCGCACTCAGGATACCGGCCCTCGCCGCACGCTCCATCGCCTCGCGCGTAACCATCACCTCCCCCCTCTTGACGAGCACAAAATGAAAAGACCGCCGTGGCCCCCGCGCACGACAGTCGAATAGAATCCGAGCCGATTTCGGCTCGATCCCTCAACGTCGAGCTTCAGCACTACACGCCGTAGACCCATGTGCCCTGAGTGGGGCTGAGGGGTCAGCCGCATTAGGTACCGCCTTGTTTCGACGGTGCCTGGTCACCCATTGGGGTCTCTCGACCTTTCCGGGCAACGGCTTGTTCTCGTGTAGACGCCTCACCTAACGAGGAATCCATCGCCATCATACACCCACGGCGCGCCCTTGCAAGCTGCCTGAAGGTGCATTCCTGCCCGCCATCGACGAGGCCCACAAGTTTGTCAGTCCCGTGGTACGAAGAGAGCACGGCTATGTCGGACGCACTTTTCGCAGGGCACATACTCGCTGCGCTGTTCCTTGGGGTCGCAATCGGTATCGAGCGTCAGTGGCGCCAGCGCATGGCAGGGCTGCGTACGAATGCTCTCGTCGCTGTCGGCGCCGCGCTCTTCGCGTCGATCGCGATACTGATGAAAGCAGGCGAGAACCCGACACAAGTCGCAGCGTACGTCGTCTCGGGAACAGGATTTCTCGCAGGCGCCGTCATCTTCAAGGAAGGCTTTACTGTTCGAGGTCTCAACACGGCGGCGACGCTCTGGGCGACGGCGGCGGTCGGCACGCTGTGCGGTTCCGGATTTCTTACGGAGGCTGCAATCGGCGCCGCCGCCGTTCTCGTAGCTAATGTGCTTCTGCGCCCGATCGTGCGCCGCATTAACCTTCAGCCTCTTGAACAGGCGGAGATCTCACTCACGTATGAAATTTCAGCGACGTGCTCGAGCGGTCACGAAGAGCGTGTGCGCGCGGCGGTTCTCTCGCAGACGCTCGCGACGGACCTCATCCTGCGCACAATCGAGAGCCACGACCTCGAAAACCAACGCGTCGAAGTAAAGGCTCTCGTCGTCAGTTCACAATCCGCCGAAACGACGCTCGAGCGGATCGTCGGGCGCCTCAGTCTCGACCCAGCGGTTATCGCGGCGTCCTGGCACGTCGCAGCGCCTACCGACGAAGAACAACTCCCCGAAGAACCCGAAGAGTAGGCGGCAGATGAGAACGCGGTATATCAGGCGTTGGCGCATCACAGTTTCAGTGCCTACACAGACTTAGCCGTCGGTGTTATCGCCGCGGCCATTGGCTTCTTGTTGGACCGCGCGATGCGCCGCAAACCCCAAACGGAAATCCCGACGCCCTTTGACCCCGAGCTTACCCAACAAATGAACTCGGCTGAAAAAGTAATGAAGAGACGACGGGCAGTTCCGCGCGAACTCGCAAAGTAGGCGCAGCGCTAGGCATCCCTCAATGCTTTGAGCAATGCCTTGTCTTCCTTTACAATCGCGCGAACGAGCTCGAGCATTCTCTCCCTCGAAATGGGATGTGCCCTCTCGTACTCGCGAACGGCCTCGCGAACCATCTCGTTCATCGAACGGTGCTCGACGGCGGACCGAAGGCGCAGCTTCTCCGCGGTCGCCTCGTCAAGCCGAAGCGGAATCTGCTTTATGGCCATTACACCATGTATGGTGTCATGATATCATGGCAGCTGTCAACTAACGCCCGACGGGTTACGCGAAGCCTATTAAAGGAGGCTATTCGGATTTTGGGGTTGGTTCCTGCTGATTTTCGGCGGACTGCATGAGCCTCTTTGGGTCGCCTCATCGTGTTGAAATCGCGGAACTTTAAGCAGTATCAGCATCCCGCTTCGGCGGTTGGTTTTCCGCGCATGGCACAAGTCTCAAGGCGCACAAGCGAGTGCACTCACCTCCGCTGCGGTAAGCGGAACAAGCCCGGGTTGCTGCGTTCCCGCGGGCTGTAACCATGACCGCCATGATGTCGCCCTTGCGAAAGCCGAGCGCCCGAAATGCCGGAAACGCCAATCCACTCCGGGCCGATTTTCGTCGGATGCGGCAAACGCACACAATGAGCGGGATCGAGGTAGACTACTCCTTCATTGGTACCGTACCGCAGGTTGATGACGCGGTCGATGCTTTTAGAACTCGCGGCAGACCCAGGGGGCTTCCTTGATACCACCATCTACCGCATCATATTGGAAAACGCGTTCCAGCGCGCAGGATCTGATCCAGACGCTTGGGGAGGGGTGAGGATTAACGAACTGAGGAAAAACGAGTCGCACGATCACGTTGGAGGGAGCCGCACCGCTGGCCGGCGATAGCATGTCGACCGTATACAAGCCCGACGTCATGTCGGTACTGACTATCTGCACATCCGGCATAGAAACAGGTGGAGCATGCGTCCGGGCGTATGCTATGGCCTTAAGCAACGCGGCAGCCTGCGGCCCGGTCAATTGCGTTACCCCCGTGTTAACTGAGGCTGCGCGGCTCACCGTCCTATCGTCTTGAGCTTCATAATGGAGAACTCCGCCACTGCTTCCGACCCCTGAAAACTGAACGTCTATTGAACTGGCCCCTTCGTCGAGTGAAACGACGAGGTTTGAGATGTCCGATGGATTCTTGTTGATGAGTCCCTTGGACACCTCATCGCCATAGAGGGTACCGAGCGTATTTGCCGCCTGGCCAGAGACGAAGGTCCGTTGCAGTCCCGCCGTTTCGGCTGAGCCCGCGGACGGCCCTAGGATCACTAGGGCGGTGCTGAAGTATAGTACTAAGCACGCGTGATATCTTAGCATGACCATGTTGACGTCGCTCCGATGTTACCGTTGCTGCTGCCTTGCGTATTGCCTACCGTTCCTCCCGTTGCCCAATTTCCCCAGTAGTACTCTGGCGTCTCATCAGGGTGGTTACCGCTGTCTGCAGATGGGTCAGCGGCAGCTTCTACCTCAACCCACGCGCCTATACCGTTACTGTTCGCATATTCCTCATCATCGACCGAAAAGCACGTGTCCGTGTATTGGGGCCATGACGATGGTGCGGACGGATCTACTTCACTTTCGGGCTCCGCTCCGTCCGCTGCTGAGTCTATACCCGTGACATCTCCGTTGGCCTCGAAGCGCACCTGCGCCTCAAGCTCGTTAACGTAGTCGCGAAAGGTGTTCCGGACGGTCTTCTCGTCAACGCCCGTATCTTCGGCGATTGCTGAGAACGTGCGCCGTAGGCTCTCGCGCCCGATCCACTGCTCGAGCCGCAGCGTCATTTGCCGTTGCTCGGAAACCGCCGGAAGTGGTTCGGTGAGCGTCCGACCGCAGCTATCGCATCGAAGGCGCTGTGCACTTATGTAGATCCCGACGCGCTTGCCGTGCGTCGGTAGTAGGTCCCTGATAAGCTGCTCGCGCGTGCCCCACCCGCGCAATTTGTCCCCGTGGCAATAGCGGCAGCGCGTCGGGCTAGGGGTAGCCGGCGCGCGGATATGATAATCGTGTTCGCGCTCGTCTACCCGTAGCACGCGGAACGCGTGCAGATTGAGATCTGGAGCCGCTTTCGCGAGTCGAACACCTCGACCCTTACCGCGTGGCGATCGCACGTTCCGCACCCCCTTCGAGCCGACTCGCAGTTAGCATCGCGAGAGCAGTGCCGCCAACCGCAAAATCCGATTTTGCCTTCGCAGTTCGGAGGGCGGCCACCAACCGCCTATTCCGGTTTTTAGAGTCTCTGTCAAGAAGCTTCGGTTCGAGGCGATCAACCAAAAAATCCGGATACCCTTAAAGGATCGCCTTTATCGCTGATTCGATTTCGGCTTGCGACATCTCACCGGCGATGTTCTCATAGATCGTACCATCGCGTCTGATGAAGACGTGCACCGGCAAGCCGTTGATGCGGTAGAGATTCTCGAGCGTGTCCGCATCCACGACGACCGGATATGTCAGATGGTATTTCTCGGCGAATGCGCGAGCCGTCGAGGCGTTCTCCTCTTCGTCGATGCCGATGACGTGTAATCCGCGCGACGCATATTCCTTCGAGAACCTTTCGATCCACGGCGTCTCGACGTTACACGGCGGACACCAGCTCGCAAAGAAGTTGAGATAGATCGGCGAGCCTTTGAGCGAGGCGAACGAGAACCTGGCGCCGCCGACGAGGGGATCGCTCCACGTCGGCGCGACATCGCCGGCGCGAACGCCGGCCTTCCCCGACGAAGCACACGCCGCGAGCACGCCTAGCAGGAGAAGCGCGAGTCCCTTTCTCATGCGAAGCTCGGATAGGCGACGGCTTCCACGTCGCGATGCATTTGAGCTACGAGCTCCTCCACGCTTTCGAACGTCTTCTGTGCCCGCACGAACCGCAGGTCCCGCAGAGCGAGGTCGTGCCCATAGATGGTGCCGCGAAAGTCGCGCATCCATGCCTCCACGCTTCGTTCTTTGCCCTCGAACTGCGGATTCATGCCGATCGAGATGAGCGCGGCGTAGTCGCGCCCGTCGTGGCGTGCGGCGCCTGAGTACACCCCGTCCTTCGGCAAGAGTTTCTCCGGCGGGCGAAGATTCGCGGTCGGAAAGCCGAGCGCGCGCCCCCTTCCCGCACCCATCTGCACCACGCCGCGCAGCTCGTACGCATGGCCGAGCATCGCGTCGGCGCGCTCCATGTCGGCCTCGGCGATCAGCGCACGAATCCGCGTTGAGGAGATGCGCTCGCCGCCGAGCGTGACGCTCGGCACCGCATCGACTCGTACACCCGCCGCGCCCAACCGCTCTTGCATGAGCGCGACGTCGCCTTCACGCCTGTGGCCAAAGCGAAACGTCTCGCCGACTGCAACGGCGCAGACGCCCAGCGTGCTGACGAGCATGTCGAGAAATGCGTCCCGGCTCATCGATGCGAGCTGCTCGTCGAACGGCACGAAGAAGCACTCCTCGAACCCCGCGGCGGCAAAGCGATCGATGCGCTCCTCGGCCGTCGCAAGAAGCGGCGGCACGCTCTGCGGACGCAAGAAGGTCGCGGGGTGATTTGCGAACGTCAAGACACCCGCGCGCCGCCCGGGTGCGCGCATGCGCAACGTCGCACGCGCGATCTCGCGATGCCCGAGATGAAACCCGTCGAAGAATCCAATCGCGAGTGCGAGCGGGCGACGGCTCTCACGCCGCAGCTCGCGATAGATTCTCACGAGAACACCTTTCGCGGTGCGAGGAGCGCTCCGTGCGTCTCACCGACACCGACGAGCATCCGAGACTCGTCACGCACGAAGACGTGCTTTGCCGGCGCCCCCTGCGGTAGCGGCACGACGCGTCCGGCTCGGAAGTCGACGACGTTACGCAGATCGAGCACGATGGTTGGAAACGGAATCACGTACTCCGGCGGAAGGAGCGCTCGAGAGGGATTCGCCGCAATCTCTTCGAGTGTGAACGCCTCCGCGAGCACGAAAGGCCCTGAAGCTTCACGCAGCAATCCACCGAGATGCGCCGGGGTGCCGATCGCCTCACCAAGATCCGCAAAGAGCGCGCGTACGTACGTGCCCTCGCTGCACGTTACGCGCAGCCGCGCGACCGAAGGTTCGACGCCAAGGAGCGTGATCGAGTAGATCATCACGCCGCGAGCGCGCCGTTCCACCTGCTTGCCCTCGCGCGCGAGCTCGTAGAGACGCCGCCCTTCGTGATGCACCGCGGAATGCATCGGCGGCGTCTGCTCGATGCGGCCGAGAAACGCCGGTATTGCGTCGCGTAAGCGGCGTTCCCAATCGTTGGGAACATCGCCGGTCGCGATCGTGTCGCCGAGCGCGTCCTGCGTCGTCGTTGAGCGCCCCAGCACGAGTAACCCCGCATATGCTTTGCGTTGATCCGTGAGCAACGCAATGAGACGCGTCGCCTTCCCGATTGCGACGGGTAGCACGCCCGCAGCCTGCGGATCGAGGGTACCAAGGTGGCCTGCGGCGATGCTACGATCACCTGCGTAGACGCCATAGACGCGCCGCACGCGGGCAAGCGTCTGCGCCGACGTCGGCCCTGCCGGCTTGAAAACGTTTACGAAACCGAGCAATGTCTCGAGGAGCTTCCCTCGACTACGCTTCGCTCCGCTCGGGACGACAAACCTCGGCACTTATCTCGTGTCATCCCGAGCGAGCGGCGTACCTTTCGTGTCATCCCGAGCGCAGCGAGCACAGCGAGCGGAGTCGAAGGACGAGGGACCACTACAAACCTTGAGCAACGAGCGCGGCATCGACTGCAACAACGGCTTCCGTTAGAGACCCTTTGAAATCGAGGCCTGAGGCGCGGAAATGTCCTCCTCCGCCCAGGCTCGCTGCCGCTGCCTGCACGTTGACGCGCCCGCTCGAGCGCAGGCTCACGCGGAGCTCGCCGCCGTAGGCTTTGAAGAGCGCGGCGACTTCGACGCCGTCTTGTCCGAGAAGCACGTTGACCATGTCCTCGGTGTCCTCGCCGTCGGCGCCGGATGCCGCAAGCATCGCGTCGTCGACGCACGACCAGCAATAGCGCCCTTCGTG
The DNA here is from genome assembly GCA_030041225.1 of Vulcanimicrobiota bacterium. Classification (GTDB taxonomy): domain Bacteria; phylum Vulcanimicrobiota; class Vulcanimicrobiia; order Vulcanimicrobiales; family Vulcanimicrobiaceae; genus Tyrphobacter. Next base: position 23,266 of record JASHOG010000080.1, on the reverse strand, counting down.
ACCGAATCGCATCGCGCCGATGACGCATCCGAGCAGCTTTGTCGCGGCGACACGCTTGCTCGCAAAGATCTCGCGCGTGATGCGCTCCTTGTCGGCGCCCATGCGCATCAGCTCCGCTGCGGTCTCCAGTGCCTCGGGTGTCGTGTTCGAGTGCATGAGACCACCGGTATCGGTCATGATCGTCGTCAGCACGCACGTCGCGATGTCGGCGTCGATCTCGCTACCCAGCCCGCGCAGCAGGTGCATGACGCAGGTCCCCGTCGAGCACTCTTTCGGTAACACGTAGTTCAACGCGCCGAAGAGCGTGTTGCCGAGGTGGTGGTCGATCTCGAGGATGTTCTCACGCGCAATCCGCGCGACGGCCGGGCCCGCGCGCGTACGATCGCTCATATCGCAGAAGACGTACAACGCCTCCGGAGGAACGTCAGCCGGTAACGTCCGCGAGACGCGCTGCGCGCCCGGGAGGAAGCGCAATGTCCGCGGCACCGTGTCTTGTTGGTAGTACGAGACACGCTTCCCGAGTTTTTCGAGCGCGAGGCCGAGTGCAAGGCCCGCACCGAGCGTGTCGCCGTCGGGTTTCACGTGACTTATCATGACAAACGCCGAGCGCCGGCGCAGCTCCGCGACGACTTCCTCCGTCGTGGAAAGCGTGGGCTCTTGGATCACTCTCCCTGCTCCACTTGGCGCCGCTCCGCATCCGCACGTAGCTGCTTCGCGAGATCGATCGCACGCTCCGCGGAGCGATCTTCGATGAAGAGGAGTTGCGGTGTGTGGCGCAGGTCGATGCGGTGACCGAGCTCGCCACGGAGAAACCCCGCGGCGTGGTGCAGCGCCTCGAGCGACTGCTGCGCCTGCTTACGGTCGCCGATGAAGGAGACGAAGACCTTGCATTGACGCAGGTCATCGCTCACCTCGGCATGCGTCACCGTCACGAAACCGAGGCGCGGATCCTTCAGCTCCTGTGTCACGAGCGCGCCGAGGATGCGCTGCACCTCGTGATCGATGCGCGCGATGCGTTGCGGTTTCATGCGCGTACAGGCTCCGGCGCGACGAGCTCCTTCGCGTAGGCTTCGATCACGTCGCCCTCCTTCAGGTCTTGGAAACGCGCGATCTGGACGCCGCACTCGAAGCCCTCAGAGACCTCGCGCACGTCTTCCTTGAAGCGCCGCAGCGATTCGATCTCGCCGTCGAAGACGACCGTGCCGTCGCGCACGACCCGCACCTTTGCATGACGGGTGAGCTTCCCGCTCTTCACGTAGCAGCCGATGATCGTTCCGACCTTGCTGACCTTGAACACCTGACGCACCTCTGCGGTGCCGAGCGCGACCTCACGCTCGACGGGCGCGAGCATGCCGCGCATCGCTTTCTTGAGATCGTCTTCGATCTCGTAGATCACCTGGTAGAAACGAAGATCCACACCGTCCTGCTGCGAGAGCCGCTTCGCGGTCTCGTCCGGGCGGATGTTGAAACCGATGAGCACGGCGCCGGAGGCACTCGCGAGGTTCACGTCGTTGGGGCTGATTGCACCGACGCCGCCGTGGATGACGCGGATTTCGACCTCTTCGTTCGAGAGCGACTCCATGCGCGCGCGCAGCGCTTCGACCGAGCCTTGGCCATCGGCCTTGATGATAAGGTTGAGCACCTTGCGCCCCTCGGCCGGCATCATCGACATGAACGTCTCGAGCGAGACTTTCTGCGAGCTCGTCGCGGCGATGCGAACGTCGCGTCGACGCGATTGCCGTTTCTCTGCCGCCTCACGCGCAACGCGCTCGTCGCTGACGACCATGAGCGTGTCTCCGGCCGCGGGAACATCGGAAAGACCCATCAGGGAGACCGGGATTGACGGCCCGGCTTTCTTCACTTGCTTCCCCGTGTCGTCGATCAGGGCGCGGACGCGCCCGTACGCCCCGCCTGCAACGGCGATATCGCCGACGCGAAGCGTCCCGTTCTGGACGAGCACCGTTGCAACCGCGCCGCGTCCGCGATCAAGCGATGACTCGATGACAACGCCCGTCGCACGGCGGTGCGGGTTCGCACGCAGCTCACGAATATCGGCTTCGAGCAGCACGGTTTCGAGCAGCTTGTCGATACCGTCGCCGGTTTTCGCTGAGACCGGTACGCACTCGACGTTCCCGCCCCAGTCAACGGGCTGCAACCCCTCCTCGGCCAGTTGCTGCTTCACGCGCTCCGGTTGTGCGTCGGCTTTGTCCATTTTGTTGACCGCCACGACAATCGGCACGTTTGCGGCGCGCACGTGGCTGATCGCTTCCTTCGTTTGCGGCATCACCCCGTCGTCGGCGGCAACGACGAGGACGGCGACGTCAGTAACCTTGGCACCACGCGCGCGCATTGCGGTGAACGCCTCGTGACCGGGCGTGTCGATGAAGGTAATCTTGCGATCGCCTTGCTCGACCGTGTACGCGCCGATCTTCTGCGTGATGCCGCCTGCTTCACCCGCAGCGACGTTCGCTTGGCGAATCTTGTCGAGCAGGGAGGTCTTGCCATGGTCCACGTGGCCGAGCACGGTAACGACCGGCGGGCGCGGCACCATCATCTCGGGCCGGTCCTCTTCCTGCTCTACGGTTACTTCCTCGCCGGCCTCTTTGACGACCGCGTTGAAGCCGAATTTCTTCGCGACCGCGATCGCGACGTCACTTGGAATGTTCTGGTTGATCGTCGCCATCGTGCCCATCTTGATGAGCTCGGCGATCACGTCTTTGGCTGGAACGATCATCGACGTCGCGAGCTCCTGCACCGTCAGAAGATCGGGTATCTCGATCGTTTCGAGGCGTCGTTCGGGAGCACGCGCCGCTGCAGCTTTCTTCTTCCGCTGTAGCTCTTTCTCGAGCAGCATCTCCGTTTCGCGATCGCGCTTTGCCGCGATCTTATCTTCACGCGATCGAGTGCGCTCACCGGGACGCGCCGCTCCCGAGGATGGCGCCGGTGTCTCCGTACCGCTGGGTTGCTCGATCGGGCGCGCGAGCGGACGGAAGGGGCCGTTGCCTGCCGGGCGCCGGCCGCCGGGCATAGGCCGAGGGCCAACGGGGCCGCGAGGCGGTTGCGCCGCCGCCTGTCCCGGACGAGGCGCGACCCCGGGGCGAGGTGCGATGCTCGGGCGCGCCTGAGCGGCGGGCCTGGGTTGCGGTTGCGACTGCGGCTGCGGTTGCGGCGCAGGCTTCGCGACGGACGGCTGCCCCGAAGGAACAGGGCGAAGGCGCGGAACCGGCGGCTCGGCCTGGCGCGCCGGCGCAGGCGTCGGCTGTTCCGGTGCTTTCTTCGGAGCGCTCGCTGTAGCGGAGGGCGCAGGCTTGGGGGCCGCCTTTTTTGTCGCCGCGCCACCGTTGCCGGCAGCGGGCTTAAGCAGCACGCCGCGGACGAGGTCTGCGATTTGATCGGGAACGACGCTTAACTGGTTCTTCGCTTCGAAGACCCCGCCTAAGCGCTCGTTAAAAAGGGTGATCAGTTCCTTCGAGGTGAGCCCGACTTCTTTGGCGAGCTCGAAAATTCGTACGTTTCCTTTAGCCAAGTCTCACACTTCGATGCGCCGTACGCACCGAAGGCCCCAAGTCGTTGGAAGGCGCCGAGCCCTCCCAGCGGCCTGGGTGGACTCTGCCTCTATGCTATACGCATGCGCTGTTGCGCGTTGCGCTAATCATGGTCGTTCATAGCGTTTGAACCATACCAGGACCCGTATTCTGCGGCTATGGATGCAAGCCCCGGGTAGCGCCGGTTCTTTCTCGCCGCCTCGGCGCAGGCAGACGAGCAGACGTACACACCGCGTCCGGGACTGCGCCGGCCGCGCGGCTCGTCCGCGTGCCAACCTTCGGCACTCCGAACGAAGCGCACGAGCTGCGCCTGCGGCAGGCGCCTGCGACAGCCGACGCACTGCCGCAGCGGAACGTGTCGCCCGCTACTCGCTCCCGAGACGCTCGCGGCGGAACTCCTCGAGTTTGCGGATGAGCTCGGCATCGGCAGCGACCGCCTCCTCTTCCACCTCTTCCTCTACCGTAGGCGCAGGCGCAGTCTCGACGCCGCGCGCCGCGCGCTCCGCGACGTAGCGTTCGCGCGTCGCTTCTGCCTCGGTCTCGCTCGTGATGTCCAGACGCCATCCGGTCAAACGCGCTGCGAGACGCACGTTCTGTCCATCGCGCCCGATCGCGAGCGACAACTGATAATCAGGAACGGTGACGAGTGCGACACCGTCCTCCTCGAAGAGCTCGACGCCGATCACTTTCGCGGGTGCGAGCGCATTCATAATGAAGTTCGGCGTCTCGGGTGCCCAGGGAATGATATCAATTTTCTCGCCGCGCAAGTTGTCGGAGACGTTCGCGATGCGGCTCGACTTCGGCCCGAGGCACGCACCGATCGGGTCGACCTCCGGGCGATGGCTACGCACTGCGACCTTCGACCGCACACCCGGCTCGCGCGCGAGCGCCATGATCTCGACGATGCCGTTCGCAAGCTCCGGAACCTCGAGCTCGAGCAATCGTTGCACGAGTCCCTCCGCAGTGCGCGAGAGCACGACCTGCGGTCCCTTCGGCGACTTGCGCACGTCGAGGACGTACGCGCGAATGAAGTCGCCGATGCGGAAGACTTCGCCCGGAACTTGTTCGCTGAGCGGAAGGATCGCCTCGTCGCGATTCTCGAGCAAGACGTACATATTGCGCTGCTCGTAGCGCTGCACCGTCCCGGTGACGAGGTCGTTCAGCTTGCGCGTGTACTTGTTGTACACCGTGTCGCGCTCTGCTTCACGAATTCTTTGGACGATCACTTGCTTGGCCGTCTGTGCGGCGATGCGCCCGAAATCTTTCGGCTTCACCTCTTCGTCGTAGAAGTCGCCGACTTGGTACGGCGACCCGGCCTTCTCGACGGAAATCTCGAGCTTCGGATCCTCGACGTTCTCGACGACCGTGCGCCGGTGATACACTTTATATTCGCCCGTCTGACGATCGACGATGACGATCGCGTTCGCCTCGCTCCCATAGTGCCGTTTATAGGCAGTCAAGAGCGCGGCTTCGAGCCCTTCGAGAAGCATCTCGAAGGAAATGTTTCGCTCATTTGCGATCGACTGCAGGACGTCGATCAATCGTTCGTCAGTTGCTTGCACCGTGAATGCCTTTCCGTTCCCGTTTCTCGCGTCGAAGGTCTGCACGTGGGTCGAACTCGAGGTGGGCCGACTTGATCGTCGCCATCGGCAGCGGCAGTTCGCGCGCACCGATCTCGAGCACGACGTTCTCACCGCGCAAACCGCGTAAGACGCCGCGATGCGTCTTCGCGCCCTCGATGAGCAGCGACGTGACGACCCGCGCGCGCATGCCCTTGAAGCGTTCGTAGTCGCTCGGTTTGAGCAGCGGACGCTCGAGTCCGGCAGACTCCACCTCCAACTCGTACGGCGTCGTGACGCCGTCGAGGCTCGCGTTGATGCGCGCTGCGATGCGCTCGCAGAGCGCGAGATCCGCGCCGCCTGGCCGGTCGATCGTCACCGAAAGCACGGCGGAGCCGCGTCGCGGATGCGCCGCGTGCTGAACGATCTCCAGCTCGGGAAATGCGACATCGTGCGCGATGGCCTCCAGCGCGCGCTCGAATGCACTTTCCAGCTCTCCATCCCTCATTATCATTCAGCTCTCAAGAACAGCGAAGCGCGGGACGTGCCCACGCTTTTGGATCTCCTCCCCTAAGAATACACAAACATACGAAGGGCCGCAACCCCATGGGCGCGGCCCCCGTTGGATTTTCTCCGGCATTCGATGCACTACGCGTTGCCGGTCACGACCGGCTGACGCAGGGCGCAGATCTCGCGCTCTCTCTTATGCGCAGGCACCAGGGCCACGCTGGCCCGGTGGATCTTGCAGCTCCAAGCTGCCCTCCCTTAGTGAGCGCCCAACTTGCGGGCACGTCCTAATTCTACCGCGGCAGCGGGTCAGGCTTCAAGCGGGCAGCGGATGATTTTATGGCAAGGAGGCGGGCGGCGTAAAGGGCGTGAGAGCGCGCTCGCTGCACTCCGTCGTGCCGTTGCCCAGGACGATCGGATCCATCCCCGCCGCAAGTCCGCTCTGCACCGGGTGCTGGCTGCCGATGACGATGCCGTTCGCACCTTGGTTTGGCGCGCCCGTCCCCGCGAGAATCCCTTGCGTGACGGTCTGCGGGAAGCGCACCATCCAGCCGGTACAGATGAGCACCGGTCCCTTGTGCTGCACGGAGGCAACCCACATCTTGATCCGGTCGCGCCCCGACATCCCTTCATAGATATAGCGCGTGCGCGCAAGCGCATCGGGAGGAGGCGTCGGCTCGAGACGTCCTGTGAGATCGATGCTGCCCACATAGTGCCCTTCATGCACCGTTACCGGACCACTCGGAAGCATTGCGTTGAGACGTCTATTCAGGCCGGCGTATGGATTTCTCGTCGCTCGAGGCACAGGGCGCGGGCGCTCGGTCGGTACCGGCGTCGGTGTCGGCGCGACCGCGATCGGCCGAGGACGAATATTCGCGCGGCCGACGTTCGCCGTCTGGGGAGCGGGAGAGGCGTGCCCCTCGGCAGGTTTGCTCGTGATCAGCGGATGTGGATGCTCGACCCCGGCGACGACGCTGGGCGGCGCGGAGAGCGTTGGGCGGGGGCTCGGCGCCCGTGTCGGAGCCATGGTTGGCGCCGGCCTCTCCGTCGGTGGTGCCGGGCGCGGCGTCGGCGCGATCGTCGGCCTCGCCGTCGCCGGTGCAGGACGCGGCGTCGGCGCCTGCGTCGGCTTTGCTGTCGCCGCGGGCACCGGTCTCTGCGTTGGCCTTGGCCTCGCGGTCGGCTGCACTGTCGGTTGCGGAGTCGGCGCTCGCGTCGGCTGCACCGTCGGCTGCACGACCGCGACCTGCGTGGGAACAGCCGTCGGAAGCGGTTGCGGCGCAAACGAGGGGACAGGCGTCGGATTCGGCGAGGCCGATGGCACAACCTGAGTCAGCATATGAAGCGCCTGCTGCGGTGTCTGCAGTGGATGCGGCTGCGAGCGCTGCTGCGGTACGGTGTGCTGAGGCTGCTGCGACGGCATCGGTTGCGGCGTAACGGCAGGCGCAATCGGGACGAGCTGCGAGATCGTCAACAGCGTCCCACCTGCGGTCGGCTCTTGCGCACTCTCTTGTGCGCTCGATGCCGCAACGGAGATGAGAAACGCCGCGGCGAGCAGGTGCAACAAGAGGGACGCGAGGGTGCTACCCGCGAGTCGCTCGTCACGGCGCTCGTCATTGGGGTCGCGCCGGTACTTCATAAGAGCCTATGGGCCTTATCCGAGGCGCCCCGCCCAGTCGCCTGCCGCCGCCGGCCGCGCTACGCCCAGAAAGGTTGGTGCCGGTTGCGCCGGAAAGCGAAAACGGTAGCGTGAGCAAGGATCGCCTCGAGGCGTTCTCGGACGGAGTCTTCGGTTTTGCGGCAACGCTCCTGATCTTAGGGATCGCGCTTCCCGCCGGGCATAGGTACGTAACCGAACACGACCTTCGAGTGGCTTTGTTTGCGCTATGGCCGAATGCGCTCGCGTACGCGCTGTCCTTCACGATGATCGGCATCGTCTGGCAAAATCACCACGTTCTGTCACGAACGATCGCGCGCGTTGACCGGGTGACGGTGCTTCTGAACTTGATCTTATTGGGGATCACGGCGTTCATCCCGTTCGCAACCGGCTTGTTGGGTTCGTATCCGTGGTCGCGTTCCGCCGCATGTCTCTACGGACTAACACTGACGGCATCCGCAACGATCTTTAATCTTCTGATGATGCACTTAGCCCGATCGAACGCCTTTCTTCCGGCAATCTCGCAAAGGGCCATTCACGATACCGCCGTCAGCTATCGCGTCGCGTGGTTGACCTATGCTGTCGGCACTATGATTGCATTGGCCTCGCCCGGGATCAGCTTCGCCTTCTACGTAGGGATAGCGATCTTCCACCTGATCCCGCGTGGCGTCGACAGCGACGCGATCGCCCCGTGAAGCGCCGACGCCGCTCTCGCCGAGGCAGTGAGCGTTAACGCGTATTAACGCGCTTCTTGCTTCGGCAGGAGCGGCATGTTAGCGTAGCACCTAATGTTCGAAGTGTCCGCACGCAAGCCGTTCATGTGTCCCTTTCCTTGTTGCCGAACGGGCTTGTTTCGATTGTCGATGTGAGTCACGCACACTTCGAGCATCTGGACGGGCCCTGCGAGCGAATCCGCGGGGCCCGTTCGATTTTAGAGGACGCGTCGCCGCAAGATGTGCTCGCCTGGGCCGCGCGAATCTTCGACCGGCGCGTCGCGCTTGCGTGTTCGTTCGGCGGCCCCTCCGGCATGGTCTTGATCGACATGCTCGCAGAGATCGATGCGAAGATCCCCGTCTACTACCTCGACACCGGTCTGCTCTTCCCCGAGACGTACGCGCTCATCGACCGCACTCGTCAACGCTACGGCATCGAGCCGATAGCGGCACATCCGTCGCTCTCCGTCGAAGAGCAAGCCACGCTCTTCGGCCCTGCGCTCTGGAGCCGCGATCCGGATAGTTGCTGCGAGATACGGAAACTCGCGCCGCAGCGCCGCTTGTTGAGCGATTACGAAGCCTGGATCAGCGGCATCCGGCGCGATCAATCGCCGCAGCGCTCCGACGTTGCGGTCGTCGAGTCGGACACGGCATCCGGCCTGACCAAGATCAATCCACTCGCGTCCTGGACCGGCGAGATGGTGTGGACATACATTCGCGCGCACGACGTTCCGTATAACGAGCTTCACGACCGCGGCTATCCGAGTCTTGGCTGCACGCATTGCACCTCGCCGGTGAAGGCCGGCGAGCACGAACGCGCCGGCCGCTGGCGCGGGTTTGCGAAGAGCGAGTGCGGACTTCACCGATGAGCGACGTCGAACACATCAAGGCCGACAGCCGAAACCTGCGCGGCGCGATCGCGGAGTCGCTCGCCGCCGGCGGCTCTCGCTTCGACGATGCCGACGCGCAGCTCGTAAAGTTTCACGGCATCTATCAAGGCGAGGATCGCGACGCTCGACAGGAGCGTAAGAGGACTGGGCTCGAGCCCGCGTACCAGTTCATGGTGCGCACGCGGGTTCCGGGTGGTGTTCTGTCGGCCGAGCAATACCTGATACAGGACGAGCTCGCCGAACGTTTCGGCAACGGCACGCTGCGCGTCACAACGCGTCAAGGACTGCAGCTTCACGGAGTCCTGAAAGACGATCTGAAGTCGACGATCGCCGAGATCAACCGCGCACTGCTCTCCACGCTCGCCGCCTGCGGTGACGTCAATCGCAACGTCATGTGCTGCCCTGCGCCGCCCATCAGCAAGGCGCAGACTGAAGCTCAAGGTCTCGCGCGGGAGCTGGCAGCGCATTTTACTCCCAAGACGCGCGCGTATCACGAGATCTGGGTCGAGGGCGAGAGGGTCGATGGACACGGCGGGGAGGAAGCACCGGACCCACTCTACGGCGCGACGTTCCTGCCGCGCAAGTTCAAGATGGGTGTCGCGCTCGCCGGTGACAACTGCATCGACGTCTACACGCAGGACATTGCATACGTCGGAATGACCGACGGCGAGCACCTCCGTGGTTACACCGTCCTCGTCGGCGGCGGAATGGGCATGACGCACGGTAAGACGACGACCTATCCTCGCATGGCAACACCCCTCTGTTTCGTAGAGCAGCACGAGGCCATCGCCCTTGCCGAGGCACTCGTTACGATCCAACGTGATTTCGGTGACCGAACGAATCGAAAGCACGCGCGCTTCAAGTATCTCGTTGAGGAGCGCGGAATTGAGTGGATTCGCGCTGAGGTCGAGCAGCGTCTCCGGTACGCGCTGCAGCCGCCGCGTGCAGTCGTGTTTGCCGACGTCTGCGACCATCTCGGCTGGCTCGAAACGCGCGCCGGAGACGCTACGCTCGGGGTCTACGTCGAGAATGGGCGTATCAAAGACACGTCGCAGGCGCGCATGCGGTCCGCGCTCCGGGCAATCGTCGAGCGCTTCCATCCGTCCCTACGGCTTACGCCGCAACAGAACGTGCTGCTGGTCGGCATCGCCACTGCCCAGCGCAAGGACGTTGAAACATCGCTTCGCACCCATGGCATCGAGATCGATCCGGCACGGCTCGGCGTGCGTCGCTACGCGATGGCGTGTCCCGCATTGCCGACCTGTGGCCTCGCGCTCACCGATGCCGAGCGTGTGCTACCGGCGATTCTCGACGAGCTCGCACGCGAGCTTGCGAAGCTGGAGATTCCGCACGAGAGGCTGAGCGTTCGCATGACGGGTTGCCCCAACGGCTGCGCACGGCCCTACATGGGCGATGTCGGCTTCGTCGGACGCTCGAAGGAACTCTACGACATCTATCTCGGCGGCGACTGGGCGAACACGCGGTTGAACTGGGTCTATAAGACCGGCGTCCGCATCGAGGACCTCGTCGCTGAGCTTCGACCGCTCCTGCGCGCATGGAGATGGGAACGAAGCGAGGGCGAGACGTTCGGCGATTACTGCTCGCGCATCGGGCGAGAGAATCTTGGAAAGGCTACCGCGTGAGAAGCGGATTCACCGTGTGGCTCACGGGCCTTTCGGGGGCGGGGAAGAGCACGATCGCGCGTGTGCTGGCCTACGAGCTGCAGCTGCGTGGCCTGCCGATCGAGATCATCGACGGCGACGTCATCCGCACAACGCTTTGCAAAGGTTTGGGCTTCTCGCGTGAAGATCGCGACACGAACATTGCGCGTATCGCGCTCGTCTGCGCCCTGCTGACCAAGCACGGCGTCGCCGTGATCAGCGCAGCGATATCACCCTACGCGCAAGCCCGGGATGCCGCACGGGTGACGATCGGCAACTTCGTGGAGGTCTATGTCGAGTGCCCGCTCGAGGTCGTCAAGGCACGCGACATCAAGGGCTTATACGAGAAAGCCGAACGCGGCGAGATCGCGCACTTTACCGGTGTCTCCGATCCATACGAACCTCCGGCGCAGCCGGAGATCGTCACCCAAACGCATCGCGAAAGCGTCGACGAGAGCGTCGCGAAGATCCTTAGCTATCTCGAGCGCGCTGGGTACATTCCTGCGGAGGTGGCGTCCGCATGAGCACGCCGCACGGCGGAACGCTCATCGACCGCGTTCTCCCCGATGACGCCGCGCGCGAAGCGCGAGCCCGGGCGAGCGAGTTGCCCAAGCTGCGTCTCTCTCAAGCCGAACTCAACGACCTCGAGCTCATCGCGAGCGGCGCTCTTAGCCCGCTGAGCGGATTCATGCGCAAAGACGACTACGACAACGTCATCGAGAGCATGCGTCTGGCGAACCGTCTGGTCTGGAGCATCCCCGTCACGCTTGCACTCGAAGGAGACCGCAATCGCAGCGGCATCGCCGAAGGCGCGGATGTCGGACTGTACGACGCTGATGGGTTACGCGCGATCCTACGCGTCGAAGAGATCTTCACACGCGACAGGGAGCGCGAGGTGCTCGCTGTCTATCGCACGACGGACGAAGCGCACCCCGGCGTCGCGCGCATCCTCCGGCTCAGCGACACGCTCCTCAGCGGCCCCATATCGTATCTCCCGAAGGAACAGGCTGACCCACTGGGCCTGACCCCCGCTCAGACTCGCTCCGAGTTCGCTGCGCGAGGCTGGAACACGATCGTCGCCTTTCAGACGCGCAATCCGATCCATCGCGCGCATGAATACATCCAAAAATGCGCACTCGAAATCGTCGACGGCCTCCTGGTTCACCCACTTGTCGGCGAAACGAAAGCGGATGACATTCCGCCGAGCGTCCGCATCGATTGCTACAAAGTTTTGCTGAAGAACTACTATCCCCCGGAGCGAGTGCTTCTCGCGACGCTCCCTGCCGCCATGCGGTACGCCGGTCCGCGCGAGGCGATCTTTCACGCGCTGATCCGCAAAAACTACGGCTGTACACATTTTATCGTTGGGCGCGACCACGCAGGGGTCGGCGCCTACTACGGAACGTACGACGCCCAGCGGCTCTTCGATCAGTTTTCTCTCGAAGAGCTCGGCATCGTCCCCCTACGATTCGACAACGCATTTTACTGCCGGCGTTGTCAGGGGATGGCGTCGCGAAAGACGTGCGCTCACGATCAGACTGACCATCTCGTGCTGAGCGGAACGGCGGTGCGCGCTATGCTCCGCTCCGGGGAGCTTCCGCCGCCGGAGTATAGCCGCCCCGAGGTGGCACGAATCCTCGCCGACTCTGCGCTTCCTGCGCCTGCCTAATCTCATGTTCACGTGCGAGCTCGTCCTTATCGGCCTCGTCATCGGCATTTTTACGGGCATGTCCGGAGTCGGCGGGGGCTCCATCATGACGCCCGTCATGATCCTCTTTCTAGGAATCAATCCGCTTGTCGCCGTGGGCACCGACCTTTTCTACAGCATCCCAACGAAGATCGTCGGCGCTCTTATACACACCCAACAGCGCACCGTGGACTGGGGAATCGTCCGATGCCTCCTGCTCGGCGGTATTCCCGGCGTCCTCCTCGGAACCGTTCTTCTCTACACGCTGCGCAATGACACGAACGCGTTGATGTTCACGCTGCTCGTCAAGAGAGGCGTCGGCGTTGCCCTCTTCGCCTCCGCCGCTGCAGTCGCGTACAGCACGATCGCTCGACGCAACCTTGATGCGAGCACTGAAATCCAACGTACGTCCTCGCAACGACGCACATGGCCTCTTGTGGCTTGCGGCGCTGTGGTAGGCTTCTTTGTCGTCCTCACCTCGATTGGATCGGGCGCAATGCTGATGCCTCTGTTGTTGCTCATTGCTCCTATCGTAGGTATCCCGCGGCTTGTCGGTTCCGACATCGCCTACGCTGCGTTTCTCATTCCGTCCGCGGCGCTTGGTCACGCTGCACTCGGCGATGTCAACTACGACATCGCGCTCTCGCTCTTGATCGGCTCTCTGCCGGGCGTCTTTATCGGGAGCCGTCTCTGCAAGACGCTTCCGGACATGTACCTGAGGCCGGCGCTCGCCATGATCCTCGTCGTTGCGGGCTCGAGACTGCTCTGAGAGATGATCCTGACCGCCGTTGCAGTTGCCGTCCATATGACCCCCAGCCCCGCACCCTCAGCGGTCCGGCTGAGGCTCAGCGGTTATCTGCGTGCGTACGACTTCACACGCCAAAACGCGAGCAACGCGCCGGGCGTCCGCTACACGCCGACGAAATACGACGACAACGCGGTGAATCAGCAATCATTCGAGTCCACCGCATCGATCCACGGTGCATATAGCTTCTCCACGTTCACCCTCGGCGCAAGCTACTTGTTCGCGGACCCGTTCGATGCGTGCCGCATGGTGTCCGATCAGTTCAAAGGCTCAACATGCGCGATGAACGTGCCGCCGGCGACGAACCCCGACAATCAACTTCCTGGATACGAGCTGTCCACGCTGTACGAAGCCTATGCTGAGTATATCCACGGCGGATCGTCGATAACAATCGGTAACCAACTCATGAACACGCCGTGGGCGAACCAAGCCGATACACGAGTCAAGCCGATGGCGTATCAGGGTGCGAACCTCAGCGAGGGTCTTGGCGAGTGGAGCATTCAGGCAATGGACATACTCCGATTCGAGCCGAGAAACGCATCGTCGTTTACGAATGCGACGCTTCTGACGAGCTACCCGCCCACCGGGAACAATGGGATCCCCGGAAACAGTTCGCCACCGGCCAACGTCAAGTTTGCGACCGATGACCCCTTCGGCGACATTCCGACAAGTGGCTTCTGGGCAGGGCGCGCAGCATATACGGGGCACGACGGGCTCACCGGAGAGGCAGACTACTACGACTTCAAAGACATCGCAACCGCGCTCTGGCTTACGGCACGATACGTCTTTCCGGCCCGGGCAAAACCATTTGTGGGCTTTCAACTCGGTGAAGAGCGCAATGGAGGGAGCTCCGTCATCGGCCGGATCGATTCGCAGATCACCGGCCTTCAGTCCGGAGTCAACGTCGCACCGGGCGTACAGCTGAGCGCGGCAATCGACGATCTTCCTTGGCGCAGCGCGCTCGCGACGCTTCCTGCGGGCGCTGCTTGCAACGCAAGCACGCATCAGCTCAGCCTTGCTACGCCCGCACACGGTTATACCGTCTTTCCATACTTTCTGCCGAACTACGCTCCACAGTGCACACCGGGACTCGCAAGGGGAACTGCAATCATCTTCTACGGCGGCTGGGCGAGCCCGTACACGTACGGGACGACCGGCGACCCGCTCTACACGACGATGCTCACGCAAGGCTTCGTCGATCGGAACACCGCCGGAACATCGTGGAAGACCGCGGCAACGTATACGTCTTCCGATCACCGCTTCGTCGCCACCCTCAGCCATGCACTCTACAACGCCGGTAACGCGGGGGGCGAACAACTCGCCGATGAAAACGATCTCGACGTCACGTTCTACGCGGGTCGCGCAGCGGCCGGTGCGCACTATCGAGGTTTGGTCCTGCGCTATCGATACGGCTCCCGAACGTACACGAACACGCTGCTCTACGGCGGTCTGCCGCTCTTCAAATATAATCGTTCCCAGCTAGAGTACGACTTCTAAGCGGTGTCGGTTTAGCGGAGGAATACGTAGCCCTGTTCGGGCACGGTGACGATGTAGCGCGGATTTTCGGGATCATGCTCGATCTTCTTCCGCAAGTTATGCAGGTGGACACGAACCGCAGCGATTCTCTTATCCTCCTCGCTCCCAAAGAGAACGCGCGCGAGCTCCTCGACGTCCACGACGCGACCGACGTTGGCGAGGAGGTGACGCAGTAGCTGAGCCTGGCGTGCTCCTAAGCGGACGTCGCGTCCGTTGAGACGAGCTAAACCGAGATCGGCGTCGAGCGTCAGCGGCAGACCACCGGAGACGCTGTGGCCGGGGACGAGTGCCTCTCGAAGCGCTGCGTGCGCTTCGTCCGCGTAGCGGTCGTTAACGACGAACGAGAGCGTTACGTTGCTGTCGGCACAGTGCAACAGCGGGACGTTGCGCTCGGTCAGGCATGCGAGACTTCTGTGGAACACCCCGGCGGTGCTTCGTACGCCGGTGCCGACGATGTACAACCGCGCGCAGTCGTCCACGGCATGGAAACCGAGGTCAAGCTCCCGCGTGAGTCCCTGGAGCGACGCCAGCCGGTCGGTGGGCACGAGGAACCGCACGCCCGTACTGAACCACTGCAACATCTCGATCGAGATTCCGGCGCCGGCAATCTTTCCCAACACGCGCATGCGCAGGGCCTCCCACGGCGCAGCTCCCTGGGTCTTCGCGCGCAGCGTGACGAGCGCGTAACCTGAGGAGGCAACAATCGAGATAATTGGGCTAGAGCGATCCTCGAAGCTATCCGATCGGACGACCATGGATCTGTTGTCCGTCACGCACCGCGTCTCGTACGAAACGTCGTGGAGGGACGCCGCGCGTGCCGCGCCGTCGCTCACCGGAACGGCCCGTTGGTCGGCTAACTCGAGAACTTCGAGGTGACTTGCCTGCCGTACCGACGGTTCCGAATCAGTGTAGATGACGACCTTCGCGAGACCGATCCGGCGCGCGAGCTCGATCGCATCCAGCTGCGCGTCTTGTGGACACATAACGAAGACGACGCCGTGTGACTCAGCAAACTCCGCAACACGATCGAGCGCCGTGCCGAGGAGTGCCGGATTTCGCGTGAGGCGAGCGTCCAGCACCAGCACCGCAGGCGCCTGTAAAAACGAAAGCCCCTCACGTGTCGGTGAGGGGCTACTCCTTGGACGAGACACGCCTTCAGAATGCCGTCACAACACCGACACCGGTGCGACAACCATACTGAAACACATCCCGACCACCCACTTCATGTTCGTGAAAGGATATCAACCTTCTCCGTTCTGGTCAACCTCCATTAATCCGCCTTAATATCCATCACCGCGCGCAGAAGGCCGCGAGCGGAGTTGCCGGCATAGACCCCGTCTGCGTCGCAAATATCCTCGAGGAAGAGCACGCGCTCTACCGCGCCCCCTTCGGCAACGAGTCGCGATCGAAGGATTCCCGGAAGAAGGCCGCTGGAGAGCGGCGGTGTGTAGAGCGTCCCGCCTTTCTTGACGAAGATGTTCGTTCGCGAGCCCTCCGTGACTTCGTCGCGTTCATTCAAGAGAATCGCATCGAAGCACCCTCGTTCCAGAGCCTCGTCCGCCGCCGTGTCGTGAACGGGCCTCCAAGACGTCTTATGCCGCAAGAGCGGATCGCCGGAGTGAACGCGCACGGAGGAGAGGCACAGACGAACAGGCTCCTGCGAGTGTCGCAGCGGTACGCGCGTAACGTGCGTTTGGGACAGGCTCGCTTGGATGCGAACGAGCTGCGGCGCGGAAACCGACGTAAGCGCGTGTAACCGGTCGAGAACCTTCGCGCGATCGACGGTGCAACCAAAGGCGGCCGCCGATGTGCAAAGCCGACCCAGATGCTCGGCGACGATTGCGTCGCTCGAACCGCAGCGAAACGTTTCGATGAGGCAAAACGCCGTCCACGCTTCAGCGAGAAATCTGCTCTTCAGTAAGATCTCGTGCCATTCGCTCTCGGCTCGCGAGTCGCTGACGATCCCGCCGCCGGCGTCGAACCGTGCCGTCCGCGCCTCCGGGTCGAACTGCAACGTTCGGATCGCTACGTTCCACCAGCCTCGTCTCTCGGGCGAGAGATAGCCGATGCTGCCCGTATAGAAGCCTCGGGACTGCCGCTCCAGCCGCACGATTTCTTGCATCGCAGCACGCTTGGGAGCTCCGGTGACGCTTCCGCAGGGAAACGCGGCCTCGATGATTCTCGCAAACGTCGCATGGCACGACGCCCCGCTGATCGTCGAGGTCATCGTGGCAAACGTCGGGTAACGCTCGACGTCGAAGAGTCTCGTCACCTGCACGTCTGAACAGATCCGATGAAGATCGTTGCGCACCAGGTCGACGATCATGAGGTGCTCGGCGCGGTTTTTCTCTCCATCGAGTTCTGCTACGCGCGAAAGCGGAGCGGTGCCCTTCATCGGCTTCGCAGAGATTCGATCGCCTTCAAAGCGTAGGAACAGCTCGGGCGAGAGTGATGCGAGTGTGACGGCCTCGTGCTCGAGGAAGGCCGGATATTCGACGCCGGCATGCTCGGCAAGCTGAATGTACGCATCGAGTGGATGCCCGGCGAACGCGACGTCAAAGGGCACGGAATAGTTCACTTGGTACACGTCGCCGTCGAGAATGCGCTCGAGCAGAGAACGGATCGAGTTCTTGTAGTCGTAAGAACTGACGCGGCACAGAGGCGCAGCCATTGCGAAAGCGCGCTCATGGTGTTGTGCAGGTTGCTCTCGCGGCGCGCGGAAAGCGCCCAGGATCAAGAGCGGAAGTGAGGACGCGTGCGCGGCTAGTCCCTGGAGCAAGGCGCCCAACTCGTACGAGAGCGCCCCGGCGACATAGTAACCGCTGTTCAGCGCATCGTCGACGCTACGCAGTGCTTCGAGCGCGCGGTTGAGTGTACTCGGTGCCCAAATCTGGAGCGGCTCCTCGAAGACGAGGCTCGGCTGACGCCCCAGGATGACGCGCACGTCAGAGCGTTCTCTCCCACCATAAGAGCATGCGCGTATAGAGATCGCGCTGCGCCGCGATGCCCGCTACACCGTGACGAGCACCGGGGTAGAGAAAATACTCGACGCGCTTACCGGCCTTGATGAAGGCCTCCAGCAGCGAGATCGAGTTCATGAGGTGTACGTTGTCGTCGCTGCTTCCCTGGAGAATCAAGAGCTGCGAGTCGAGCCGCCCGGCGGCGGGCAGGACCGACGTCTCTCTGTAGGCACGCGCGTTGTGTTGCGGTTCTCCCATGTAGCGCTCGGTGTAGGCGGTGTCGTAAAAGTGCCAATCGGCGGGCGGCGCGCCCGCGATGCCGGACCGAAAGACGCCAGGCGCATGCGTGAGCGTGAACGACGTGAGATAACCTCCGTAACTCCAGCCGAAAAGGCCGAGGCGCGATGCGTCGACGTACGGCTGCCGCTTGAGCCAGGCGACACCAGCGAGCTGTCCCGCCATTGCGATACGTCCCATGCGCTTGGAGAAGAGCCGTTCGTTCGCAACGCGGTCGACGTTCGAGGCCGGACCGTCGATGCTGAAGCATAAGAAGCCGTGCTGCGCGAGCAAGAACGTGTAAAGCCCCTGCCACCGATCGGCGCTTGGAAGCGCGTCGCCAACGGGTAGTGGCCCGCCGTAGGCCGTGACGATGACCGGATAACGATGACGCGGATCGAAGTCGCGCGGAACGGTGAGCACCGCGTCGAGCAGCCCCCACTGCGAGGGAATCTCCAGCTCACGCGTTGTGCCGAGATCGTAGCTCGCAAGGGACGGCGTGCTGAAGAGTATCTGCTCTTGCGATGAGTTGAGACGACGAATCGTCACGATCGGCGGCTGCGAGACCGACGAGAAGGCATCGACGTACTCGTCGCCGTGTTCCGGCATCGAGATCGCATGCCAGCCTCGCCGCCGCGTAACGATGTGCGGTGCGCCGCCGTGCAGGGGCACGGCGAGAAGCGTCAGCTCTCGGCGGGTCGGAGCCATCGCCGCTGCGTAGATGACGTGCTCGTCCGCTCGCAGGATCGCGGCGATCGGCGTCGAGCCCGTGAGGAGGCGTGCCTCGCCGTCGAGCCCGACGAGATAGACACCTTGAACGCCGCCGCGCGCCGAGAGCCACAGAAAGCGCCCGTCGGGCAGCCACGTCGGCGCCGGCTGCTCGTCGATGAACCTGCTATTCGATTCGCGCCACAACGTACGCGAGGATGCGCCATCGCGCGGGAAAAGTTCGAGGCGCAGATGCTGTTGGGCGCGGTCCACGATCTCATCCAGCACCGCACGATCGTCGGGCGACCACGTGAAGGAGACGAGATACTCGTCGCGAGGCGCGCCGTCGTAGAGCAGGCGATCCTGCCCCGTGCTCAGCTCGACGACGTGGAGGCTGACGCGCGCGTTCGCACGTCCTGCCAGCGGATAACGCTGCTCCTCGACGCTGTTGATCGTCGGGAGGTAGTCCTGAATCGGAAACGGTGCAATCGGCGACTCGTCGAAGGAAAGGTAGGCGATCGCATCGCCTTTCGGCGACCACGCGTACGCGTGACTAACGTCGAGCTCCTCGCTGTAGAGCCAGTCCGGATCGCCGTTTATCCGAGTTGGCGAGCCGGTGAACGTGAGGCGCTGCCGTTCGTCGGAACCGAGGGTGGCGACGTAGAGATCGTTCTCGTGGACATACGCGATACGCGTGCCGTCTGCAGACCATTGCGGATCGTCGGCGCCGGTTGCGATCTCGTGTTCACTCCCGCTCTTCACCTGGTCGACCCACAGCTCGTCGCCGTTCAGATACGCAATGCGCGTCCCGTCCGGTGACCACACGATCTGCGAAAGAGGCCTCGAACGCGAGCCGCGCAGATTAGAGCGCGCGCGCAGCAGCACGCGATCCGTCCCACTTCGAACGTCGCGGATGCGAATGACGGGAGGCTGCGACGTATCCGGCGCGATGACCGTGTAGATGAGCTTCGACCCGTCGGGCGACCACGTGAAGCCGCTCGGTGGAACGCCCGCGAGTGGACGCGCCGAATAGATCGCATGAACCGTGAGAAGCGTTGCAATTAGCAAGTGTTACTATCTCCGAGTGCGTGCTTTATTTTGTCATAGCGCTAGAGTCGAGGGTGCCCTTGAGGATTTTGCGAGCGTGTTTGAGCGCAGCATCATGGGATTCCCCCGAGAGCATCCGTGCAATTTCTGCGGTTCTCTCCTGCTCGCTCTCGATCTCGCGCACGCCGATCGTCGTCATGCCCTTGCGTTCGTGCTTTTCGAGCACGTAATGGCGACCGGCCCAGCGCGCGAGCTGCGCCAAGTGCGTGATGCAGAGCACCTGTCCGCTCCCCGCGAGGCGGCCGATACGCGCGCCGACCGCAACCGCGGTCTCGCCGCCGATGCCGGCATCAATCTCATCGAAGACGAGCGCCGTTCGCTCGCGCGCCCGCGCGAGCACGACGACCAGCGCGAGGAGCACGCGTGAAAGCTCTCCGCCCGAGACGACGCGTGCGAGCGGACGCGGCGCCTCCCCCGCGTTCGCCGAGAACATGAACTCTGCGCGCTCCGCGCCGGACGCGGAAAGTTCGCCCAACGGCTCGAAGGCGACCTCGAAACTTCCCGAGGCGAGTGCGAGGTCGCCGAACTCGCGCCGCACGCGCTCGACGAGTCTCTTCGCACTCGCACGACGCAGCTCGGTCAGGCGCTGCGCGCGCGCAGCCAGTTCCGTCTCGGCTGCGGTCAACGCGCCGCGTAACTCGGCGCTGCGCTCGTCTCGCTGCTCGTGATCGGAGACGATGCGTTCGGCCTCGCGTCCGCGCGCGAGCACCGCTTCGATCGTCCCGCCGTACTTGCGTTTCAATCGATCTAAGAGATCGAGCCGCGCGTTGACGCTCTCGACCTCGCCCGCGTCGTACTCCGTCGCGTCGAGCTCGCGCGCGATCCGCGCTGCGAGCTCATTTGCCTCGCTCTGAAGCGCCCCGAGCTGCTCGCCGATCTCTGCGAGCGACGATGCGACGCCCCGCACTCCTCCGAGCGCCGTGCTCGCGGCGCCGAGCGCGCTCACTGCGCTTGCTTCGTCGCTCGCTATCGCATCATGCGCGATCCGTAGCGCGCTCGCAATGCGCTCGACGTTGTCGAGATAGCGCCGCCGCTCGTTCAAGCGCTCGTCTTCACCGGCCTCCGGCGCCGCCGCGGCGATCTCTTCCACTGCATAGGCTGCCTCGTCGAAGCGCGCCGTCGCCGTTCGTTCCTGCGAGTGCATCTCGGCAAGCCTCGAGCGCAGCTCTTGCGCTCGCGCATGACTCGCCGCGACGGCAGCCCGCGTCGCGAGTGCGTCCTCGCCTGCGAAGCGATCGAGCAACTCCACATGATACGGGGCCGCAAGCAGGCGCTGCGCCTCGTGTTGACCGACGACCTCCGCGATCGACGGCGCGAGTTCGCGCACGTAGCCCGAGGTCACCGTGCGCCCGCACAGACGTAAGCTCGACTTTCCCACCGGTGTCACCTCGCGCAGCAGCGCCGCCTCCTCTCCCGCTTCAAGCTCGAAGCCGTCATCGCGCAGACGCTGCGCGAGCTCCGCATCCGGTTCGAAGGCGAGCTCGACGAGCGCGCGCTTTGCGCCGCTCCGCACTGTCGCGGGATCCGAGCGAGCGCCGAGCGCGAAGGCGAGGGCGCCGACGAGCATCGTCTTGCCCGACCCCGTCTCGCCGCTGAAGATGGTTGCACCCGGTGCAAACTCCACCTCAGCGCGCTCGATGAGCCCGTAGTCCTCGATTCTCAGGCGCAGAAGCATCAGAGGTCTTTAACGCAGACGATCCTTGATGGAAACACCCCAACGTAGTTTCTCTTCGAGGCGCTCGAAGAAGTGCAGCGGCGTGGTGCGCGCAAAAAGCACCTTCTTTGGATGGCGCCGCACGACGACGCTTTCTCCCGGCTCGATCTCCGCGACGGCGGCGCCGTCGCACTCGAGCTGCGCGTGCGCGGGCTCGACGTCGCAGCGAATCTCGATGCGCGAGCTCGCCGGCACGATGATCGGCCGCGAGAAGAGCGTGTGCGGCAGCAGCGGTACGATGCCGAAGGCGTCGACGCGCGGCGAGATGATCGATCCGCCCGCTGAGAGGAAGTACGCGGTCGAGCCGGTCGGCGTCGCAATGCAGATACCGTCGGCCGGTACTTGAGCCGCGGCATCGTCGTCGAGGCTCAGCGTGAAGGGCACGATGCGCGGCACGCCGCCCTTGCGCACGATCACGTCATTGAGCGCGAAACGGCTCTCGCCGCGATACTCTGCGAGCAGCGCAAGACGCTCTTCGATGCGCAATCCCTGCGCCAGGAAGTCTGGGAGTCGCTCGATGCGCTCGTCATCCTCGTCGAACTCGGTGAGAAAGCCAAGGCGGCCGGTGTTGATGCCGATGATCGGTATCTCTTGCTCGACGGCGAGCTTCGCGGCGTGCAGAAGTGTACCGTCGCCGCCGACGGTGACGATCAAGGCCGCGCTCCCGGTCTCTCCGGGAAGCTCTGCGATCTCGTAGCCGCGCGTGCGAAATGAGTCCGCAACGCGAGTTGCGATCGCGCGCGCGTGCTCGCGATAATGATCGACATAGAGCGCGATCGTCCCCTTCGCAACCGCCAGCGTCGTCATGCTTCCCGTTCTTCGCCGGCGACCTCGGCGATTCGTTCTGCCCCGATCGGCGTGCCGCTCCGCCGAAAGGCCACGAAGAACTCGCGGTTTCCGGCGGGCCCGCGTAGGGGTGACGCGACGACCGCGACCGCAAGGAGCCCGAGCCCGCGCGCTGCAGCGGCGACGTCCGTGAGGACTTCACGATGGACGCGAGCGTCGCGAACGACGCCGCCGCGCTGCACGCGCTCGCGCCCTGCCTCGAACTGCGGCTTCACGAGCGCGACAATCGTGCCTTCCGACCGAAGATAGCCGACGGCGCGCTCGAGAACTGGGCGTAAAGAGATGAACGACGCATCGATCGTGATGAGATCGAACCCTTCTGGAAATGCGTCGTCCGGAAGCGTGCGAAAATTGGTGCGCTCGACGACGCGTACCCGCGGATCGTTACGAAGACGCCAATCGAGTTGCCCGTATCCGACGTCGAGCGCGGTCACGTGCGCCGCACCTCGCTGCAAGAGACAGTCCGTGAATCCGCCGGTCGACGCACCGACGTCGAGCGTTTCCATTCCACGCACGTCGATTGCGAACGCCTCCAGCGCTGCGTCGAGCTTTTCGCCGCCTCGGCTGACGAACCGTCGCGGTTGCGTGATTTCGATTGTCGCTCCTTCGCGCACGCTCTGCCCCGCCTTCGTCGCAGGAGCACCGTCGACGCAGACTCGCCCCTCCATGATGAGGGCCCGCGCCTGTGACCGCGTCACACCCGCACGTTCGGAAACCATCGTGTCAAGCCGTGTCGCCATTCAGCTTCATGTATTGGCTAAGCTCTTGAAACAAACCGGCCATACCCGTCGGCTCCAGGCCCGGGGTCTTCCCCAATAGGCTCTCGTGTGCTAAGATCGTCACGGCGTTGCGGCAGCTTAGTTACGCGAGAGTCGCTCTTCATCGAGCGGCTCTTTTACTTTCAAAACCGAATCTCGTCCTCGTCGGCCGCACTTGCAGGCGTTGCGCGATCGTCCGCGGCGCGATCGACGTCCTTGATCGACGACTCGGCGCTCTTCAGGAGCTTGTCGCACTCGGCGATGAGTGTTTTGCCCTCTTTGAAGAGGAGCGTCGCGCGCGCGAGATCGGTGCCCGTACCCTCGAGCTCCTTGACGA
>JASHOG010000010.1 GCA_030041225.1 Vulcanimicrobiota bacterium | reverse complement strand
GCTTCGAGGTCCTCGACGCGGTAGGCGGTGTGATGCAGCTTCATCGGTGCATCGCCGCGGTATCGAGCGACGGCAGACGCGGTATCGAGTGGAAGGAGAAGCTCAATCACGGAGTCCCCTGCGCGCAAGCCGACCGCCTCGACGCCCTGACCCTCAATCGTCTCGCGATAGATCTGCTCGAAGCCGAGAGTCTTCGTGTAGAGGTCGATTGCCGCATCCAGGTCCGCCACGACGATCGCGACGTGGTCGATCGGCCACGATCCGCTCACGCGACGCCTTCCTTCGCTCGGTAGACACCGAAGACTCTGCGCAGGACGTCGCAGATCTCGCCGAGCGTCGCGCCGGTATCGACCGCGTCGATGAAGTAGGGCATGAGATTGTCGCGGCCGCTCGCGGCGCGCTTCACGTCGGCGAGGCCTCGCTCGACGGCGGATGCGCTACGTTCGGTGCGGAATGCTAAAAGCCGCGCGATCTGCTCGCTCTCAACGCGCTCGTCGATCCGCTGAAGTGGCGGAGGCGGCGCACTCGTAGATTCGGCGAAAACGTTGACGCCGATGACGACGCTCTCGCCGCGCTCGATCGCCTGCTGTGCCGCATAGGCGGAGTCGGCGATGCGCCTCTGCATCCAACCGCTCTCGATCGCGGCGACTGCGCCGCCGAGTGCGTCGACTTCCCCGATGAGTGCCTGAGCGCGCTCGACGAGTGCGTTCGTGAGCGACTCTACATAGTACGATCCGGCCAGCGGGTCGACGACGTCGACGACGCCGCTCTCGTACGCGATGATCTGCTGGGTGCGCAAGGCAAGTCTCGCGCTCTCCTCGGTCGGAAGTGCGAGAGCTTCGTCTTTGCCGTTCGTATGCAGCGACTGCGTGCCGCCGAGAACGGCGGCAAGCGCTTGGAGCGTCACGCGCACGACGTTGTTCTCGGGCTCTTGTGCGGTCAGCGTGGAACCGCCGGTCTGCGTGTGAAAGCGCAGGCGCTGAGATGCGGGATCGTTGCACCCGAACTCGTCGCGAACGATATGCGCCCAGAGGTAGCGTGCCGCACGGAACTTCGCGATCTCCTCGAAGAAATCGTTGTGCGCATTCCAGAAGAAGGAGACACGCGGCGCGATCGCCTCGAGAGCGATGCCGGCTTCATGCGCGGCGCGTAGATACGCCTTGCCGTTCGAGAGCGTGAAGGCGATCTCTTCGACCGCAGTTGCTCCCGCCTCGCGAATATGATACCCGGAGATCGAGATCGGGTTCCACTGCGGGACCTCGCGCGCGCAGTATGCCATCGCGTCGGTCACCATGCGCAGCGACGGCGCAGGCGGGTAGATGTACGTACCACGCGCAGCGTACTCTTTCAGAACATCGTTCTGAATCGTTCCGCCAAGCTGCGAAAACGGGGTTCCGCGACGGCGCGCGACCGCAAGGAGCAGGGCGAGCAGGATCGGGGCCGGCGCGTTGATCGTCATCGAGATCGTCACGCGGTCGAGGGGGATCGCCTCCAGCAACTGCTCCATATCGGCGACCGAATCAATTGCGACGCCCACTTTCCCAACCTCACCGCGAGCCTGCGCCGCGTCGGAGTCGTAGCCAAGCTGCGTGGGAAGGTCGAAGGCGACGGAAAGTCCGGTCTGTCCCCTCTGGAGCAGATACCGGTAACGCGCGTTGGACTCGGCTGCCGTCGCAAAGCCCGCGTACTGGCGCATCGTCCACAACCTGCCCCGGTACATCGTCGGGTAGATGCCGCGAGCAAACGGGAAGGCGCCCGGCTCGCCGAGCTCGTGCGGCGCGCCCTCAGCCGCGTCGTACACCGGGCGCAGCGGGATGCCGCTCGCGTTCACCTCGCGTGCCATAGGGCGGGCTTTCGATGGAGCGGGCAGCGGCCCCGCAACACGAAGGACCGCTCGTACGTTCTCGTAGGAGACATCCTCGCCTCACGAAAGGATTCGCGATGACTCGCAAGCTAGCGCCCGCGCTCGCTTTACTCGCCATAGTGGGTTTCACGCCGCTCTTGGCCGGAGCGCAGCAGCAGCCGCCGCCGCCGGATAGCCAGCAACAACAAGCGCCGCCTAACGATCAGCAGTATCCGCCACCGCCTCCGGGAACGGAGCAAATCGCGCCGCCTCCCGGCAGCGGTCCCAATGGTGGACCCGCGCCTGCACCGGCGCTCACGGGATTCCACATTCGCGGAGTCGTCACGTACTCGATCCCGTATTTCCTGGAGCTCGACGCGGGAGGTAATCGCGTTCCCGTACACCTCCACGTCGGCACGGTGATCTTACCGACCGGTCTCACGCTGCTCGCCGGCATGCAGATTGCGATCAACGGCTACTGGGTCCGCGGACCCTGGGGTCCGCCGACGTTCGTCGCCGACAGAATCGTGCTGCTGCGTTAGGTAAGCGTTAGAATCGTCGTGTGAGCCTCGACCGTCGCGCCGGCTGTGACAAGCACCGACGCGACGGTTCCGGCACGGTGCGCCCGGATCTCGTTCATCATCTTCATCGCCTCGATCACGGCGATAACCTGACCCTCCGCGACGACGTCGCCTTCCTTCGCCGAGATTTCGACAATGACGCCGTGCATCGGAGCATGGATCTCGTTTCCGCTCGCTGCAGCCGCGCGCCCTACGCCTTTCGAAAGACGCGGCGCTTTTCGTAAGCCCGAGTCGGCACGTGCGATACCCGCGGGAAAACGTACGCGATAGAGCTTGTCGTTGACCTCGACGTCGATCACGCCGTTGATAGCGTGCAGAACGCTGGTAGCGGTCCCTCGACCTTGCTCGCTCTCGCTCGCCGAGCTCGGGATGACAGAAAAAGAAGAAGCGGCAAACGCTTCCAACGTCGCCGTGCCGTAGCTTCCATCGACGACGGGCTCGTGGTCGCAGAGTGCGCGCAGGATCCCCAGCGTCGTCGGTACGCCTTTAACCGTAAACTCGTCGATCGCGCGGCGAAACCGTGCGATTGCCTGCGAGCGCGTCGGCGCCCAGACGATGAGCTTAGCGATCAGTGAGTCGTACTCTGCGGAAATGGTGATGCCCGGGTAGGCTGCCGAGTCCACGCGGACGCCGGGACCGCCAGGCTCGCGATATCCCACGATCGTGCCGGGCGCAGGGCGGAACCCTTCTGCCGGATCCTCGGCGTTCACGCGCCCCTCGATCGCGAAGCCTGAGAAACGGATCGCCTCCTGGGCGTACCCGAGCGGCTCTCCGGCGGCGACGCGAATCTGCTCGCGAACGAGATCGATGCCCGCGGTCATCTCGGTCACCGTATGCTCGACTTGAATGCGCGTGTTCATCTCGAGGAAGTAGAATGCGTCGCCTGCGACGAGAAACTCGATCGTGCCGGCGGAATCGTAATCGATCGACCGCGCCGCGTGAATGCCGGCCTCGCGAATGCCGCTGCGCACGGAAGCGGGAATGTGCGCCGGCGCCTCCTCCCAGATCTTTTGGTGGCGCCGTTGCAACGAGCAGTCGCGCTCGCCGACGTGAAGCACCGTGCCGTGTTTGTCGGCGAGCACTTGAAGCTCGATGTGCTTGGGATTCTCTACGTAGCGTTCCGCGTAGATCGTTCCGTTTTTGAAGTACGCCTCGGCTTCGCGTCTCGCGGTCGAAAAAGCCGAGTCGATCTCGTCGAGCGTGCGCGCAACCTTCAAACCCTTTCCGCCGCCGCCGCCCGAGGCTTTAAGGGCGAGCGGAAGGCCGTAGCGCTCCGCTGCGATGTGCGCAGCCGTGACGTCGGCAATCGGCTCGGTACCGCCGGGAACGAAGGGTACGTTCGCCGCATCCATCGCGCGGCGAGCGCGCAGCTTGTCGCCCATCGCCTCGATCGCATCGGGATGCGGACCGATCCACGCGAGACCGCTTGCGATAACCCGGCGCGCAAACTCTGCGTTCTCGGCGAGAAAGCCGTATCCCGGATGCACCGCATCGGCGTGCGCGCGCCGGGCGGTATCGATGAGACGCTCGACGTTCAAGTAGCTCTGCGCGGCCGGCGTCGGACCCAGAAGGTAGGCCTCGTCTGCCATCCTCACGTGAAGAGCATCGCGATCCGCTTCTGAGTACACGGCAACGCACGCGATGCCCATCTCGTGCGCCGTACGGATGACGCGAACCGCGATTTCTCCGCGATTCGCGATGAGAATCTTGCGGAACATCACTCTTCGAGTATGCTCTCGCGCATAGCGCGTTGCCACGCGCTTGGGGTGCAGTTGTCGGAGGTCGTGACGAGCTCGTGAGGACCTCCGACGAGAATATCAAGAGCCGACACAATTGCGGCAGCCTCATCGGCGGTCGGAGTCGGGCCTTCGAATGAAAGCGGCTCGGCGGTGATCCTATCCAAGGTCGGGTGGGAACATGCCCATTGAATGGAAGCCGGCATCGACGAAGTGCACGTCGCCGGTGACGGCCGACGAGAGATCGGAGGCAAGGAAGACAGCCATATTGCCGACGTCTTGCGGGCTGACGTTGCGATGCAGCGGCGCGACTTTCGGAACGAGATCGAGAATTTTCGTGAAGCCGCCGACCTGACGCGCGCTCGCGGTCTTGATCGGGCCCGCGGAGATGCCGTTGACGCGAATCGCGCGTTCGCCCAGATCGTAGGCGAGATAGCGGATCTCCGATTCGAGAGCCGCCTTTGCAATGCCCATGAGATTGTAGTTCGGAACGATGCGCGTTGCGCCGAGATACGTGAGGGCCATGACGGACGCTCCGTCCGCGAAGCGTTCGCGGAGTGCCGAAACGAGCGCG
Organism: Vulcanimicrobiota bacterium; assembly: GCA_030041225.1. Taxonomy (GTDB): domain Bacteria; phylum Vulcanimicrobiota; class Vulcanimicrobiia; order Vulcanimicrobiales; family Vulcanimicrobiaceae; genus Tyrphobacter. Next base: position 8,917 of record JASHOG010000010.1, on the reverse strand, counting down.
ACGAGCGAGAATGCCGAGACGTCGAGCGCAAGCGCGAAGCCCGAGCGCGAGGTGTCATAGACTTTGCCGGCAAGGTCTTCTTTATTCGCAAACGCGACCGAGTGGACGAGAACGTCGAGCGCTCCGAGCCGCTCTCGGATCGCCTCGGCAAGCGCACGGAGCGAGGCATCGTTCGAGACGTCGCATTCGATCGTCGGCGCATCGCCGAGCTCGGCGGCGAGCTTCTCGACTTCGTCCTTGACGCGCTCTCCCTGATAGGTCAGCGCGAGGCGCGCACCATGTTCGTACAGCGCACGCGCAACACCCGTCGCAATCGACCAGCGATTTGCCACGCCGGTGACGAGCGCGCGCTTCCCCTCGAGCAGGCTCACAGGGACGCCTGAAGGTACGTGAAGTGCGCCTCCTGACACGCGTTGATCGCCATGACGCCGGCCGGCACCGCCATTGCGCCGTGGACGAGATTGGCGAGAAGGCGCGCGTGCAGCTCGGCACTCTGCTCGTGCAACGCTTCGGCGAGTCCGTCGGCGAGACCGAGCAGCGCATTGTTACACACGAAGAAGTCGCAGCCGCGCGAAACGAGCGCCTCGATCGACATGTCATCTTCCAAGCGCGTGTTCTTGTGGCGGTGCAGGTACGGATTACCGCCGTGCGCCTTCGCACCAGCTATCGTGAGCTCGGAGTGCAGATGCGAAGAGAGCCGAGGCGTCGCGGGCACGAGCAGCTCGTTCCACACCGCGTCGTTCAACCCGAGCATCGCACCCGCCGGGTGGTAGAGGACCCCGACCTCGTGGACGGTGCCAGGCCCCTCGCCGAGATCGAACTCGTAGGCGTACATCGTGGCCGTCATCGCATCTAAGACGATCCCACTCGCGATTCTCGCCGAGGCACAACACTGGCGATGCTGAGCGGGCTTTGCAAGGATCTGGTTGAAGCGCGCCTTGTCGAAGTAGAAGGCCGTCGATGACGGGCCCGAATCGTGCTTGACCTGCGGCGGGACGGCACATCCGAGCGCGCCGGGAAAGAGCGCTGCGCCTGCGCCCGCGGCAAGCAGTTGCTTACGGCTGAGATTCACGTACCCTCCTTCGCCTTAGAGCGGGATGTTGCCGTGCTTGCGCTTCGGCCGCTCTACGCGCTTGTTCTCGAGCATGCGTAGCGCGTTCGCGACAACCGGGCGTGTGCGGCGAGCCTCGATGACGTCATCGACGTAGCCGCGCTGCGCCGCGATGTACGGGTTCGCAAAACGCTGCGTGTACTCGTCGATGAGTTGCTGCATCTTTGCCTGCGGGTCCTTCGCGTCGGCGATCTCGCGGCGAAAGATCGTTTTTACCGCGCCCTCGGCGCCCATCACAGCGATCTCGGCGGTCGGCCAGGCGAGATTCACGTCGGCGCGGATGTGCTTGCTCGCCATGACGTCGTATGCCCCACCGTAGGCTTTGCGCGTGATGACCGTCACCTTCGGTACGGTCGCTTCTGCAAAGGCGTAGAGCAACTTCGCACCGTGGAGAATGATCCCGCCGTACTCCTGATCTGTGCCGGGGAGAAAACCGGGAACATCGACAAAGGTGAGCAGCGGGATGTTGAAGGCGTCGCAAAAGCGCACGAAACGCGCCGCTTTGATCGACGATTTGATGTCGAGCACACCGGCGAGGACGTTCGGCTGATTTGCGACGATGCCGACGCTGCGCCCCTCGATGCGGCCGAACCCGCAGACGATGTTCTGCGCGTAACGCGCGTGAATCTCAAAGAAGTCACCGTCGTCGAGCACCGCCTCGATCACCGCGTGGATGTCGTAGGGTTTGTTCGGCGCGTCGGGAACGAGCTCGTCAAGCGCCGGAGTCTCGCGGTCCGCGGGATCGTCGCACGCGTAGTGGGGCGGATCTTCGAGGTTGTTCTGCGGGAGGTAGGAGAGGAGCAGCTTCGTCTGCGCGACGAGGTCGTCTTCGTTCGCCGCGACGAGGTGTGCGACACCGCTGCGCGTTGCGTGCGTCGTCGCGCCGCCCAGCTCCTCGAAGCTGACGTCTTCACCGGTAACGGTCTTGATGACGTCGGGGCCGGTGATGAACATCTGCGAGATCGACTCCGTCATGATGACGAAGTCGGTGATCGCAGGCGAGTAGACGGCTCCCCCCGCGCATGGACCTGCGATGAGGCTTATCTGCGGAATCACGCCGCTGGCTTGGACGTTGCGCCAGAAGATCTCGGCATACCCGCCGAGCGAGACGACGCCTTCCTGAATGCGTGCGCCGCCCGAATCGTTGATGCCGACGACCGGAGCGCCGGTGCGCACCGCGAGATCCATCACCTTGCAGATCTTTTCGGCGTACGCTTCGCCGAGCGATCCGCCGAGCACGGTGAAGTCCTGCGAGAAGAGGAAGACGCGCCGCCCGTCGATCTCCCCGTAGCCGGTCACGACGCCGTCGCCGAGAAACTCCTTTTCGTCGAGCCCGAACGCACTCGAGCGATGGACGACGAACTGGTCGAGCTCCGTAAAGGAACCCCGATCGACGAGCATCTCGACGCGCTCGCGTGCCGTCTTCTTGCCACGCGCGTGCTGCCGCTCAGCGGCCTCCTCTCCCGCAGGCGTCTGTGAGAGGGCGCGCTTCGAAGCAAGCTCCGCGTACCATTCAGCCCTGCTCTTCACGAATCGCGTGTTACCAAATGCCGAGCATCGCCTTCACGTCGTCGGACGCCATCGTCGCCGGGTCCCACGGTGGCGTGAAGGTAATCTCGGCCTTGGCGCTCTTCACGCCTTGGAGCGAGAGAATGCGATCCTCAACCGACTTCTTGAAGAGCGGCCCGACCGGACACATCGGCGAGGTGAGCGTCATGACAACGGTGACATTCTCACCGCTCTCTCCTTCGACGATGACGTCATATACCAGACCGAGATCGAGAATTCCAAGGTTCAGCTCGGGATCCTTGACGTCGACCAGTGCAGCGCGTACTTCTTGTGCGGTGGGCATGCCTCTGCCTTGGAGCCGGAGGGTCCCGATTCCCCGTGCATAATGGGAAGGCCATGCGGAAAACGATCTTCGTCGCAACGGCGCTTCTCGTGGCGATGCCTCTCCTCGGCGCGCCCGCCCGTGCAGACGTCTCGATTGCCGCAGGCGGCTGGCTCGGCACCTCGCCCTCGCAGACAGGTGGCGCGCTCATGCTGAGCACCGCCTCCTCGATTCCGACGGTTCCGATCGGCTTGCAGGCCACGGTGCTCGCTCCCATTACAAACCGAGGGGGCTATGCGGTAACCGGCGAGATACGTGGGCTCTCGGGCGGCGGATTCGGCGGCGCGTACGTGGGAGCTGGTGCCGGCATCGGCAATCTCGCGATCGACCGCACGACGGGCCCAGTCGTGACGATCTTCGGCGGCAAAGGGATTGCGCCGCACACCTCGATCGAGCTGCGCCTCTATCAAGGTCTGCAGTCGGGCGGAACTACCGCCGGCTTCCTCGGCTTAAGGTTCTCCCTTTGAGGTTGCGCAAACTTATCCGTCGCCCTCAGAGTTTGGTAGAATAGTGGGGAGCCTCTGATATGTCGATGTGGGAGCCGTTCACCGAGCGCGCGAGACGCAGTATCGTGCTTGCGCAAGAAGAGGCGCAGCGTCTCGGCAACAATTACATCGGAACCGAGCACATTTTGCTTGGGATCATCTCCGAGGGAGAGAGCCTGGCGGCGAAAGTGCTCGAGTCGCTCGGCGTCAATTTAGCAAAGGTTCGGCAAGAGGTCGAGGCGATCGTCGGACGCGGCGGGCAGACCGTGCAGCAGGAGATGGTGTTCACGCCGCGCGCGAAGCGCGTCATCGAGCTCGCCTTCGAGGAGGCACGTCAGCTCAACCATAACTACATCGGAACCGAGCATCTCTTGCTCGGCTTGATTCGCGAAGGCGAGGGTGTTGCCGCGCGCGTTCTCACGAACCTCGGCGTCGATCCGGCAAAGGTGCGCGTGCAAACCACCTCGCTCATCGGAGCAGAGGGGCAGCCGCCTGCGCCGAAGGGCAAGGGAAAAACGCCGACGCTCGATGCATACGGGCGCGATCTCACGCAGCTCGCACGCGACGGGAAGCTGGACCCGGTCATCGGACGCAACCTCGAGATCGAGCGCGTCATTCAGATTCTTTCGCGGCGCACGAAGAACAACCCGGCGCTCATCGGCGAGCCCGGAGTCGGTAAGACGGCGATTGCCGAAGGGCTCGCGCAGCGCGTCATCAAGGGCGACATCCCGGAGCCGCTTCGCGACAAGCGTGTCATCACGCTCGATCTTGCGGGTCTCGTCGCGGGGACGAAGTACCGCGGTGAGTTCGAGGAGCGGATGAAGCGCGTGATGGATGAGATCCGCAACGCGGCGGGTGAGATCATTCTGTTCATCGACGAGCTGCACACGCTGGTCGGCGCGGGTGCCGCCGAAGGCGCGATCGATGCATCGAACATCATCAAACCCGCGCTCGCGCGCGGCGAGCTGCAATGCATCGGTGCGACGACGCTCAACGAGTTCCGCAAGCACATCGAGAAAGACTCCGCGCTCGAACGCCGCTTCCAACCGGTGATGGTCGGCGAGCCCTCGGTCGACGAGACGATCGAGATCCTCAAGGGCCTGCGCGATCGGTACGAAGCCCATCACAAAGTGCAAATAACGGATGAAGCGCTCGCGGCAGCGGCGCGATTGGGCGACCGTTACATCACGGATCGCTTCTTGCCCGACAAGGCCGTCGATCTGATCGATGAGGCGAGCTCACGCGTGCGTCTCCAAGCGACGCTTCCGCCGCCTGAGATTCGCGAGATCGACGCGCAACTGCGCAAGATCGTCGCGGAAAAAGAGAGCGTCGTCAAGAATCAGGATTTCGAGGGTGCCGCGACGATTCGAGAACGCGAGGAGAGACTGCGCCTCGAGCGCGCCCGCGCCGATCAGGAGTGGAAGGAGAAACGCGCGCAGGAGCGAGTCGTGAAGGTCACGGCGGATCACATCGCCGAGATCGTCGCCTCCTGGACGAGGATTCCAGTGAGCCGCCTCGCGCAGGCGGAGACGGAGAAGCTCCTCAACATGAAGGAGGAGCTCCACACGCGTGTCGTCGGGCAGGACGAGGCGATCGAGGTGGTGACGCGCGCAATCCGGCGCTCGCGCGCGGGGTTGAAGAATCCGAATCGTCCCATCGGCTCCTTTATCTTCCTCGGCCCGACCGGCGTCGGGAAGACGGAAGTTGCGCGCAGCGTCGCCGCGTTTCTCTTCGACGACGAAGAATCGATGGTACGGATCGACATGTCGGAGTACATGGAGAAGTACGCCGTGAGCCGCCTCGTCGGCGCTCCGCCGGGATACGTTGGATACGAAGAAGGCGGCCAGCTCACCGAAGCCGTACGGCGCCGGCCCTACTCCGTCGTGCTGCTCGATGAAATCGAGAAAGCGCACCCGGACGTCTTCAACCTGCTGCTTCAAGTGCTCGACGACGGTCGTCTCACCGACTCTCAGGGCCGCCAGGTCGATTTCAAGAACGCGGTCATCATCATGACCTCGAACATCGGCGCGACGGGCATGCAAACGACGACCGACATCGGTTTTCGTCTGCAAAAGGCGAGCGGCGAGGACGAGCAGCGCGCATACGAACGGATGAAGAACAAAGTGCTCGAGGAGACGAAGAGCACGTTCCGTCCGGAGTTTCTCAACCGCGTCGACGAAGTGGTCGTCTTCCATCAGCTCAATCGCGAGCAGATCGAGAAGATCGTCAGCTTGGAGCTGGAGAAGGTCATGCGCGAGGTGCGCTCGCAGGAGATGTACCTCGACGTCACCGAGGCCGCGAAGGCTCTGCTCGCGCGCAAGGGATGGGATCCCCAGTTCGGTGCGCGACCGCTGCGCCGCGCGATTCAGCGAAACGTCGAGGATGAGGTCGCCGAAGAGATGCTTAGGGGAACCTTTGGACCCGGCGACCATATTCTCGCGGACGTCGATTCGAACGATCCCGAGAAGCTCTCGTTTTCGAAAATCCCTTCGCTCGAAGCGCCGCCGCCGCCGGAGCCTGCGATTCCCTAGGACGTGCTTCTCGCAGTCGTCGTCGCCGTGCGACTCGCGCAAGCCTCGCCATCGCCCACACCTTCGCCGACGCCGGCGCTCTTGAGCGTGGCCCCTACGGCGCTTACGATGAATCCCGCGCAACAGGAGACGATCCAGATTGTGAATGCCGTCCCACCGGTGACGGCAACCCTGCAACAGCACCTCGTCACTGCGAGCGTCAACGCGATGGGAACGAGCGTGACGGTTATCGCAACGCAGTCAACCGGAAACGATACGCTGAAGCTCGAGGATGCCTCCGGCAGATCGGTCGAGGTACCGGTCCGTGTCGCGTTCAATGCGGGGACGATCCCCACACAGCTCTCGTTGAATGTTACCGGCGACCCGGTCGACCCACAGTGGCTCTCGCAAGAGGTACAGACTGCAGTCGAGCGCGCGACGGCGGTTCTGCCGGGAGCGCAGGCGACTGTCGCCTCACCTCCGCCGGTCATGCTCGCTCCCGGGGGAACCGCAAACGTAGCGGTCGCCGTCCAGATCGCCGGGAGCGCGTATCTCGATCGGAGCGGCGTAACGAACGTCACGATCAACCAGGTACCGTTGGTACCGGCGCCCGCCGCATTGCTCTTTTATGACGACGACCCGGAGGACGTCGCGGACGACGGTGTGCTCTATCGTGGGACGGTAACGACGAGCCTGCCCGTGCGCCTCTACACCTATCACGAGAACATCTCGACACCACGGCGCATCGTGGTGGCGCTGAGCTCCGACGTGACGGCCCGGGTGCAGACGATTAACGCCTTTGCCGGGCCGGACATCGACGTGATGTCGGTGGGTCATGCCGCAACACTGAAATACCTGACGCTCGCGCCGCACGACGAAGGCGAAGTTCTAATGCTCGGTGCGGCAGGCTCGCAGGTGCTCCAAGATATCACCGAAGGTAACGGCGAGCTCGTCGCCGGCGTGCTCGACGTCAGGGTGCTCGAGGGCGGACCGGTGACGCTTACCGTCATGAGCGTCGCTCCGGGCGAAGATCCGAGGCTGCTGCTCGACGATCCGCCGTTGCCGGGTGACGCTCACCATCGCACCGGCATTTTTGTCTTGCAAGGATACGGTGACGACTCGGCGACGTACACCGTCGGCGGCTCCGATGCCCAGATCATCTACGGTGACCGTAGCGCACCGCCCTCGAGCACCGAGCCGAGTCCCGACGACCACGACTACGGAGACTATGGCGTCGTTCGCCGGATCAACTTTACGCTGACGAACCCGACCGATCAGGAGTCCAACGCATACCTCTACGAACGCCCGCTCGGGGGAGACGTGCGCTCGACCTTTCTCGTCGACGGCTCGCTCATCCAACTCGGCTGCGTCCGGGAGCCGGAGGCATACCAGATCGCAGCATATGGCCTCGATCCTCACCAGACGTACCAGGTCAGCATCGAGACGATGGCCGACGGAGCCTCTAACTACCCGATCGAGGTGGGAATCACGGCAACGCCTCCGATTCCGCAAACGCCACCGGTCGGTACGCCGGACGGGTGCTTCCCCAAAGCGTCCGAACCGGATGGGGTCCCGACCCCATAAGGAGGGCGGCGCCCTTAAATTGATGGTTTTTTGAGGGTGTGCGCGACATTTGGCACAGGACGTGCCCCTACCCGGCGGTATCTTTCGGAGAGAAGTGGAGCGCACGACCGAACCAAAAATCGTCTTGCTCGTTCGGCTGCTCAACGCGATCGACGAGGGGCGATACAGCTTCGAGAATCTGAAGCAGCGGCTCGCAGAGACCGGTGGAAAACGTCCCTCGACCCGTAGCCTGCGGCGCTATCTTGCCATCCTCGCTGCCGCCGAGTTTCCCTGGTACTTCGACCGCACGACGGGAACGTATCGCTTTGCCGAGGGGTACAGTCTAAAGCGCCTGCAGCTTTCGAATGGAGAGCTCTTCGGCCTCGTCGCACTTCGCTCGATCGCACACTCCATCGGCGGCGCGATCGGCGCCTCGATCGGCGACGTAACGCGCAAGCTCGCGGGGTCTTCGACAAACGGCGTCAAGGCGCACGTCGATGGCCGCCCCTCCGTTGCGTTCCGTCTCTCCGAGATTCGTCTCGACGAGCAGGGGGAACGCACCTTCGCGCTCCTTTCCTCGGCCGAACGTCACGGTCGCGTGGCGCGCTTCAGCTACGTCGATAAAGAGGGGAAGAAATCGACGCGTATCGTGGAGCCGTACGGCTTCGTCGTCAGCTCGGGGCGAATCTATTGCGTCGCGTTCGATCGAGCCCGCAACGACCGCCGAAGTTTTGCCGTGGACAATATCGGCGAGCTCACGCTCCTGACGCAGACGTTCGTGAAGCCGGCCGACTTCGATATCGAGTCATGGGCGGCGTCGTCGATCAGCGGCGTCCTCCACGGAAGGGCACCCGCCGACGTGCGCGTCCGCTTTGCGCCGCGCGTCGCCAAGGCGGCGATTGCCGCACGCATCGTTGCCGAGCGCGACATCGAGCGTCGCCCGGATGGTGCCGCCGAGATCGTCTTTCACGTGGACGACGTCGACGAGCTCGTGCGCTGGGTCCTCAGCTGGGGCGATCAGGCGGAGGTGCTCGATCCTGAGCCTATCCGCCGCCGCATCGCAGTCCTCTCCCACGCCATCAGCGAAAAATATCAATAGCAGCCTCTGCGGTCGGCTTTTGCGCCCCGCTCAAAAGAGTGCGCAGGGCGCACTCTTACCGGGAGGCCACGCAAAAAGCAAGACCCGCAGAGGCAAAGCCCCCGCGGGTCCTGACGTATTCGCTCACCGTGCGCGCCCGTTTGGCCCCCGGGTGGAAGACCCCACAGCGCCGCTCGGCGGTTTGACCGTTTCCAGCCGCGACTGATACGCTCGTCGCCCTTCGTTTTACCGAAGTGGTTGCATGGTAGCAGTTTCGAA
>JASHOG010000079.1 GCA_030041225.1 Vulcanimicrobiota bacterium | reverse complement strand
GCGATTGCAGCGACGAGAGGCGTCGAGCGTTCACGCGTGAGTTGGGCCGGCGTACCGCTCTCGCTAGAATATGTCAGCGTGATCGTATTTGCGATCTTGGTCACCGCGAGTGCCGGCTCCGGCGTCGAGCGCGTGTTTTTCTATGCTGTCAACGTCACGTTAGTTTTGGCGCCCCTCGGATTGACGTACTCGCTGCTGAACCGCCGGCTGCTCGACGTCAGCTTCGCAATCAATCGCGCAGCCGTCTTCACAGGTGTCTCGGTTGTCATCGTCGGCATCTTCGTCCTTGCGGAGTGGGCGATCAGCGAGTGGTTCAGCAGTGCAAGTCATACTGCAAATCTTGCCATCAGCGCGGTGCTCGCGCTCGTTCTTGGACTTTCCGTTCGAGCGATTCACTCACGCGTCGACCGCGTACTGGACACAATCTTTTTCCGCAAGCGTCACGAAGACGAGCAAGCGATTCGCACGCTCGCACGTGAAGCCGCATACGTTACCGATCCGCAGATCCTGATCTCCCGCATGGTCGCCGTCTTAGAAGAGCACGCAGACGCAAGCAGCGTACACGTGCTCCTCGACGAGGGCGGGCAATACGAAAGCATCAGCGAGAACGACCCGGCGATCGTACGCCTTCGCGCCACGAGCAAAGTGCTGGATTTGCACGACGTGCAAACGGCAATTCGTGGCGAGTTCGCCTACCCGATGGTCGCGCGCGGCCGCCTCGTGGGCGTGCTCGTGCTCGGGCTCAAACGCAACGGCGAGTCCTATGCTCCCGACGAGTCCGACGCGATCGCGCAACTGGCGCACGACGCGGGCGTCGCGCTCGATGTGCTCTTGGCTCGCGGTGACGCTGCTCGCGACGATGTCCTTGATGAAATTCGCATTGCGGCGCGCGCGACGTATGAAGCCGTCGCGGCGCTGACTGAAGAGCTGCGAGCCTCGAGGAGTATCGAAGCGCATTGAACCCCTGGCGCGCAGCTCTCCTCGTCGTATGTGCGCTGAGTCTGGCGCTCTACGGCTATGACATCGCAAGCATCGGGCACGGGGGGCGCGGGAGTCATGGATTCGGTGTGGCGTGGACGTCGAGTGTGAGCCCGTTTTTCGAGTCATTGATCGTGCCGCGAACGTCGGTCCCGTACAAGGCGGGACTGCGGACGGGTGATGACCTCGACCTTCGTGCACTCTCAGTTGTCGATCGCTTCGCGCTCCCCGCGCCTCCCGCCGGCATGCGTCTCGATCTCCCCATACAGCGCGGAGCGAGGCATTTCGTCGTAAGCTACGTCATCCCGCCGTATCCCGAACCTTGGGAACCCCTGCTCGAGGACATCGCAGGCATCGTCATTCTGATTGCGGGCGGTATCGTTGCCTGGCGCGGCATTGCGACGCTGCAAGGGCGCCTTCTATGCGCCGTGTTGATTCTTGCCTGGAGTGACCCGCTCAGCAACGACGTGTGGGCGTCGTCCGTGCCGGCCTTCGCAATCGTTGGATCGTTGTACGACCACCTCATCCGCACGCCGTTGTTATGGATTCTTCCGGTCCTGCTCTTTCGTTCATTCGATAGGCGCTCGCGGCTAGGGAACGTTGCCTTCGCGGCTGCCATCGCCGCACCGCTGGTGCACCTATGCTACCACGTCGTGGACTACGTTGGATGGCTACTCTTGCTTTGGGTCGACGCCACAAGGACGGTTCCGTGGGATCCCGCCATGGTCGACGCAAACTGCGCGCTGCTCATTCTCTACGGCGGCCTGGTGCTCGCGCGCTGCAGCGGTACCGACCGCCCGCGCTTTATGCTGATCTACGCGGCGGCCGTGGTCGTGAATCTCGCCTTCGGCGTCTCAGAATGGGGGCTCTTTGGGAGCGTTCCGACGACGACGATCGATGCGGTCGCCATGACCGCGGCTGCGGTTGTGCTCGCATACAGCTTACTGACAAAGCGCGTGCTCGACATCGGCTTCGCGCTCAATCGCGCCGCGGTCTTCACCGGTGTTTCCGTCGTGATCGTCGGCGTCTTCGTGCTCGTCGAATGGGCACTCGCGCAGTGGTTTAGCAGCGCGAGCCACACGACGAACCTTGCCATCAGCGCCGTGCTGGCGCTGGGTCTTGGGCTCTCGGTTCGGGCGATTCACTCGCGCATCGATCGCGTACTGGACACCGTCTTTTTCCGCAAGCGTCACGAAGACGAGCAGGCGATTCGTACGCTTGCGCGCGAAGCCGCGTACATCACCGATCAGCAGATCCTTATCTCGCGCATGGTTGCCGTGTTGGAAGAGCGTGCGGACGCCGCCGGCGTTGACATTCTCCTCGACCACGGCGGCCGGTACGAAAGCGTCAGCGAGAACGATCCCGCGATCGTGCGCCTTCGTGCGACGCACAACGTTCTCGACCTACGCGATGTGCCGACCGCAATCGCCGGTGAGCTCGCCTATCCGATGCTCGCGCGCGGAAGACTCGTCGGCGTGCTCGTGCTCGGCCCGAAACGCAACGGCGAATCCTATGCCCCCGACGAATCCGAAGCGATCGCACAGCTCGCACACGATGCAGGCGTCGCGCTGGATATGCTTCGCGGCAGCTCCCCGGACGGCTCGCGCTCCGATATACAAGCGATCTATCAAGCTATCCAGGCACTGCCTGCGGCGCTCTCGGAGCGAATAGAAGAGGCAAACCGCCGCCTCGTCGCGGAGGTCGCCGCGAGGGCCGATCGCGTATGAACGCAACCGCGGTATGGCGCGCATTTTTGCTCGCGCTCTGTGCATGTGGCGGAGTGTGCGTCGCCGTCAATATCGTCAGCGGCTCCATGACCGTCTCGGAAGGCCTCGACTTTAGCATTGCGTCGACCGGCGTTCCTTACGTCGCACGTATCGAGGGCGTGAGGCCGCGCAGTCCTGCGGCTGCTGCCGGCCTGAGCAACGGCGACCTGTTGCGCCTGCGCGACCTGTCGCCTGCCGTTCGCTATCGGCTTGCAAGCGGTGTCTATCCGCGCGAGCATCTCATGCTTGTGACCGTGCACAACGGTACCGTGCGCACGATTCTGTACACGAGTGGGCCGTGGGTGCCCATACGATGGGATCTCTGGATCTTCTACGCCGGTGACGTCTGGATGCTGCTATTTGCCGCGCTCATCGCATGGTACCGCTCCGAGCGCGCCGACGCGCGTCTTCTCAGCCTCTTTCTCTCGCTCGTCGCGATTCAAGGGCTGTTCCAGGCGGGCGACTGGGCGACACACTCGGCGCTGCTCGACTTCGCCGTCGGGCTCGCGGCATTTGCAGCGAACTATTGTGCCTACGCGCTCCTCGCGACGTATACGACGCTCTTTGCCCGGCCGCTATCGCCGTTGCGGCAAGCGCTCGTGTGGCTCGCATACGCTACCGTTGCAGCATTCGTTGCGCTCGTCGTCGTCGACGAGGCATCGTATGTCTTCGGGCACTCAAAGACGTTCGCGAACATCGCGCTGTACAGCGGGGGCTCGACCATCGCCGAAGGGGCCATGGCGTCGCTGTCCTGTCTCTTTCCGGTCTTGTGCATGCTCGCGACGATTCAGGCGGCGAAAGGCGAGGAGCGCGCGCGTGTGATATGGACGTCGCTTACGGTAGGCCTGTTCTGTGTCGATGAGTGCCTCTCGAACATCGCATGGCTCGTGTTTCCGGCGTTTGGTCGCGAGAACGGATTCAGCGTAGAGGCTCAGATCGGCAACGTGATCAACTTTGTGGCGCCGCTCGGGATGGTGTACGCGCTCTTCAACAGGCGCTTGCTCGACTTCGGCTTCGTGCTCAACCGCGCTGCGGTTTACAGTGTCGTCTCGATCGTTATCCTCGGGATCTTCGTCTTCGCGGAGTGGGCGTTTAGCCAGTGGTTTAGCAGCGCGAGCCACACGACGAACCTTGCCATGAGCGCAGCGCTCGCGCTGGCTCTTGGGCTCTCCGTTCGCGCGATCCACTCGCGTGTCGATCGCGTGCTCGATGCGGTCTTTTTCCGCAAGCGCCACGAGGATGAGCAAGCGATTCGCATGCTCGCGCACGAGGCCGCATACATCACCGATCCGCAGATTCTGCTCTCGCGCGTGATCGCCGTATTGGAAGAGCACGCGGACTCAACCAGCGCGCAGATCCTCCTCGAGAGCGGCAGCCGGTACGGAAGCGTCAGCGAAAACGATCCCGCTATCGTGCGACTTCACGTGACGCGCAAAGTGCTCGACTTGCACGACGTACAGAGCGCGATCTCCGGGGAGTTCGCTTACCCGATGATCGCACGAGGCAGGCTCGTCGGCGTCCTCGTGCTCGGCCCGAAACGCAACGGCGAGTCCTATGCTCCCGACGAGTCCGACGCGATTGCACAGCTCGCGCACGACGCGGGCGTTTCACTCGATGTGCTCGCGACAAAACATGAGACGCGCGACGATGCTCTCCTCGAAGCAATTCGCGAGCTGCCGCAGCAGATCGTCAACCTACTTCTCGAAACACTCCCGGAGCCGGAGAAGCTCGCCCAGTGAAAGCCTCGACGGCGACGCTTTGGCGCCTGGTCTTTGCAGTTCTCATGAGCGTGGCGGCGGCGACGGCGATCTATCAACTCATTCATCCGCCGAGCGATCCCGGCTCCTCGATCGGTATCGCGACCGCAGTTCACGGTTTCGGCGGCCACATCACAACGGCAACGGCATACGGCTTCGGCGCCCCGGCATACCGTGTCGATTCGGTGATTCCGGGATCAGTAGCTGCACGCGCGCACATCAAGCCCGGCGACGTGCTCGTCCCGGCCTCGCTCTCCGCATGGTTCTCGAACGAGGTTCCGCGCGCGTTGCCGGTAACGGTACACCGCGGCGCACAGTCGTTCGCGCTCCGCTTTTGGTTGACGATTCCGCCGCAGGTCGACTGGAGCAACGTCGTCTGGTGCCTCGTGCGGCTCATGATTCTCGTGCTACTCGCATGGATCGTCATCGTGCGGGTCGACGATGTGAACGCGCGCATCCTCGCGCTTGCGATGATCGGCCCGGCATCGTACGTCGCATATGCTGTCATGCCGCCGCCGTTCTCCGCAATCGAGCTCGGCGATCAGTTTGTCGGTGACCTCATCTCCATACCGACCTGGATCCTCTTCGGGGCAATCTTCCCGACGGGGCGCGCCCACGGAATACGGCGCACCATCGCCGCGTTCGGTATCCCGATCGGCGTCCTCGCCGTGCTTCTCCTGGACGTCAACACCGATCTGTTCAATTTCTGGGGTGCCAGTATCCCCGCGATCGCATTGACCGTCGGAGTCGCGGCTTGGGAACTCGTCTTTCCGCTGGTGTGGATCGAGCTACTCGTCGGTTGGGCGCAGACGCGCGGCGAGGGTCGAGAGCGCATCGCATGGGCCGCGCTGATGATCGTCGTAGCGACGAGCGGCTCGGTCGTCGGCATGCTTTGGGCGCTCGCGGCAACCTATATTGTCCTTCCGTTCGGGCTTGGCTACGCGCTGATACGCCATCGCGTGTTGGACATGGCGTTCGTCGCGAACCGCGCGGCCGTCTTTGCGGCTCTGAGCGCGCTTCTCTTGCCTCTCTTTGCGCTTACGGAGTGGCTTGCCGAGACGTACGTGCGCAACCAAAGCCATACGCTGGGGACGATCGTCGAGCTCGGACTCGCACTCGTGCTCTTTGCGTCCTTTCGGGCGCTCCACGGCCGCGCAGAGACGTGGGTCGGCGATCGTCTCTTTCGCGATCGCCGCAATCGCATCATGGCCCTTCGCGAACGCGCGGAGGAGCTGGGC
>JASHOG010000078.1 GCA_030041225.1 Vulcanimicrobiota bacterium | reverse complement strand
GGTCGCCGACTCCGTCTGCCGCCTCGCGGATGGAAATCCGTTTTTCGCGGAGGAGATCCTCAAGAACGCCCTCGATGCCTCTGCGCGCGGAGCGAGCGAGCTTCCGCTCTCGGTCACCCAAGCCGTGGTAGAGCGAGCGGCCGGGCTCGCTGAGAGCGACCGCTACATCCTCGATTGCGCCTCGCTCCTCGATCGAGGCTTTACCCCCGGGTTTCTCGCTCGCGTCGCAGAGCGCACCGAGCAGGAAGTGCTCACCGCCATCAAGCGCGCGATTGGACTACAGCTCCTCGTTGAGGACGCGCGCGGCGACGTTCGCTACGCTTTTCGCCACGCGATCACTCGTGAGGTGCTGCGGAGCGAGCTTCTCGCTGCCGAACAGCGAGCGCTCCACGCGAAGATCGCGCAGATTGTCGAGACCTCCTCGCAATCCCGCGAGCGCGATGCCGATCTCGCCTACCACTATTACGAGGCTCGAAACTTCGAAAAAGCGTCTCTGTACAACGCCATCGCAGCCGACGCTGCTGCGCAGCTGGGCGCCTACGACGATGCGGCGCGTTGCTACGAGCGTGCGCTCGAAGGAATCCAGGGCTCCGAACAACGCGCCCCAGTCTACGAACGGCTGGCGCACACACTCTACCAGCGCGGTTGGGCGGAGCGCGCGAGAGCGGCATACGAAGAGGCGATACGGCTCTTCGAAGCGGTGGACCAGGCCGAGAGCGCCGCGCGCGTGCGGGTAGCTTATGCGCGTGACTCCTATGCTCTCGGCGAGAGCGCCACGACGTTCGAACAACTGCGTCGCGCCCTCGAGACCTGCGAGGCGCACATGCGCGATGGCCCATTACATTTCACGGTTCTCGCGACGCTCGGCGGCATGTCGGCGCTCGTAGGGCGTGTCGACGAGGCATTCGGCTATCTCGATCGCGCCGAGCGCCTCACGGGCGAGCGCGAGCGTGCGAGCGAGGAAACATTCTACGGCTGGCGCTGCGTGGCGCACGGTATGCGCGGCAAGGTCCGAGAGAGCGAACTCGACTGCACGCGAGCGGTGGAGATCGCGCGAAATGAGGGCGACAAGCTCGGCGCGTGCCGTTGGCTCGGAAACTTCGGCGACCTTATGCGCGACAGCGGCGAGCGGGAGCTCTCGCGCGCCGCATTTGATGAAGCGCTGAAGGGCTTTCGCGCGAGCCCGGCGGGCGGCGCGTTGTACGGGTGGCTGCTGCTGCAGTACGCGGAGTCGGCCTTTTATTTCGGGGAGCTGCGCGCTGCGCGAGCGGCGCTCGGCGACCTGCCGATGCTTCCGTCGACCCTTTCCTTCAACGCCTTGCTCGCGGCGACGGCGTTACCGATCGGCATCGCTCTCGAGGACTGGGAGCTCGTGGAGCGCTACGCAGACCTCGACCTCCTCGAGTCGGTGTTTGCACTAGAGCCTCAGCGGCATGAGTTCTACGCCTCGCTCGCCGGGCGTCTCGGCAGTGCGTTTACGCGCTTGATGGAGCACCGCGGCGACGCCGGCGCTGCACGTCGCATTCTCGCGCGATCGATCGATGCGATCTCCCGGATGGCGCTGGTACCGGTGAACGATCCTTGGATCTTTGTGCAGGCGGCCCGCATTGGCGACGCTGCGATCACGGCGCAGGCGCAAGAACTCTTCGCGCGTGTCGCCGCGTCGTCGGTACGCGGGGATATCGGTGCGCACGTCCGCCTCGTCAAGGCACTGACGCGAGAGCGCACGGGCGACGCGCAGGCCCGCGAGGCGCTCGCGTTCGAGGCGGCCACGCTCTTTGCCGAGCGGTCCGTGAAGCCACGCCAAGCATGTGCACTCGAGATTGCGGGGAAACGCCGCGAGGCGCTCGACCTCTACCGCGACATCGGCGACGTGCACGAGGCGCGCCGCCTCGAACGCGCTCTTACACCGGTGAATCGGCGCGGTCGGCCGAAGACCGCGCTTACCGCACGCGAGCAAGACGTCGCAAAGCTCCTGGCGGAGGGAAAATCGAATCGCGCGATCGCGGACACGCTCGTCGTCGGCGAGCGCACCGTCGAAACGCACGTCGCTTCGATCTTAGCAAAGCTCGGTGCGAGCAACCGCGCTGAGGTTGCTGTGCTTCTTAGTGCGCGAATGCCGCGCGAATCGACTCTTTGATCGAGCTCGTCGTGCGAGCGACGGCCGTCGGCTCGTAGCCGCAGTGCGCCATGCAGTTCTCGCACTTGTCGTTGCGCCCGCGTCCGAAGTGAGACCAATCCGTCTCCTCGAGCAGCTCTTTGTACGTCTTCGCGTACGGTGCATCGCTCATGAGATAGCAGGGGCGCTGCCAACCGAAGACCGTGTAGAGCGGTATACCCCACGGCGTGCACTCGAAATCGACCTTCCCTTCCAGAAAGTCGAGGTAAACGGGGCTATGGTTGAGCCGCCACTTCTTGCGCTTACCATCTGAAAACGCTTCGCGGAAGATCTTGCGCGTCTGCTCGACGCCGAGGAAGTGCTCTTGGTCGGGCGCCTTCTCGTAGGCGTATGCCGGCGAGATCTGCATCATGTCGACCTTGAGCTCATCGTTGAGATAGTCGAGCACGGCGCGAATCGATTTCGCGTCATCTTGAGTAAAGAACGTCGTGTTCGTGAAGACGCGGAAGCCGCGCTCCTTGGCGATCTTGATTGCCTCGACGGCCTTGTCGAAGACGCCCTCGCGGCATACCGACTGATCGTGCCGTTCGCGCAGGCCATCCATGTGGATCATCCAGACAAAGTGCGCGCTCGGCTTGAACTGATCGATCTTCTTCTTTAAGAGCAGCGCGTTCGTGCAGAGGATGACGAACTTGCCCCGTTTGACGAGTGCCTCGACGATTTCGGGCATCTGCTCGTGCACGAGCGGCTCTCCGCCGGCGATCGAGACCATCGGCGCACCACACTCCTCCACCGCGGCAATACACTGCTCAACCGAAAGCCGCTTGCGGAGGATGTCGTTCGGATGCTGAATCTTACCGCATCCGGCACAGGCAAGATTGCACTGCAAGAGCGGCTCGAGCTCGAGGACGATCGGGTACTTCTCGATACCTCGCAGGCGCTTCCCGAGAATGTACTTTCCGACCGCAAGTTTTTGCTTCAGCGGCATGCTCATGCTGCCGTTGTTGCCCCTAAATGTCCCGGAAACCTCGCCCGAGCTGCCGGAGCCGGGCTTGCCTGGGCCGTAGCACATGTGCTACAGTGGCTGCGTGCAGCGAAGAATCAGCCAACGCGAGCTCAGAAACAACAGCGCTGAGATCATGCGTGCGGTCGAGGCGGGCGTCTCCTTTCTCGTCACGCGCAACGGCGTACCCGTGGGCGAGCTGACGCCGATACGAAAGCGGCGATTCGTTCCAAAAGAGGAGCTTCTCGAGCGGTTCAAAGGACTCGAGCCCATCGATTTCAAGCGTTTCCGCGCGGATATCGACGCGTTTATGGACCCATCTCCGCGTGACTGGTGACGTGAGAGGTATTCTCGATACCTCCGTCATCATCGACGTCGCGGAGCTGTCGCCGGAACAACTTCCGAAAGAGCAGAGCATCAGCGCCATAACGCTCGTCGAATTGACGGTTGGACCTTACGCCTCTTCCAACGAGCGCGAGCGTGCAAGGCGGCAGCGCCGCCTCCAAGAGGTAGAGTCGACGTTTGACCCGCTACCATTTGACGCGGCCGCCGCTAGGGAGTTCGGCACGCTTTGCGCAGCCGCGACGGCTGCCGGGCGAAAAGCGCGTCGCCGACGCGCGTTAGACTTCATGATCGCGGCGACGGCTCGCGCGGCCGGCTTGCCGCTCTATACGCGCAATCCTTCCGACTTCGAGGGCTTAGAGGATCTCGTCGAGATTGTCGCAGTTCGCTAAGAGATCGCTGCTCTATGCTCGTTCAGAACGCTCACGACGTGTTCCGGGAACGAGCCGCCGCCATGACCGGCGTCGTCCAGTATCCGTAGTTCGCTTCCCGGCCAGCGCTTGTGCAGCTCCCACGGGACGTCCGGCGGGCTGCTGACGTCGTATCGCCCGTGTATGAGGATGCCCGGAACTCCTTCTAGGGAAGGGGCGTTGCGCAGGAGCTCTCCGTCCTCGAGAAACGCCGCGTTCCTCCAGTAATGCGTGACGATTCGCGCAAAACGGAGGCGAAAGTCAGGATCGAGGAAGCGGCGGTTTGGGGTGTAGCTCGGAGCGAGCGAAACGTGAGCGTCCTCCCACGCGCACCACTCGGCAGCCGCAGCTGCGCTGACTGATGGATCGTCGTCGAAGAAGAGCTCGGCGTATGCGTCGACGATAGGCAGGCTGCGAAGCGATGCGGGGATATGCGAGACGAATCGCTCCCACTGCTGCGGGAAGATCCGCCCGACACCCTCGGTGACCCATTCCACTTCTCGCCGCGACGTCGTCGTCACGCTCGCGAGAATCAAGCGCGCGACGCGTTCAGGATGCGTCTGCGCATATGCGAGCGCTAACGTGCTGCCCCAGGAGAGCCCGAGCACGGTCCAGCGTTCGACTGCAAGGTGAGCACGAATGAACTCGATATCTCGGAGGAGATGCTGCGTCGTGTTCGCCCTCAAATGGGAGCGCCGATCCACGAGCGGACGGCTGCGCCCGCATCCTCGCTGGTCAAACAAGACGATTCTGTACCTATCCGGATCGAAGAAGGAACGCGCTCGCGGCGTGCACCCCGAGCCCGGTCCGCCATGGAAGTACACGGCGGGCGTACCATTCGGGTTGCCGCAGCACTCCCAATAGACGAGGTTACCGTCGCCCACGTCGAGGAGCCCTTGCTCGTAGGGCTCTATGTCAGGATACACAAGTGGTTATGTCTGCTGAGGCGCGGGGTGCACGCCGATCGCGTAACCTGAGAGGACCGTCAGCACGAGGACACAAGCGGCGTTGCCCGTGGCAGTGAGCGTGTCGCCGCTCCGGACGGCGAACGGGGTCGCGGGGTCAGTCATAGTGATCGTCGCGCCGTCGGCGGCGTTGCCGTGGTTATCGATGTGCAGGTCGCAGGTTGTGTTCGCGTCCGCGTCGGTGTTCGTTACGCCGACAATCTCGTACACTGCGTCGCTCCCGTCCGCATTCTTTGGAGCCGTGAGACCTGCGGCATTGACGACCCAGCGATCGAGCTGCGGCGTCTCCGCCGTTAGTGCCACAACAGCGAGCAGCGCGAACAACGTCCTCATGCGCGCTATGCCCGGGACGAGAGGCTGAGGCTTGGCTCGGTAACGGCGCGCGTGTGGAATGCCTCGTCGTTCCCGAGCGCCATCATCGGAAAGAGATGACGATACAGATGGTAGTTGATATAGAAGTCGCGCGGGAACCCGGTTCCCGTATAAAACGGCTCCGGCCATGTTCCGTCATCGTTCTGATGCTCGCGCAAATACCGTACGCCACGCACACAGGCGGGGTGAGCGTGCAGACCTGCAACCTGGAATGAGAGAACGGCCCACGCGGTTTGTGAGGGCGTGCTGTTTCCGACGCCGGCGAACGTCTCGTCGACGTACGTATGGCAGGTCTCGCCCCATCCGCCGTCGCGGTTCTGCCGCGTAACAAGCCAGTCGATTGCTCGCGCGACCATATCGTCGCCGGTGTGCAGCGCGGCGAGCGCCATGATCGTACACCAGGTCCCGTAGATGTGGTTGACGCCCCAGCGCCCGAACCAGTTCCCTCCCCTCTTCTGCATTGCGCGCAGATAGGCGAGGCCGCTCGCAACCGCAGGGTCGCGCTCGTCGCTCCCGAGTCCGGCGAGCATCTCGAGCACGTGCGCGGTGACGTCTTCGGTCGGCGGATCGATGAAAGCGCCAAAGTCCGCGAAAGGTAGACGATAGAGCAGCTCGCGATAGTTATCACGATCGAAGGCCGCCCACGCCCCGTTGGAGGAACGCATCGCGAGCACCCATGCACGCGCGCGCTCGACGGCGTCGCGTACGTCGTCTTCCTCCCCGCCGCTCAACAGCGCGAGCACCACGAGCGCGGTGTCGTCGATGTCGGGATAGATGTCGTTCTGAAACTCGAACGCCCAGCCGCCGCACTCGGTGACTCCCGGGCAACGAATCTGCCAATCGCCTCCACCGGAGATCTGCTCGTCGAGCAACCACTTTACAGCTGCGCGAATCGCCGGATGCGAGCGCGGTACGCCTGCGGCGCGTAGCGCGAGAATCGCCCACGCGGTGTCCCAGACGGGCGACATGCATGCCTGCAAACGCCAACCGTTCCCCTCGTCCCGCAGCGCGAAGCCGTCGAGTCCCATGATGCCCTTGTGCATCACAGGATGCTCGATCGACATTCCTTCGAGATTGAGCGCGATGAGCGAATAGACCCACGGCGGCTGAATGCCGCCCCATCCGCCGTCGGCCTCTTGACGATCGACAATCCATTGTGCGAGCTTCTTGCGCGCCTTCTCTCGCGCGGGCTTGATCGGCGAGTGCTCGTAGAGCTTCAAGAGCCTATCGAGCCACCAGAAGAATCCCGAGCCCTGCACGCGATGCATCTCGGCCTCGGTCCCTTCGACGACGATCTCATTCAGCGGGACGCCGAGATCGCGCAGCGGGCGATGCGAGATGACGATCGCAAGCGGCGCAACCGTGCCTCGAGCCCAACACGCGTAGTCGTAGAGGTTGAAGGGAATCGAGGGCGGCAAGAAGACCATCTCCGGCGGCATCGTCGGAATACCGTCCCACGGATACTTGCCGAAGAGTGCGAGCCAAATCTTTGTGAAGACGCGCGCGCGCGCCGCGCCGCCGAGATGTTGAATGACGCGCAGAGCCTTGTGCATCGGCTCCGCCTCGGGGCTCATGCCGAGCACCTTTAACGCAGCGTACGCCTCGATCGTCGTGCTGAGGTCCGCAGGCGCTTCGTAGTAGAGCGCCCAGGAACCGTCCTCGCGTTGATTGCGTAGGATATGCGAGATCGCGCCCTCCCGGATCGGCTCAACGGAAACCCCCAAGAAGCGCATGAGTAACACGTGCTCCGCGGTCATTGTCACGTTCGTTTCGAGCTCGCCGAACCACCAGCCGTCGGGATTCTGCCGCTCAAGAAGCCAGTCCACGGCTTGGGTTACCGTCCCCCGGCTCTTCGTAGCCTCCATATCGGGACGCACGCCTTTCGCCTCCCTTCGCTCATAGCCTTCAGCTGCCGGATCATCACGGAGACGATGCCACCGGATAGACGGACGCGACGGGCCGCGCGCTCATCGCGAGCGGCTCGAGCCATGCTGTTGCGATTCCAACTTGATGTGCGAGTAGCGCCAGTGCTTCCACTTCGTCTTTCAGGTAGTGCGTGCGGTCCGGCTTCGGCCCGCAGCACAAGAAGCCGAGCAACTCGCTGTGTAGCGTCATCGGAAGAAAGAGCACATGATTGTGCTGTTCGGAGGTATCGTCGAGCTCGAACGGCTCTTGCCAACGGCGCAATCGCAACGGCACCGCGTCATTGAAGCCGTACATTGGCTGGAACGGCATCGTTCCACTCGACGTCTTTAGGGTATAGCCGTCGCCACGGCGCAGGTAACACGCGACGCCGAGCGGCTCTAAACCGGACGCCGCGGTCTCGCAGGCGAGCTGCGCCACGGCGGAGGCGTCGGTTGAGGCGTCGGCCTCGCGCGCCACGCGTCGAATGTCTGCTATACCTTGCAATTTCTTGCGAAAGAAGAATCGTCCCAGCCAGTTTTCTATCACTTGATGGATCGACCTCGCCGATATCCCGAGCACGAGCACGATCAAGAGCGTCAATGTTTGCTGTGTCGTGCCGTTCGCGTACGCGGCGCCGAAGACTCGGCCGAAGAGCACACTGACGAACCACTCTGCGATAATGAACAAGGCGAGAATAGCCAAGGACACGGCGGCGAACGTGGAGGCGCGGCTGATCACGACGTTGAGATCGACGAGCCGGTGCCGCAACACCGGGTAGCCGACGCCAAAAGCAAAGAGCACGATGACGGCATCGTAGAGGATGTCGCCGGTATGCGTCACGAGAGCACCGATGCCGGTGACGGCCGAGAAATTCCAGGCCACCGCGAGCAGCGCACCGATGAGCCAGCATCCTCCCAGCCAGCGCGCAGGCGTGCGATGCGCTTCGTCGACCGTTAGCATCGCGTCGACGCTTGAGACCGCTACCGTGGCCGCCAACAGGAGCGTAAGGATCCAACGAGCCAGCTCTCCCTGCTCGAAATACAGGCCGAAGTGCGGGTGGCTGTTCCACTGACCCATGAAGGTCGAAATCGTGAGAAGGACGCCGCCAAGCAGCAGCCACGGCGCAATGCGAGCGAGCGTCCTGCGCAGCTTGTCCGGATTCGGCGGGAAAGCAGCAAGCAGCGCCAACGCGTTGCAGAGCGCACAGACGGCGAAGAAACCCTCCAAGACGTTGGCAGAAAGCGCAACCCATACACTTGGCGCGACGAATTTCCCGGCGCCGGTTGCTGCCAGCCACGCGACGCAGGCGACGACGCCGACGGCACGCGCTCCGAGCTGGCGGTTCCGAGCGCGAAACCCGACGAGGAGCGTTACGACGAAGGCGGCGAGTGCAGTCAGCGCCGTAACGACCTTGCTGATCCTCTCCTGCACCATGAGCGCGGGAGGAAAGGGCGTGAATGTGACCGCGATTGAATGAGAGCGACCGTTGCGGATCACGTCGAGGTGGACAACTGAGCCGGTCGGCCCCGCGGCGTCCAAAACGTTGTTGTACCCCTCGAGCGGCTCGAGTGGCTCCCCGACTCGCACCCCTTCGCGATATGCTTGGCTTCCCGGATCCACGTAGATGAAGTGCCACTGTGGCCCGTACGGGCTTACCCAATACCCGGCGTAACCCCATGTGAACGGCGCGAACAAAATCGCCAAGCACAAAGGAACGCCGACAACGGCGCTTGCAAGCGCGACGTTACGAAGGCTCACCCGGCAAATCTTGGTTGCGTGCGGCTAAGGTTCCTTGATGAGGTATCGCGCTGCAGCGAGACCGCTGCGCACGGCTGACTCCATCGTGTCGGGCCACCCCGTCGCGGTCCACGCGCCGGCAATCGCGACGTTTGCGAATGATGTTTGTGGACCGGGACGTTGCAGCGTCGCAGGCGCCGAGAAGGTTGCTTCAACGTTCCGGGTCACGGCCGAATGTTCGAGCAACGCGTCACGCAGAGGCGGCAGCGCCGCGCGTATTTCTTCCCACGCGAGTCGTATCAACTCGTCGGTGGTGCGGCGCAGGTACTCGTCCGCAGCGCTCATGCTACAACACAGATACGATACGCCTTTGCGAAAGATCCATTGCACCGGCGAGTCGATGAGCGCGGCGAAGTCGAAGTCTTGGAGGTCGTTCTTAAAGTACCGGAGGTGCACGTCGATAATGGGGTGAGGGGTGAATGCGTCGAGCGGCGGGAGCGCATACCGCGCTGGGTTCCCGAGCAGCCGTTGCAGCTGCGGCGGCGTCAGCGCGAGAACGAACGCGTCGTACTCGTGCCGCTCGCCGGAGGTTGTCGTGAGCGCTCGCAACCGCTGCGTGCTCCCGTCGAGCTCGAGCGAGGCGACGGACGTGGCGCGGTGCACGCGCGCAAGGCGTTGCGCGGCAGCTTCGGAGATTTGCGCGAGCGGCACAGTCGCGTAGCCGAAACGCGCGGCTTCGGCGCCGCTCAAGAATGCCGTGCGCAGCGTGAAGAGGGCCTCACGTGCGTCCATCTCCTCGAGGCAGACGTTCAGGGCGGGAACGAAGAACGGCCGCCAGAAGACGCGGACCGCCTCCTCTCCTTGTCCTTCACGCCTCAACCACTGCGCGAAAGATGTGCCGTCGGCGATGCCGTCGCGCGACGCCGCCGCGAGGGCACGGGCGATCTCGACCTTCGAGCGCATCCCCAGATGACTGAAGCGTAGAAATGAACCGAGCAGGTGCCATGGCGCGGGAAGCGGCGCCGCGCGGAGCACAGAGACGGTGCCGTCGCGCGCGATAACGCGCGCCTCGAAGCGTCTCTGGAGGTAGAGATTCTTCCCCATGCCGGCGCGCTCCACGAAGCGCTGAAACTCCGTACAACATCCGAGGAAAACATGCTGTCCGTTGTCGACCTCGATACCGTCGATCTCGAAGCTCGTCGCTCGGCCGCCGAGAAGACGGCTGCGCTCGAAGAGCTCGACCTCGTGACCCGCTTCGGCAAGCTCGAAACCCGCGGCGAGCCCGGCGAGGCCGCCGCCGACAATCGCGATCTTCAGCGCCTTACCTGACGGCAAGCCAGGATTGCAGCACGACGCGAAGTTTCTCTCGTGCGGAGAGCGAGACGCGTTCGCGCAGCGGCCGCGCCGGATCCTCAACGATCCGATCGAGAATGCCGCGATAGATGCCTGCCATCGAACGGACGCAGACGCCGGCGCGTCGCGGAATATAGTGCACGACGTGCAACCCTGAGGAATAGAGCTCGAGCGCACGCGCTGCCTCGAAGTCCACGAGCTCGCGCCAGCCGTTCCCCGCGTTACCCGCCTGCAGCGCCTCGCGCGTCACACCGAAGCGGTCGCGGTCCTCGCGCGGGAGATAGACACGCCCCATCCCGGCATCTTCTCGAACGTCGCGAAGCACGTTGATGAGTTGGAGCGAGACGCCGAGCTCCTCGGCTCGCTCGAGCGCGAGCGGATCGCTGTAGCCGAAAATGCGCACGCACATCCGGCCGATAATCGCCGCCACGAGGTAGCAATATGAACGGAGCTCCTCCCACGTCGCGTACTCGCGCGGCTCGACGTCCATCTCGACACCGTCGATCAGGCCCTGCAGCTCGACTTCCGGGATGCCGAAGCGCTCGACGGCGCGCGAGAGCACGTGCATCACGGGATCTTCGTAGTCACCGCGCATGCACCGGTGTACGCGTTCGCGCTGCGCGGCGAGGCGCGCGGCGAGATTCTCACGCGAGCGGCGTTGATCGTCAACCTCATCGTCGATCTCGCGTGCGAAGGCATAGAGCGCATAGACGGCGATGCGCTGCTCAGAGGGCAGCGAGATGAAGCCCCAATAGAAGTTCTTCGCTTCGGCGCGCGTGACGGCGGCACAGTAGCTCTCGGAAAGCTCGATGTCGAGCCCGTTCTCGTTCCCGATGAGATCGTAGCTGCGCTCTTCAAACATGGGCAGTCCTTCGACCTCGGCGCTTTGCGCCGGAGCCTGTGCTGAGCGCGCGAAGCGCAGACGAAGTGCTCAGGATGACAAAGCTCAGCAACGCTACCTTCTGGTAGATCGAGACGCGAGGGCGCGCGAGGTCGCTACGGTAGTGCGCTCGCTCGACGGCGCGCACGATTGCGAGACCGCCCAGGCGATAGAGCGAGAGCTGGCGCCGTAGCCCGCGCGGCGCGATCCTCTCGAGCTCGCAACCCGATGCGAGCAACGCCTTGGCGCGCTCGCAGTGAGCGCGCACTGCGCCGGCCACTCCCTGTGCGCGAAGCTCCGTCTGAACGAGGTAGCTGCGCCCCTTCCGCTCGTCCCATGTGACGTCTTGAGCAAAGTTCGCAAGCTGCAAGCCGATGCAGACGTCGTCGGAGAGCTTCTCCGTTTGGTCGTTCGAGATGCCGAAGACCGCGAGCACCATACGCCCGACGGGCGCCGCCGAGTACGTGCAGTACTCGCGCAACTCGTCCCAGGTTTCGTAACGCTTCCCATCCTGATCGCGCACGTTCGCCTCGATCAGGTCTTCAAACGGCTTCGACGAGATACCGTGGTGTGTCACCGTGTCGCGCAGGGCAACGAGCACCGGGTGCACGGGTGCCTCTCCCGCGAAGAGCGCGCGCACCTGCGCCTGCCAGCGAGCCAAGCGCGTGCGTGCGGCGCCGGCGCTCTCGTCGCCGAAGTCGTCGGTCGTGCGACAGTACGCATAGATGCGCATGAGATCGACGCGCAGGCGACTCGTACGCGGTAGCCCCGACACGATGAGAAAGTTCTCGTAGTGCTTGCGCGTCAGCAACCGGCAATACGCATCGGCGGCCTCGAGCTCCGTGTATTCACTCATACCGACGAATCCTCGGGGTTCCTCTGAGCTCCTTGAGCGTACGCGTGCCGGTTGCGAACATCGCGATGCGTAGCGTCGTCGCGAGCTCCCACGCAAGCTCCTCCGCACGCTCCTCACTCTCTGCGGCGCAGCGCAAGAATGCTCCCGCAATCCCGACGAGATCGGCACCGAGTGCAATTGCCTTTGCGACGTCGATTCCGTCGTGAACACCGCCGCTCGCGATGAGATAGGCGCTCGGTTCGGCCCTGCGCGCCTCGACGATGCACTCGGCGGTCGGGATACCCCAATCGGCAAAGGCTCGCGCGACGCGGGACCGGCGTGGCTCCTGAAGACGCTTTGACTCGACCTCGCTCCACGATGTTCCGCCCGCGCCCGCGAGATCAACGGCGGCAACGCCCGCACGCAGGAGCTTTGTCACGATCTTTGGTGCGATGCCCCAGCCCACTTCCTTCACGATCACCGGAGTCCCCAGCTCGCTGCAGAGCCGCGCAATCCTCTCGAGCAAACCCGCGAAGCACGTGTCGCCTTCGACTTGCACGGCCTCCTGCACGGCGTTGAGGTGCAGCACGAGTGCATCGGCGCGCAACGATTGCACGAGACGCATACACTCCGTTGCGCCGTAACCGCGGTTCAGCTGCACGGCGCCGATGTTCGCGAGCAGCGGAACGTCGGGCATTTCGTCGCGCACGTCGAAGGTGGAGAGGAGCTCAGGGCGCTCGAGCAGCACGCGCCCTGAGCCGACGCCCATCGCAGCTCCGCAACGTTGCGCGACGCGTGCGAGGCGACGATTGATGCGCTGTGCCTCCGGCGTTCCTCCCGTCATGCAGGAGATGAGGAGCGGCGCGCGCAGCGTACGGTCGAGGAACGAGGTCGTGCAATCGACATCATCGAGATCGATCTCGGGTAGCGCACGATGAATAAACCGCCACGACTCGAAGCCGCTCGTGACGCCTTTCGCCGCGACGTCCTCCTCGATGTTGACGCGCAAGTGATCGGCCTTGCGCTCCGTCGTCACATCAACGCGATCGGCTTGCAACATAGGTGGCCATCTCACGATAAGCATCGAGGAACGGTGCGCGCACGCCGCAGGATGAGACGACGTCGATGGACTTTTCCGCGAAACGCAGCGGCGCCGAGAGCGTAAGCTCCGCGCCTCCTGCCTCGTGCAGGAGCGTGCGAATCTCTTGCGTCGCTTCGTCCGTTCGCTCGGCGAATGCCTCGAGGAGCCGCCGCTGCTTCTGCGACGGCAAAGCATGGTAGGCTGCGACGAGCGGAAAGGAGGCTTTGCGGCGCCCGACGTCACCTGCGCTCGATTTTCCCGTAAGCGTAGGGTCGCCCCACGTGCCGAGCCAGTCATCGCGCATTTGGAAGGCAAGCCCTAAGAGATACCCGGCTCGGCGAAATCGCTGCACGATGCGCTCCGGAGCACCGGCGGCAATGGCACCCATCACGAGCCCCACACTGAGCAGCGCACCCGTCTTTGCGCGCACCATGCGAAGGTACGCGCGCAGCGGGATCTGCACGCGTCCCTCGAGCGAAAGATCGAGACACTGCCCCTCGACGACCTCGAGCGTCGCCGTCGAAAGTGCAGAGACTGCGCGCATCGTACGCTCCGGTTCCGCCATGCCTTCTGCCAGCGCGCGAAAGGCAAGTGCGTGCAAAGCATCCCCCGCGTTGATACCTTGTGCAACACCCCACACGGCCCACACGGTCGCTCTCCCGTGGCGATTGCGGTCCCCGTCTTGAATATCATCGTGGACGAGTGTAAAGTTGTGCACCCACTCGACCGCAGTCGCGGCGCCGATTGCCGCGTCGGCGTCTCCGCCGCACGCCTCGCACGCCCAGAGGCACAGGCTCGGACGAATGAGTTTCCCGGTGGGACGCGCGCGCGGATTACCACGTTCGTCGAGCCATCCCATGTGATAGCCCGACATCCGCCCCGTCACCGTCGTCGGACGCAATGCAGCCTCGCGCATCGCCTTCGCAATGCGCTCGGGATAGACGCTCAACATCGACGGCAGTGCGTCGATCGGCTGCTGGACGAGGGGCACCCGACCGCGTTCCATCTCGCGGCAGGACAGCCCTATCTCCTAGCCGGGCTTCCCGCCGCCCGCCAGGCTATCGAGTTCGGCGTACCGCTGGGGAGTCAGACGAACGGCCGCGGCCGCAACGTTCTCCTCGAGGTGCTCGACCGACTGCGTTCCTGGAATCGGCAACATCATCGGCGAGCGCTGCAAGAGCCATGCGAGTGCGACCTGTGCTCCGATCCGGTGGATATCACCCGCGTTGAGCGGAAACCACGGTAGGAACGCGATGTTTTCTCGCTCGCAGTATTCGAGCACGGGCTCGCTCTCGCGATCACGTACATTGTAGCGGTTTTGCACCGAAACGATGTCGACGATGCCGCGCGCCTTCTCGAGGTGCGCGACGTCGACGTTGCAGAGTCCAACGTGACGGATCTTTCCTTCACGTTGCATTTCGGCGAGCGCGCCGACTTGATCGCTCCACGACACTTTTGGGTCAATCCTGTGCAGTTGGTAGACGTCGATGCGCTCGAGGCGCAGGCGCTGCAGGCTTCCTTCGAGGCACGTGCGCAGACGCTCCGGACGGCAGTCGGGCGCCCATTGGTTGGGTCCGCTGCGCGTCAAGCCGCCTTTCGTCGCGATGACGAGTTGCTCGGGATATGGATAGAGCGCCTCCGCGATGAGCTCTTCACTGACGTTCGGACCGTAGGAGTCTGCAGTGTCGATGAAGTCGACGCCCAGCTCGAGCGTGTGCCGAAGCACAGCGAGCGCGTTCGCTCGATCCTTCGGCGGCCCCCAGATGCCGGGACCGGTAATGCGCATCGCGCCGAACCCGAGCCGGTTGACGGTGAGATCACCGAGCGAAATAGTGCCGGCCGCACCGGCATCAAGCCGTTCCGTATTCATAGCTCTTCCCTTATACCACCCGACTGGGATGACAAATCGAGGGGCGTGCGAAACCCCGCCCCGTGGGCACCCGTATGACAGGGCGATGAGCAAAGGAGCGAAGGTTGCCGCGTGGAGCGTCGCCGGCGTCGTGGCGATCGTTCATCTCCTCACCGCGGGCAAGTACGACTTCTTTAGAAACGAGCTCTACTTCATCGTCTGCGGCCGGCACCCGGCATTCGGCTACGTCGACCAACCGCCGCTCGTCCCGCTCATCGCCGCTGCGACGCAGCTTGGCGGCCTGCACGTCTGGCTCTTGCGTCTTCCCGACGTCATCGTCTCCGTCGCTCTTATTCCACTGACCGTTGCCTTTGCGCAGCTGCTCGGAGCCTCGACGCGCGGAGCCTGGCTTGCTGCCGTTGCCGCTGCAACCGCGCCGCTCATCATAGCGCTCAGCGCGACACTGATGACCACGAGCTTCGAGGCGCTGGCGTTCACCGCCGTCGCATACTATGTGACGCGCGCGATCGTGCGCGACGAGCCACGCGCCTACTGGTGGGCGGGGCTCATCGCCGGGCTCGCCTTCGAGGCGCGCTATGGTATCGTGATGTGGACAATCGGCCTCGCGCTCGGACTCATTCTCGCGGGTCCGCGCGGTGCGTTGCGCTCGCGCGATGCCTGGATCGGCGCCGGGATCGCCGTGCTCATCGCGCTGCCGAACGTGATCTGGCAGGTTGCGCACGGCCTCCCGTTCCTGGAGCTCGTCCACAACGATAATGCCGGCAATCTCACCGGTACGCCAGTCGCGTTCACGATCGACCAGGTGATCTCGGTGAACCTGCTGTTTGCGCCTCTTTGGATCGCGGGTATCATCGGACCGTTCGCGTCGGCGCGCGTCTCGCGGTATCGCTTCCTCGCGATCACCTTCGTCGTGACGGCACTCCTCGTCTTCGGCACCCACGGCAAGAACTATTATCTCGCAGGCGCCTATCCGACGGTATTCGCTCTCGGTGCCGCGGTCTGTACGATGCTGCCGCGCGCGCTCGTGGCCATCTGGGCGTTACTCGGCGCGGTGAACGGCGCGCTCACGTTGCCGCTCGTCCTACCGGTTGACAAGCCTGCAGTCTTACAGAGGATGATGAACCACCTGGCGTTGCGACCCAAACCGGTAGAGGTTGCCGGAATCGGGGCTCCGCTCATGGAGGTCTTCTCCGACGAGTTTGGCTGGCGTGACCTCGCCCGAACCGTCGAGAGCGTGTACTCCGCGCTCCCTGCTTCAGATCGCTCGAAGGCAGCCATCTTCGCCGAGAACTACGGCGATGCCGCAGCGATCGACGTCCTTGGGCGCGGTCTTCCGCCGATGATCAGCGGGAACAATCAATACTACCTGTGGGGCCCTCGCGGTTACGACGGCTCCGTCGTGCTCGCGGTGAACGTCGATCCGGCGGCGTGGGCAGCGTTCTGTACCTCGGCGAGGGTCGTCGCCTACTTTGGAACGTCGCCGTACGCGATGCCGTACGAGCGACATCGCCCGATCGTGCTCTGCCGCGGCATGCACCCGCCGTTGTCGCAGCTCTGGCCTCGTTTCAAGGTTTACGGGATCAACAACCTCGGCGTCGCTCCTCCTTAGTGTCCTACGGCGAGCGTCACCAAGAACCACGTGGCTAAGGACCCGAGTGCGTAGAGCGCTCGTTACTCTGGCGCTGCTCTGCACCGTCCGAGGAGTCGCCCTCGCCGGACCGCCTTACGAGACGGACGATCCCGCACCCACCGATTACCGGAACTACGAGACCTATTTTCACGTGGACTATTACCGTGTGGGGCAGGCAATCCAGGGTGACGTGGGAACGCTCGAGGTCAACTACGGCCTCTTCCCTAACACGCAGTTCAGCGTTTCGCTCCCCACGGTTTTCGCTGCCGGAACGATCGGATCGGGCTATGGGCTCGGCGACATCGGGATCGGTTTGAAGTATCGCTTCATCCAAGAGACGCAGACGTCGCCGCAGATCTCCTTCTATCCCCAGATAACGCTAGCGACGGGCAACCCGATGGCGGGCCTGGGAGAAGGGCACGGGACGCTTCTCCTTCCGCTCTGGGCGCAGAAGTCGATCGGGCCGTGGACGTTCTTCGGCGGCGGCGGCGTCATTTTTGATCGCCAGCCAGGGCAACCCGCGTCGGCATGGCAAGACGGTCTTGCGATCACACGAGACGTGAGCGCGGCGACGAACGTCGGTATCGAGATCTATCACTCAGGCGCATATGCCTTCATTCCCGCGCACACCGATATCGGCGTCGGATACATCGGCGACATCGGCGCGTATCACGCCATCGTGTTCTCCGGAGGGCCCTCACTCGGCATCTCGGCCGCGGCGCATGCGTACCTCGGGTACGAATGGCGCCTTGGGCCGTCAGATGCCCGAGAGTAGGTAGCCCGCGACCTTCCCTTGCGCGTCGATGCCGATGTAGACGTTGAGCTTCACTCCCGACGTAAAGGTCACGCGATACTCGTACAAGGTCGTGCCGTTCTTGATGCGCTTGCCCTGATAGACCCAAAGCTCCGGTGTACCGACCTGCGAGAACTGGGCCTTCGCGCTCGCGATCAACGCGGGAGTCATCGCGCGATTCATATCGTCGTCGAGCTGCGAGCGGTCCAACGACCCGCTCACGAACTCGCCGAAGATCCGCTTTGCAAGGGCCGTGATCGCCGGGTTCTCGCCCGCTGCGTTGATCGTTTGACGCCGTGCGAGCTGCGGGTGCAACTGATCGAACATCGCGTCCGCGATCGCATCCGCGTCTGAGCCGCTGTTATTAGCGAGCACGATGATCCGCTGACCCAAGCGCGGGTAAATTTGATTGCTCGCGCGGAAACCGAGTGTTCCCCCATTGTGCCAGAAGCGCGCCTGCCCATCGTACCTATCGTCCACCCATCCGAATGCATAGTGCGCACCAGGCAGACCTGCGGGAAGCGCGCCGGGAGTGAGCATCAGACGGAGATCCGCAGCGCTGATAATTTTCCCGCCGAAGAGCGCGGCATCCCATTTCGCGAGATCGGTCGCGGTCGAAACGATCGCGCCCGCGCCGCCTGCCCAGCCGTTCATGCTCGGCGCCGGTCGGAGCTGCCCGTGATACCGAACGTAACCGGTCGCCATGTCGCCCGTCGATGACTCGTTCTCCATGAATGAGGAGTCCGTCATGCGCGCCCGCGCAAACATGTGGGTGCGGATGTACGCTTCCCATGGCATGTGCGAGACGATCTCGACCACGCGACCGAGCAGGACGTAGTTCGTGTTGCTGTATTTCCATTTCGTCCCAGGCTTGAACTCCAAGGGCTTGCGATCGATCATCGCAAGAATCGCGTCGAAGCTGCCTGGGCGTGAGAGTACGACCGATGTTCCTCGCACCGCGACGAGGCGCGTGAATGCCTTGGTACTGGTGAAGTTGGGAATACCGCTGACCTGCAAGAGAAGCTGCCGCAGAGTCACGTTGCGCGCGGCGGCGTACTGGGGCACGTATGCGCCGAGCCGATCGTCAAGCGAGAGCAGCCCCTTCTCTTTGAGTTGCAGAATCGCTGCGGCGGTAAACTGCTTGGTTATCGAGCCGATCTCGAAGCGAGTATGAACGTCGACCGGCTCTTGGGTGTCGATGTTGCGTACCCCATAGGCACGATCGGTAACGATGCTCCCGTGATCGACGACGACCAGCTGCAAACCCGGAGCGTCTTGACTTTGCATGATGGCGGAAGGATTCGGAACCGCCGCAATAAGCGCGAGCGCAGCGACGAGGGATGTGAGACGAAACTGCATGTGCGTACTGCTCCTTAACGCATTACGTTTCGCGCAGGCGCGCCGCGGCCTCCTCCGGCGTGAGGTCGCGCTGCGGCTCGGCGAGCATCTCATATCCAACCATGAACTTACGCACCTGTGCCGAGCGTAGCAGCGGCGGATAGTAGTGCGCGTGGAGATGCCATTCGTCGTGCTCCTCACCGTCGGTCGGGCGCGCGTGGAAGCCCATCGAGTACGGAAGCGGCGTTGAGAAGAGCGCGTCGTAGTGTTGCGTGAGCACGCCGATGGCGTCGGCGAGCGCTAAGCGCTCTACCGCAGTGAGCTCCGCAAGGTCTCGCGCGTGGCGTCGAGCAATGAGGAGCGCCTCGAAGGGCCACGCCGCCCAAAACGGTACGAGCGTCACAAAGGCGTCGTTGGCGTAGATGAGCCGCTCGCCCAGTTCGAGCTCTCGCGCCACGTACGTGCAGAGCAAGCACGAGCTTGAGCGCTCGCGGTAACGCTGTTGCATCTCCTGCTCCTTGCGCGCCTGCGTCGGAAGCGAAGACTGTGCCCAGAGTTGCCCGTGCGGGTGCGGGTCGCTCGCGCCCATCATCGCACCGCGGTTCTCGAAGATCTGCACCCACGTGATGAACGGGAGTGCGCCGATGCGCGCGTACTCTTGCGCCCACGCATCGACGACGGCCTCGCGCTGCGAGCTCTCCATCTGCCCGAACGAGAGATCGTGGCGCGGCGAGAAGGACACGACCTTGCAAATTCCGCGCTCGCTGCCGGCGAGAAAAAGGTCATCGCTCGCGACTGCTTCCTCCCCCGAATCCGCGGAGAACGACGGGTAATCATTCTCAAAGACATGGACGCCTTCGTAACGTGGATTGCGCAGGCCGTTCGCGCGCAGGTTCCCCGGACAGAGGAAACACTGCGGGTCGTATTCCGGCACCGGCTCAAGCTGCACGAGCTCAAACTCGCCGCGCCAGGGACGTTGCGTGCGCTGCGGCGAGACAAGTACCCACTCATCGGTGAGCGGGTTGTAACGGCGATGCGGCGACCCGGGCGTTCTCACAGCAGGCGCACCTCTGCGCCGTCGGCACTCTCGATCGGATAGATTTCCGGAACGACACCGGTTGCCGCATGGTAATCGCGAGCGATGCGGCGATGGAACGCTTCCGCGTGATCGCGCGCAACGAGCGCGATCGCGCATCCGCCAAACCCGCCTCCCGTCATTCGCGCTCCGTACACGCCGTCGCAGCCCATCGCGAGCTCCACCATGAGATCGAGCTCGGCACAGCTGACGTCGAAGTCGTCGCGTAGGCTTGCATGCGAAGCGAGCATGAGCGCGCCGGCAACTTCCAGATCGCCCATCGTAAGCGCCGCCACGTACTCGAGTACACGTGCGTTCTCGCTCACGACGTGGCGCGCACGCCCGTAGAGCACGTCACCGAGGGCCGAGCGTGCATCCTCGAGCTCGGCCGAGGTCGCCTCACGCAACGAAGCAGCGTGACGGAAGCGCCGTGCGAGGAGCTCGGCGGCGCGCTCGCATTCGGCTCGGCGCTCGTTGTACGCGCCGGCGGCGTTCTCGTGGCGCACCATCGTATTGCAGGCGACGATCGCAGCCTCCCTCGGCAATGGAACATGCTCGATCGCCAAACTGCGCGTATCAAGAAGGAGCGCGTTAGCGCGTCGGCCGCTCGTGCACGCGAGCTGGTCCATGATTCCGCAACGCGCGCCGGTGTGCGCGTTGTCCGATCGCTGCGCAGTCCTTGCGAGCTCGAGCGGGTCCATGCCCGTGCTCGCGAGGGCGAGAAGACTCATCGCACAGCCGATCTCGAATGCCGCCGAGGAGCTGAGTCCCGAGCCGATCGGGAGGTCGCCCGATACGTCGAGCTCCGCACCACGCAGTTGAATGTCCGC
Organism: Vulcanimicrobiota bacterium; assembly: GCA_030041225.1. Classification (GTDB taxonomy): domain Bacteria; phylum Vulcanimicrobiota; class Vulcanimicrobiia; order Vulcanimicrobiales; family Vulcanimicrobiaceae; genus Tyrphobacter. The sequence goes on along the minus strand of JASHOG010000078.1, from coordinate 25,974 downwards.
TCGTTGCAGATCGTAGGCGATACCGCGAACATAGTCGCTCCAGTCGCCGCGTGGTCCGGGCTCGAGCGCGTCGAGATTGAACCGGCGCTCACCCTCAATCTTCGCGGAGCGGAGCACGAGCACACGATCGTCTCGCTCGACGCCGTCCACCAGCACCTGCAGAGCGATCGAGACCGGCAGAACGAAACCGTCGTTATAATCCGTGTGCTCGCCGATGAGGTTGACGCGCCCTGGCGCGCGCGCGCGAACGCGCTTCATCGTGCAGCCATACCTCCGGGGTAAGGCGGAGCCCTTTGAGGAGTGCGCGAAACTCTCAAAACATGGCAACGGAGGCAAGACCTTCCGCGGCTCGTCCTACGGGGACGGTCACTTTTCTGTTCTCGGACGTCGAAGGAAGCACGGAGCGCTGGGAGCGGGACCGTGAGGCGATGGCCACTGCGATGGCACGGCACGACGCGCTTCTTCGCACAGCGCTCGAAGCGCGCGACGCCTACGTCTTCAAAACGATGGGCGACGCCTTTTGCGCGGCCTTTGCTCGCCCGGAACACGCAGTCGCCGCGGCTCTCGAGGCGCAGCGCGCACTCGCGCACGAGGATTTCTCCGCCGTCGACGGTGTGCGCGTGCGGATGGCGCTCCATACCGGAAGCGCGAGCGAGCGCGACGGCGATTACTTCGGGCCGGCCGTCAATCGCGTTGCCCGGCTCTTAGCGATCGGCCATGGCGGCCAAGTTCTCGTTTCAGGCACTGCGACGGATTTGCTGCAAGGCGTGATGCCGCCGCAGAGCAGCCTGCGCGACCTCGGGACACATCGCCTCAAAGACTTGGCTCAGCCCGAGCAAGTCTACCAGCTCATCGCTCCCGATTTGCCGCAGGCTTTTCCAGCGCTGCGATCCCTTGACCAACTGCCCAATAACCTGCCTCCGCAGCTCACGTCCTTCGTCGGACGCGAAAAAGAGGTTGCGGAGATCAAAGAGCTGCTCGAGGAGCACCGCTTCGTCACGCTCGTCGGAACCGGAGGCGCAGGGAAGACACGGTGCGCGATTCAAGTCGGCGGCGATCTCCTCGACGGCTCGGGAGACGGCGTTTGGCTCGCGGAACTCGCACCGATTTCGGACGCGTCCCTCGTGGCCGGTGTCGTCGCCCAGGCGCTGAATGTCCGCGGTGAAGCGAATCGCCCGGTTCTCGAGACCATCGTGACCTTTCTCAAGAGAAAGCGGCTTCTTCTGATTCTCGATAACTGCGAACACGTCATCGACGAAGCACGCAATGTCGCAAACGCAATCCTCCTCGGCTGTCCGGACATCCGCATTCTCGCCACGAGCCGAGAGGGCCTCAACATCGCAGGTGAGCGTGTCTATCGCATGCCTTCGCTGCCGGTCCCCCGCCTGGGGGAGAGCGTCGCATCCGTCGCCGAGCTCCAATACGGTGCTATCGCGCTCTTCGTCGATCGCGCCGTGAGCTCGGATGCGCGCTTTACGTTCTCCGACGAGAACGCGCCCTATGTCGCAGAGATCTGTCGTCGGCTCGACGGCATACCACTCGCAATCGAGCTCGCGGCGGCGCGCGTAAAAGTGCTCGCGCCAAAAGAACTCGCACAAAAACTCAACGAGCGCTTTCGCGTACTCACGGGTGGGAGCCGAAGCGCACTGCCCCGTCAACAAACGATGCGCGCGCTCGTCGACTGGAGCTACGATCTCCTCTCGGAGAACGAACGCACGCTCTTTCGCAAACTCGGAATCTTTGCCGGCGGGTTTACGCTCGAGAGTGCGAGCGCCGTTTGTAGCGACGGAGAAATCGACGAAATCGCCGTCCTCGATCTGCTCGCGTCCTTAGTCGATAAATCGCTCGTTCACGCCGAACCAGCCGGAAACGGAACGCGCTACCGGCTGCTCGAGTCGATGCGGCAGTATGCGCGCGAGCGGCTCAAGGAGGGAGGCGAATACGCCCGCATTGCACACGCTCACGCCATCGCATTTCTCGCCCTTGCCGAGGACCTCTATAGGACGTGCGACACGACGGCGCGACGCGCGTGGACGCTCCAAGCGGAACCGGAGATGGAGAACTGGCGGGCGGCGCTCGAGTGGACACTCATAGAGCGGGGCGACGTCGAGCTTGGACAGCGGCTCGCGGGGGTGATGCGCCCCATGTGGGTCTTGCTCGACCCGGGCGAGGGGCGGCGATGGCTGCGCTCCGCGGTTGGGACGACGACCGACCAAACGCCCGAGCTCGTACTCGCAAACCTGGAGCTCGCCGAAGCGCACGTCGACAATGCTCTCGCACAGCGAAAGCTGAGCTATGAAGAGGCTGCTCGCGCGTTGGAGCGCTTCGAAAGACTCGGCGATTCCCGGGGCATCGCGGAGGCACAATCCATCGCAGGCTCTGCGCTTTTTCTCTTTGGATCTGCAGCTGAGAGCGAGGCGCTTCTTTCCAGTGCGCTTGCCGGCGCAGAGCGGCTCGGCCTCCACCTGGTCAAGCGCCGTGCCTTGACCAGCCTCGCGAATCTACGAGCGTACAACGGCGACTTGGAGGGAGCGCGGGCTGCCTACGCTGAGGCGACGGCTTCCGCGCGTTCGGCCGGTGATCAGGTTGGCGTCTCCATCGCGTTAGGAAACCTTGCGGAGAGCGAGTTCAAAGCCGGCCATGCAGCGGTCGCTCTGCAAACTGCGGGCAGCGCGATCGACGGTTATCGCGCCGTCGGCAGCGACGCGAGGCACCTCGCAATCACGCTCTGTAACATGGCGGCATATCTGATCACGCTGCAGCGCTATGGCGAGGCACGTTCCCGCGCGCGCGAGGCGCTCGCCGTCAGCCGTGACGCGCAAGCGGAGGTTTGGACCATTTTTTCCTTGCAGCATCTCGCCGCGATCGCTGTATTCCTCCCCGACAGCGATGCGAGCAACGCAGGCAAAGTCCGCGCCGCACGGCTGATCGGCTACGTCGACGCACGCGTCGCCTCACTCGACGCCATGCGGGAATACACGGAGCAGCAAGAATATGACAAGTTGCTGCCGGCACTGCGAGATTCACTCGGCGCGGAGATGCTCGCCAAGCTCATGCAAGAAGGCGGCGGTTGGAGCGAGGACCAAGCCTGTTCCGAAGCGATGATGGTCTAGGAAGCGGAGCAACGCGACATGAACGCCGAAACATTAAGCGCCGTCGCTGCGCTCTGGACCTTTATCGTCATCGGCGCGAGCGCAATTGCCGCGCTCGTGCAGTTGCGAGTATCTCGCGGCGCAGGCGGCGCGCTGGACCGATAGTCATCCGCGCGGAACGCTGCCGCGCACGTTTACTCGCGAGTCCCTCCCCGATCGCTGGCTCGGCGCCGATAGGAAAAAGGAGTCAGGCTCGCCCGTCGTGACGTAGCGCGTCGCGCCTCGACCGTTCGCGAACTGCGCTGTTTGCGCGGCCCGATAGACGCGCGCGGCTTGCGCGACCGCGGGGTCGATGCGCGCAATACGCGGGTCGAGGTGAAGCGCGAAGAGATCGTCGATAAGCGGATAGTGCGTGCAGCCGTAGACGAGCGCATCGATATTCTTCGGAATCTGTGCGCAGAGCTCGGCGACCGCCGCTTCGACGTCCGCCGTCGCCGCTTGAGATTCGATGAGCGGCACGAGCGCCGGCGCGGCGATCTCGAAAACGCGCGCGCTTGGATTCCTTGCACCGATCGCGCGGCCGTACGCGCCGGAGCGAACCGTCGCAATCGTCGCGATCACGGCAATGCGCTGATAGGCTCTTTCTGCCACCGCCTCGGCCGCAGCCTCGATGAGATCGAAGATCGGCGCGCGTGAGGGAGGCCAGCCGTAGAGGCTCGCGATCGAGCAACTCGTATTGCACGCCATGACGATCGCATCTGCACCATGGTCGTTGAGCCACGTGATGTTCGCGTGCAGGAGGGGCAGGAGCTCGTCGGGACTCTTGTCGCCGTACGGAACGTTTGCCTGATCCGCGTAGTAGAGGATGTCGGCCTCCGGCAAGCGCTCGCGCAGCCGGCGCAGTACGGTGAGCCCGCCCAGGCCTGAGTCGAAGAGCCCGATCATCCGCCGGGCGAGGGCGTTGGAGCAGGGAAGTCGCGCGCGTACGTTTCGATGCCGTCAGCCATTGCCTGCGCAATGCGCTGCCGCCATGCAGGAGATTCCAGCTTCGCGAAATCGCTCTGGTTCGTGAGGAAGGCGGTCTCGACCAGAACCGCCGGCATGAGTGCGTGAAGCGTCACGTAGAGCCTGCTCTTCACGATGCCGTCGTCCTGCGTTCCCGCCTCGCGCGCAATCGCGTCCTCGACGTCTCGCGCGAGGGGCACGTCGTCGGATTTTGAGTAGTAACTTGTCGTGCCTTTCGGAATCGAGGAGCCCCCATACGCATTGACATGAATAGCGATGAAGAGGCGTGCGCCGTTCTCGTTGGCGACGTCATCGCGCGCTTGCAGCTCATCGTGGTCGGTCTGCGCGTCGGGATCTACCGCCGTGTCCGTCGTACGCGTCATCCGCACTTGCCAGCCGTGTGCGAGGAGAATGCTGCGCAAACGCAGCGCCATGTCGAGCGTTAACGTCTTCTCCTCGACGCCGCGATAGATCGTTCCGGGGTCGTTACCGCCGTGCCCCGGATCGATGACGATGAGCCGCGGATTCGTCGGAATGTACTCCCTCGGCGCGAACTGCTGTGCGCCGAGCGGCACCGGTGTCAGGAGCTCCGTGGGCTCAGGCGCCGGCGTCGGCGGCGGCGATTCTTGTGCGGATGAGACGATGGAGCCGATGCTTCCATAGCCGCTGCGCGATGGGTTCAGCGCAACGTCGTTTGCTACGATGATACGCAGGCCGCTACCCGACGGAACAACGGTGATGAGCAGAGGCTGCGCCAAAGAAAGGGCAACGCGTACGTTGGAGGGCGTGTCTTGGTCGACGCGTACGCCGGTGACATGCCCGTTCCATCGATCGTCTCGCGACGGCACTGCAAGATGCGCGCCGTCCACGTCGATCCAGAAGCGATTGTCGGGCGCTGCGAGCCGGTGCCATGTGTAGGCTGCATCGCCGCTCACGACGATCGCTACGGTGAAACTCTCCTGTGTCGGAATGACGTCGACGCCGGTGACCTGAGCCTCGCGCGGCACCTGCGTGGCGCCGCTCTGTGGCGTCGCGGAGACGGCAGCAACGCTCTTCGCGCGAACGAAGAGCGCGAAGTCGCGGCCATCGTCGCTGCCCGGTTGCGAGAGCGTCGCTCCTGCCAGCAGATCGACCGTGAGGAACGTCTGCGCCGTTGCAAGCGTGCCCGTCGTGCGGATGACGAAGTCGCGAATGCCGCCACCGTTGAGCGTGCGCGTACCGCCGACGGCTGAGCCGATACCCGAAAACTGATAGACCACCCGCGTGCTGCTGCGCTGCACGATGCGCGGACGTAGGGGCACCGCGGCGCGCGCAACCAGCGTCGTTCCCGTGGTCGTGCTGCGCACATCGATGGAGGCCAGCTGCGGCTCGAGCACGAGATCGCGCCCCGACTGGACCGGCGCGACCCAGAGCGTCGCAAGCAGCTCCTTCAAAGGAAGATACGGTATGCCGTTTTTCGTGTAGGGCGCGTAGCGCGCTTGAGCGCCAAAGGGGCCGATCTCGTATCGCCGGTCACCGACGGTGAAGGTCACGACCGTATGGTTCGCGGTTGTGATGAGGACGTCGCGCTCGCCGTGTCGCCAGGCGATCGTGTCGCCGAGGTCCCGCAGCAGCGTCCGCAGCGACGGATCGTTGACGCTGACGAATTGCGCGTTAACGATGGTCAGAGGCGCTCCTTCGGCCTCGCTCGCCTTCGCCTCGCGAAAGCTCGCTACGCTCAGGATGACAGCGGCGAGGAGCACGCTACCAGTCAGAGCGACGGAGCGGGGTGTCGAGCTCAAGGTTTCCGTGGGGGAGTGTTTGGAGACGCCGGCCGGCGATGGTGATCTGCACCGCATCGATGCCGGGAATCGCCGTGAGTGTGTAGACGAGCGCCTTGAACTCGCCGTTCTCGCCGAACGTGCCGCTCTGCTGCGTTACATCGTTGGAGAGGTCGATATCGGCGGTTGAGCCATCGATTGAGGCACTGTCCACGCGTGTCCCAGGCGGAAAGCGAATCACGTGTCGGCCGCTCGGCGGCCCTGCGACATTCTGCACCGCTGCGTAGCGCACTTCATATTGAAGGTACGCTGCGGAGCCTTCATTCTGCTCAGCCGGTCTCCTCGTGATCGTCCACGTCCCCAGGGAGTTCCCATCCAGATTCGTGTAGTAGATCGTGAGCGTTCCGGGTTGCGGGGTCGGACGTAAAAGGAAGAACCAGACGATGAACGCGATCACTGCGAGAATCAGGATCGCCGCGACGACGCGAGGGGCTTTCACCCTCCTCGGTTTCGCTCCGTACGGAGCCGGCGCCTACGGCAACAGGTTGAGCGTTGAAGCGAATGACGAGTAACGCGATGTCGTCCGACTGTTTCGCTAGGTGCAGGGTCCCTCCGAGAATGGCACTTGCGGGATGCTCGCCGTTCTCCCGCCAAACGGTTCTGGCGACTTCGCGCAAGCGGCGCTCCCCCGCTATGACGTCATGGTCGAACTCCGTGATGCCGTCGGTGTAGAGGACGAGCATCGAGCCCGGCAATGCTTGCCGGACGAATGTACGCGTCCCAGGATCCGGTGCGACGCCGAGCGGCGTGCCCGTGTACGGAAGGAAGATTCCCTCGCCGTCGGGACCGATGAGCAGCGGCGGCCAATGCCCCGCGGTAGCGTACGCAATCTCGAACGTACGCGGATCGACGAAGCCGCAGAGTGCGGTGACGAACGTATCGGTGCTCAAGCGTAGCACGTCGTTCGCTCGCGAGAGCACGACGGCGGGGTCTCTCTCGTGCATCGCAAGCGAAAGGACCGTCTGGCGAATGCGCGCCATCAGGACCGAGGCGGCGATACCGTGACCCGCAACGTCGCCCATTGAAAAGTAGACGCGGCCGTCGGGAAGCGCGAACACGCCGTACCAATCACCGCCCACTCGCGCCTCCTCGAGCGCTGGGGCGTAGACGGCGTCGAATGTCAGCGTCCGCACCTGCGGCAGAGGTTCGGCGAGAAACGCCTCCTGCATCGTCGCGGTCATGCGCCGGAGCCGTTCGTACTCTTGTCCCCGAGTCGCGATCTCGTGCGCAAGGCGCGCTTGAACGCCTGCATAGAAAAACAATCCGAGCGCGAGTGCGACGCCGAAGAGCACGCTGCCGTCGAGGATCCGCCGCAACGTGTTGCTCGCATCGCGATCGTCGATCTGCGCGACCGCGTTCAACGAAAGATAGGCGCGGTTCCAGAGGGATCTGAAGCGATCGATGAGCATCTTTCCCTCGATCTCACGCGCACCGCGATCGCCTCGTACTCGATTCGCGATGAGAGGTGAGGCGACGCGCGTAAGCCAGCGACTGTTGATCGCACGCAGCCCGCGTTCGAGCGGGACCATGCTCGCGTCGATGCTGCCGGCTTGCGAGGCGAACGTCTGCAGCGCGGCTCCCATCTTCCCGCGCGCCCGCATGTACGGCGTGAGGAAAGTACGCTCTCCGGTGAGAGCGTAGCCGCGAACGCCGGTCTCCTCGTCAAGCTGGAGGCGGAGAACGAGCGAGCCCTCCATCTGAGCACGCCTGACCGCTTCTTCCTGCGTGACCATGCGTCGCGCCGTCAGCTGCTCGGCGACCGTTGCCACGGCGAAGGTGATCAGCAGTAACGCGATCGTAATGAGCGACGTGCGCAGCAGAACGCGCGTAACGGCGGAACGCGGCACCTGCACTCCCAACACGGCAAGTGCTTCCCTCCTTGCGGAAGCCCGACCTGGCACCCGCGCGTTTGGTTGGACCGGTGGCGGGGAATAGAGTCATCGGTACCCCACAGCCCCAGGGTGGCGAGAGAAGTGACCGATAGTAACAACCTCGGCTCCCTTCGTGACGCTCTCGAAGAGAGCGTCGAGCGCTTTGCGTTGATCGCCGATGCGATGCCGCAGCTCGTCTGGCTTGCTCGTCCCGACGGTAGATTTGAGTACTTCAACCGGCGGTGGAACGAGTACACCGGCCTCACCGTCGAATCCGCGAATGCGGCCTATGGCGCCTCGAAGGGCGTCGTGCACCCCGATGACCTCCCTGGTATGTGGGAGCGCTGGAGCGGCGCCTTGGCGAGCGGGCAAAACTACGAGTGCGAGTATCGGCTCCGCCGAGCGGGAACAGAGTCGTATCGCTGGTTCATCGCGCGCGCAGCTCCCGTGCGTGACGAGCGCGGCGCAATCGTTCGGTGGGTGGGAACCTGCACGGACGTCGACGAGCAGCGACGCGCGCGCGAAGGCCTCGCCTTCACCGCGCGTGCAGACGAGGCGCTCTTTACTTCGTTCGATCTGAAGAGGACGTTCGCGGATTTTTGTTCGCTCATCGTCTCAGAGCTTGCGGACGTCGCGATTGTCGCACTCGCCGACGTCGACGGCTCGCTGCGCCCGGTTGCGACAGCGCATCGGGATCCGCAGAGCGCTGCGGTCCTCGCGGGAATGCGCGGCCAGCGTATCCTGACGCCCGAGGCGGAACAGCGCGAGTGGCTGCGATTACGCGACGGACGACCACGCGTCATTCGTCACTTCGACGTCGAGGCCGGCCGCAAGCAGCTTTGGCCGTACCTCGCCTCCGCGATCGCGCCGATGCGCGCGCATGCATCGGTCACCATTCCTTTGGAGTCCCGCGGTGCGACGTTGGGCGGCCTCTACATCTTCTACGGCACGACGGCATTCGACCCACGCGACGTTCCCCTGCTCCGCGACGCCGCGCGGCGAGCGTCGATCGCAATCGAAAACGCTCGCAGCTTCGAGCGCGAGCGCCGGATCGCCGAAACATTTCAGCGAGCAGCGCTACCGCTCGTACTGGCGCAGCCTGTAGGCATGCACGTCGATGCGATCTTCCAGGCCGGCTCCGATGAGGTCGAGATCGGCGGCGATTGGTACGACACGGTGCTTCTGCGTGATGGATCGCTCTTAGTGGGTATCGGCGACGTCATGGGGCGTGGACTGCAGGCAGCCTCGATCATGGCGCGCATCCGCCAAATGATCTCGGTCGCAGCGCTTTACGAGCCGGACCCGTCGCGCATTCTTGCTACCGTCGACGAGCTCGTGCGACAAGCGGTTCCGGATCTGCTCGTCACCGCATTCTGCGGGATCATCGACGCGAATCGCACGCTGCTGAGGTATGCAAACGCGGGGCATCGCCCACCGCTCATGCGGCGTTCCGGCGAGATCATCGAGCTGAAGTCGACAGGATTGCCGCTCGGTGTCCGCGACGCGGGACCGTCCGAGACCGCGACAGCGAAGCTCGAAGGGATGGATCTTCTCGTGCTCTACACCGACGGGCTCGTCGAGTGTCGCACCGCCATTCGCGGCGGCGAGGAGCGGCTGCACGAGGCGATGCGCAGCGATGCGATCCTCCATACGCACGCGCCCGCCGAGTTCATCCGCGACTCCTGCGTGTTGGAGGGCCGCAGCGATGATGTCGCCATTCTTACAGTGCGCTTCGACGCGCCGACGGGTTGGGCGTTCACGGCTGAGAACGCACAGGCGGCTAACGACGCTCGTGGTGACTTCGTGAGATACCTGCGCGCGAACGCAGGCGACCGAGACGCTATCGAGGCGGCGGAGCTCGTCTTCGGAGAGCTGATCGGCAACGTCGTACGCCACGCTCGCGGCGCAATCGACGTGCAGCTCGAGTGGTGTGGCGAGGGAGCGCTGCTGCACGTCATCGACCGCGGTCCTGCCTTTGCGTCGATCGGTGGATTGCCGAGCGATCTCCTGAGCGAGGGCGGACGCGGCCTCTTCATCGCTCGGCAACTCAGCAATCGGCTCGCGGTGGAACATATCGGCGCCTACGGTAACCACGTTACCGCGGCTCTGCGCCTTCATCGGCTGAGGCAGGTTGAGTAAGGCGCGCTGAGAACACGCGTTAGGCGTGCCTAAATATCTTACCGCGCTTCTTCTCCTCGCGTCGGCGCTTCTTCCGACGCGTGTGCTTGCCGATGCGGACGAGGTCACCGTGACCTCACCGAGCAGCGCGGGTCTACAGCCCATAAGCGGACCGCTTCCCGCCGCAACTCCCGCTCCCGGTGAGTCGCGCGTATTCCGCCGTGCAGACGGGGCCTATCAGGCGATCCCGCAGAGTCGCGGACGGACGAAGGTCTTTCACATCGTCGAGCGCGCGGCACCGTGGACGATCAAACCTGGGCTCACCGTCTTGGCGAACACCTACAACGGCGTGGTTCCGGGGCCCGCCATCGTCGTGCACCAAGGCGACAGCGTCGTCATCAACTACACGAACGACGACAGTACGCCGGATACCGTTCACCTGCACGGAATCCACGACATTCCGCTCTCGATGGACGGCGTTCCCGGAATATCGCAGCCGCTCGTAACAACCGGCGGTCACTTCGTCTATCGCTTCGTCGCGGACCAGCCTGGAACGTTCATCTACCACACGCACGACAACGAGGCGATGCTCGACTCCGGGCTCTACGGTGCGATCATCGTTCTGCCCACACATCCGCTGCCCGTCGAGCGTGGCCTAGGCGATGACTTTCTCGAGGTTCTTTCGTCGTGGATGATTCAGAGCGCGAGCGAGAACGTCTTTACCATCAACGGCAAGGAATACCCGGCGACGCAAGCGATGAACGTTCGTCGAGGCGAGCGTTTCCGGATTCGCTGGATCAACATCTCCGGCGAAGAGTTCCACACCATGCATACGCATGGGCACTACCAGCAGATCATCGCGCGCGATGCGGAGCCGCTGACCTATCGCGACGTCGAGGATACGGTGCTCATCTCGCCTGGGCAGCGTGTTGACGTCGTCGTCGACGCGAACGCGCAACCGGGAACATGGCTCGTGCACTGTCACGTCGCCGATCACACCGAAGACGCGAGCGGTATGCCTGCCGGGCTCATCACCGCGATTCACTACATCGGCACGCCGGACACGCTGACGACGATGTACGCGGCAATGATGCCCGCCATGCAGGCGCAACACCCGCGCGGCCTTTCCTTCTGGATGACCGTGCTACTCGGCGCGATCGCCGGGTTTACGATCTTTCTCGGCCTTCCCGTCGCGCGCGCGCAGCGCTTGCAACCCTCGACCGTCGCGCTGCTCAACGCCCTGGCGATCGGGATCCTGCTCTATCTCGTGATCGAGATCGCGCAGAACGCGATCGCGCCCATCGTGACCGAGGTGAACGCGTGGCATGCGTCCGGAGGCACCTTCCCGGTCGCGATCATTGCCGTTTTCGTCGGCGGGTTGTTGCTCGGGCTCGTCGGCTTAGGCAGCGGTGCTCAGAAGATGGCATTTCGCGCTGCAGCGGCAACGACGACCGATCATCCCATTGTTATGGCCTCGCTCATTGCAATCGGCGTCGGCGCGCACAATTTCGGAGAAGGACTTGCCATCGGCGCCTCCGCGGCATCCGGCGCGACCGGCATCGCGATCGCGCTCATCATCGGCTTCGGGTTGCACAACGCAACCGAAGGCTTCGGCGTCGCAGCACCGATGGTTGGACGCGTGGTGCCGACGTGGACGCAGATCGGCATCGCGGGGCTCGTCGCCGGTGGGCCGACGTTTCTCGGGACGGTCGTCGGCTACGCCTTCAGCTCGCCGCTCCTCTCCGTCTTCTTCCTTGCGATCGCCATCGGCGCTCTCGTCTTCGTGATCGGTGAAATGTGGTCGGTGCTCCGTCGCACCGGCCTCGGCGCCGCCGCAACGTGCATGATGACGCTCGGCTTCCTCCTCGCGTTCGCCACGGAGCTCTATCTGGATATCAACGGGGGATAGCTCGACGGGCTACGGGCGCAGGAGCCTAGCCCAATTGGCCTAAGAAGCCGTAGTTGAGACGCGCACTGTTCGTCTTTGCTGTTGCGCTGCTATCGAGCACCGGGCAAGCGCAGGCAGGTGAGTTCGACTTGGGACTCCAGGCGCTCTTCGGCAACGAGGGCCATGTTGAGCCCGGCAACAACGCACGCGTTAACTACCCGGTTCCATTTGGCGTCGCAGACGTAACGTTCGCTCACGTGGAAATCTCCGGCGAGCTCGTGCCGCTGCCGTCGATTCCGATCTCGAGTGCGCCCACGGGGATTCATAGCATCACCCTCAGCTACTTCGATGGGTCCGTGCGCTACTGGCTGCCGGGAGATCGGTGGGCGCTTGGCATCGGGGAGACCCTATGGAATCAGCAGACGGAGTACCTCGGCGCTCCTCATCAGTACGACGCTTCCCGTGGTGCCGGCGCGCGTTACGAGATCGCCAATCGGATTCCATTGGGCAGCGGTAACGCGATCGAGAGCATCCTCGCCACGAGTCCCGCAATACACGCGGAACTCTCGTACGCGTACAACGAGCCGGGCTACGTGACCGCGCCCGTACCGGAGCGAGAGGCTCAGGTCGACGCGCAAGTGGCCTTCGTACGAGCAACGGGCCACTGGCGCATCAAGTTCGGCGCACGTTATATGAACATGACCGCAACGTTTCCGGACGGGTCCTTCGCCGACGCGAACCACGTCGCCGGCCTCTTCGCTACCGCCCTCTACGCCTTACACTTCTAAGGCTTACTCGACGCGGATGACTCCCATCATCCCATGATCTTCATGAAAGAGCATGTGGCAGTGAAAGACGAACTCGCCCTTCGGAACGTGGCGGAAGTCGAGGAGGATCCGCGTGATGCTGGGCTTGATGAGCGGATAGTTCGGATAGCGGCGATCCGGTAGCAGCTTCCCTACGGGGACGAAGATGGTGTCGACGGTCACGGGCGGCCCCATAAAGCTGCGTTCCTCGACGAAGGCCATTTGGTGGATGTGGAACGCGTGCGTCTCCATCGTCGCGTTGATGACGTACCACTCTTCGATCGTCCCTTGCTTCACGACGATGTCCGGATTGGATGGGAACATCGCGCCTGGGTGGTAGACCGGCCAGAACGGATGCTCGTGGAAGTTCGGATTGGTCGTATCCGTGATGTAGTAGGCCCCGTGCTCCGGTACGCGTCCTCTCTTTGGAAAATCGTACTCCGTGAACGTGATCGCGCGGCGGTGGATGAGCGATGGGTGCTTCCGCGCGAATGCGACGAGCCGCGCGGCGGGTGTATCAGTCTGATCCACCGGCGTTAAAACCATCGTCGCCGGATCGTCGCTCTGCGTCGCTGCGATCTGCAGCAACGCGCGCCGCATCTGATAAAACCCGTCCTTACCCTGACAGTAGTGCTCGCTCCATAGCGTGTACGTCGCCCCTACCGGCGCCGTGAGCAGAATGTCGGCGCGCGACATCGGGGAGAGCATGACGTCGTCGAGCGGAAGATACTGCGCAAGCGGATGCATCATGTCGCCTGACACGGGAACGCCGTCGAGCCCGACGATGCGAAGCTGCTGTGGCGCGCCGGCGGCGTCGCGAAGCACGAGGAGTTTCGCCGAATCCGACGTCGCGTTCACGATGCGCAACAACTGCGTCCGCCCCGCGGGAATGCGCAGAAATGCCGGCGTGTCGGATCCATTGACTGCCATGACCGCTTCGGAGGCAAGGCCGTCGCAGCCGGTCGGGTCTAGGGTGAGGCTGCCCACGCGCATCGGATAGCTCACGGGCCACGGCGGAGGATGGAACGGATCGTACCGGACCGGCGCGGCAAACGGCAGGGCTGCTTCGTGCGCTTCTGCGGCGGGCCCGAGCGCGTACTCATCGGGCGCGAAGGTATTATCCGGCTCGTACGGCATGCGATAGCGGAGAACGATCACATGCTCGTCGGAGCGCGGAATTTGCGGCGTGTCGGGCTCGACGATCCAGACGCCGGAGAGGCCGCCGAATAGCTCGACGTCTGAGGCACCGTGGGCGTGCGGATGATAGAGGTACGTGCCCGGCGGTTGCGTGGACGGAATGGTAATGTCGTACTCGCATGCGTGCATCGGCGTGCTCAACGCCGAGAGAAAAACATTCTCCATCGATGCCGGCCCTTCGAAGCCGTGCAAGTGCAGGTTCGTGTTGACGGCAGGCATCGAGAAGTAACGGTCGTCGATAACATGGTTGAGGTAGCCGACCCAGTGTTCGGCGGGCGGGCGCGGCATGGTCATGGGCATGCATGCCGGCAGTGCCGTCGACGGCACGCTCTCGCCCCGGGCTCGGGAGACTATGTCGTCAGCGATGCGAAGGGCGAAGCGTTCACCGCGGTGGACGCGAATCGCCGGAGAAACAGTATACACGTCTCCCCGCCATGCGTAGCGATAGCAGAACCGATCGTGGTCGCGGTGGACGCCGAGAATCAACTCGTGTAGACCGGACGCGTCGACGGGCGCGTTCCACATCTCGACGTCGGGCGGCTCGACGATTTCGTGTGACGTCTCAAGTGGTCCGCACGGACTCACATGTGCTGCCGCCTGCGCGCCTTGTGCCGCGTTCGGCGCCCACGTAATGGCGCCGAATGCGACGACAAAGATGAGGCACACGGGAAGAGCGCGAGTGCTGAAGACCTCACGTCGTGGCATCGTTGATTGCCCGATTCACGGACAGCCAACCTGTGTCCTGTTTTCGCTAGATGTGGTCCGCGAGCAGCGCGAAGAGCTCGCGACGCGCGCGGTCGAGCACGGCGATGGCTTTCTTATACAGATCTTTGTCGCGGCTACGCACGATTTGTTTCGCCGCTTCCTTGAGCGCGTACAGCTGACGTATGCCTTCTCCGTGAAGATCGATGAATGACTCGACGTCGAGCGGTCCCTCTTCGCTGGGTTCGCGCTGCGCAAGCAGCTCGCGTCCCTTTTCGTCGATCTCGTAGACGCGCTTCCCGTCGCGCTCGCTCCCGTGCACGAAGTCTCCGTCCTCGAGCATTTGCAGGGCCGGATAGACCGATCCGGGGCTCGGACGAAGTCCGCTGCGTTCTTCGATCGCGAGCATGATATCGTACCCGTGGCGCGGTCCGTCGAGCAATGATTCGAGGATCTCGTATTTGAGGTCGCCACGACCGCGTGTATGGCTACGGTGCCAGCCGTGATGCCGGCGCCGGCCACCGCCGTGGTGACCCTCTCCAAAGTGAAAGTGTTTGCGCATTCGTGTTCCTTATGAGTGGGGTTAGGCTGCCGCGTTCGCGAGCATGCCGTTCTTACGAGTAACTTACTTGATATATCGAATAATGTCAAGCGGCTCCTCGGCGGATGAGAGCACCCGCGAAACGGGCAATCAAAGGCGCATGCGAGAGTTTGACGTGGTCGTCATCGGGAGCGGAAGCGCGGGAACGTCGGCAGCGACGGCCCTCCGAGCCCACGGGCGTTCCGTCGCGGTGGTCGACCAGCGGCCATTCGGGGGAACCTGCGTGCTGCGCGGCTGCGATCCGAAGAAGGTCCTCGTCGCAGCTGCGCGGGTGATCGACGACGCGCAGCGCTACGCTGCGCTCGGCATTCTCGATAGCGTGCCGCTTTTGCAGTGGGATGCGCTCATGCACTTCAAGCATACCTTCACCGACCCCATGCCGGCGCAACGCGTGCGCGAGCTCGAAGAGGCCGGCGCCGTCGCATTGCACGGTAGCGCATGCTTCGAAGATCCGCAAACGCTGAGGATCGACGACGAACTCGTACGTGCGGGAAATGTCGTGATCGCGAGCGGAGCGGCGCCGCGGCACGTCGCGACGGGCGATGAGGCGCTGGTCGACAGCGAACAGTTTCTCGACCTCGAGCATCTGCCCGTATCGCTCATCTTCGTCGGCGGCGGCTATATCGCGTTCGAGTTCGCGAACCTCGCGGCGCGCGCAGGCGCGAAGGCGACGATCCTGCATCGCGGCGCGCAACCGCTCGAAGGCTTCGATGCCGATGCGGTCGCGTTTCTTCTGCGTCTCACGCGCGAGGCCGGTATCGAGGTGCAGCTCGAAGCTACGGTGGAATCGGTAGAGCGCGCTGCAAACGGCGTCATCGTGCACGCACGCGTCGCAGGACAGCTGCGCGAGTTTCGCGCGGAGGCCGGCGTTCTCGCAGCGGGACGCGTCGCCGATCTCGACGCACTCGCGCTCGAAGCCGGCAACGTCGAACGCAGCGCGCACGGCGTCAAAGTGAATGCGCACCTCCAGAGCACGAGCAATCCGTGCGTCTACGCCGCCGGTGACGCGGCCGACGGCGGAGGCCTTCCGCTGACTCCCGTCGCCGGATACGAGGGTGAGATCGTCGCAAAGAACATCCTCGATGGAAATACGCACACTCTCGACTGGAGCGGGCTCGCGTCGATGGTCTATTCCATGCCTGCGCTCGGGGTGGTGGGCTTGAGCGAAGAGCAGGCGCGTGAGCGCAATCTCGACATCGACGTGCGCTCCGGCGACATGACGTCGTGGTACGGAACGCGGCACGTCGCTGGGCGCGGCGCCTTTTACAAGATGATCCTCGAGAAAGGCACGCGCGCGATTCTCGGCGCGGCGATCCTCGGACCGCACGCCGAGGAGCAGATCAACGTTCTCGCAGCCGCGATACGCAGCGGCGTCAACGCAGACGCGCTCGTGTCGACGCTCTTCGCCTATCCGACAGGGTCGTCCGATTTAGAGTACATGCTCGCCTGATGCGAGCGGGGGCATGGGGGCCTCCCAGGCGGGGTCGTTGCGCTCGCGCGCGACGAGACGGCGCACCGCGGGAATGAAGGGAGCGCCGGCGAGGCCGGCACGCAACGTGGCGAGCTCGCGCGCACGCTCCGGATCGCCGCTGCGAAAGACATCCTGCGCCAGCCGGGGCCAGAGGCAGACGCTGCCGGAGATACATCCTGTAACGCCGTAGCCCTTCGCCTCCGCAAGGTACTCTTCAGAGCCGGGAAACATCGCGAAGCTTTTGTGCGAAGCGAGCAGCGACCGCTGCAGGTCGCGATCGTTCGAGCTGTCCTTCATGCCGACGACGATGCCCGGAAACTCGCGCAGCAGACGCTCGACGAGCTCTGCGTCGAACGTGATCCCACTCATGCGGGGAAAGTTGTAGAGGAGTATGCGCAACGCTTGATGCTCCGACATGCGAGCGAGGAGCGCATCAAAGAACGCGACGATGCCGTCATCGCCCACCTCACGATAGAAAAACGGCGGCATAACCAGCGCCGCAGCAAAGCCGAGCGCAGCGGCGGCCCGGGTCAGAAGGATCGCATCATCGAGCGAGGCGGCGCCGGTGCCGCAGAAGATCCGCTCCATCGGGAGGCCACTCCGAGCGATTGCCTCCATAAAACGCAACCGCTGGTTGGCGCTGAACGACATCGCCTCACCCGTCGTTCCGAGCAGGTTGAGCCCGTCACAGCCGCTCGCGAGCAGGTCGCGATAGTACGCGACGGCTTTCTGCGCGTCGGGCTCGAAGCTGCTCGTGATCGGCGTCAATACCGCCGCATAGATGCCGCGATGCATCAGGGGACGTCGGCACTGCGCGCTGCAATGATCTCTTTGTAGCGCGCAGACGCGGCGGTGGGAACGCGCGTGAGAGCCGGATCCGTGTCAAGGTCGATATGGTAGAGGCCGAAGTCGCTGGCATCGTTGAAGGGTAGCCCCCACTCGCGATTCGACGTGATGCTCCAGCAAATATAGGCCTGAACCGGAATGCCGTCGGCGGCGGCGCGCTGCACGCTCTCGAGATGACGCTTGATGTATTGATAGCGCGCAACTCGGTCGGCAGTGGTTACGCAGCCGTTCTCGATGACGATGATCGGCTTCCCGGGAAAGTCCCTTTGCTGCTCCCGCAGGATGTCATAGAGAACGCCCGGCCAGACCGGTGCATTTCCGTAACGGCACTCTGCCGCCGAGAGCAACCGCTCGAGCTGCGAGGGGCGTATCGACGGCACGCCCCAGTAATAGTCGAGCCCGACGTAGTCGAGCGCGCCGACGCATTCCTGTGGGCAGAGAAAAGGCGCGAGCCGGCCGGACATGCCGAGATTCCACCAGTTCGTCCCGAGCATCGTCGCAAACATTGAGAGCGTCTTGCGAAAGGCGTCGAAGGCGCGCAGCCACGAACGCGTCGCATCGACGCGGTCCTCGTCGCGCAGCGTCACAAACTCGATCCTCGATCCGTCGCCGAGGATCCGCTGCGCGACGGAGCGCGCGAGGTCGAGCTCGGGCTGCGACGGATTGGGCTGGACGCCGACGCGCAGCACGCCGCGGCGGCGAATCGCCTCGAGCGATCTATCGTTCTCCCGTATGTGCGTACCAGGCGCGCCGCGAATGACTGCGTTGACGGCATCGAGCAGCGCGTGGCTTCCGAAGGCCATCGCGACGGCGTACATGTTCTCATACGGCTGCGAGAAGAGCACGTGCTCCATGCGCTCGTGCGTCATCTCGATCTGCGCGATCGAGACGTCCACGCGCCCGCAGTCGAGAATCGCCGCTTGGGAGATGTGCCGTGCCTGCGCGCGCAGGTCGTCTGGGCTCTTGAGGTGCGTCGCCGCACGGTCAACCCAGCGTTGCAGCCAGCGCGGAAGCCCGAGCACGAGCGGGTTCGCGCCGACGAGCGCGTGCGGACGGCTACGATGAATTGCGGCGCGTGCACGCGCGTGCGCGAGAAAGAGATTTGGAATGAGCTTGAGCAACGCCTCCATTTGTTCCGCTGAGGATGCGTCGCCGAGCCCCGGCGGCACCGCATAGTTGCGCATGCACCAGAGCTTCACGTAGCCGTAGAGCAACTGATTCGGTTCGTTGAGCGTCACGTACCAGTCGATGAGATCGCCGAGCCGCTCCGCAACGACCTTCGCGTACTGCGCGAAGCGATCGGGGAAGCTGGGATCGAGCATGCCGGCGCCGTTTCCAACCTGCTGCACGTGCAGCGGCCACGTGTTGTGGTGCAGCGTGACGATCGTCGCAATGCCCGCGTCGCGCATGTACTGCAAGACGTCGCGATAGTGCGCAAAGGCGGCGTCGTCCCACGTTTCGGGCGAGGGCTCCAGCCGCGCCCATGAGAGTGAAAGGCGAAAGGCAGTGCAACCGAGGCCGCGGGCGAGGTCGACGTCCTCTCGGAACCGGTTCCAGAAATCGGTTGCGCGTCCGCGCGGCGTCAGCTTGCGCTCGCGTTCCCACACGTCGCGGATGTCATCGCGTCCGTCATATGCCTCGCACTGGTGATCGGCCGTCGCAACGCCGAAACGGAAGCCGGGAGGGAAAGGACGCATGCGTGGGAGCATACGCTGAATAAATGCGATTCACCGGCAAGACCTGTATCGTCACGGGCGCAGGCTCCGGGATCGGACGCGCGACTGCCCTGCAGATGGCAGTCGAGGGCGGGCGGCTGGTCGCCGCCGACCTTCGTCTCGAGAGCGCGCAAGCGACCGTCGATCAGATTCACTCGGCGGGTGGAGAGGGTCTCGCGGTTGCCTGTGACGTCGGCGACTCGACGCACGTGCAAGCGGTAGTTGCCGCTGCGGTCAAGGCCTACGGCTCAGTCGACGTCATCGTGAACGACGCGGCGATGATGACCTTCACGCCGATCGTCGAGATCGCGGAGGCCGATTTCTTCAAGGTGATCGCGACGAATCTCGGCTCGGTCTTTCTCTTCGCGAAGTACGGCGTGCCGCACATGAACGATGGCGGCGCGATCGTCAATATCAGCTCGGTGCATGCCCACCGCACGACGCAGAACGTCGTGCCGTACGCTGCCTCAAAGGGCGCGATCGAGGCCTTCACACGCGGCCTGAGCCTCGAGCTCGCCGCGCGAAAGATCCGCGTCAACGCGGTAGCGCCGGGAGCGGTCGACACGCCGATGCTCTGGAACAACCCCAACGTGAAGAGCGGCGCCGAGAAGATCACCGGCGCCGTCGGGAGACCCGAGGATCTAGCCGCAGCGATTTGCTTCATCGCCTCGAGCGACGCCGCGTTCGTCAATGGCGCGACGCTGCTCGTCGATGGCGGCCGCCTGGCGCAGCTATAAGGAAGGCACAGATGGAGCAGGAGCCCGGCGGCGATACCGTTACGGTCGTGCGACTTACGGCTGCGCCGAGCGAGAGCATCATCGAGCTCTTCAGGAGCTCCTTCCCACGCCACCCCGTCTCACAAGTCGACGTTGTGCTTGCGCGCGCCTTTCTCGGTGCCTACGCAAGAAGCTCGACCGTTCTCGTCGCGCGGGAGCGCCAGTCACTGAAGGACGTCGGATTTCTCATAGGAGGGCGTACCGTCACGCTCGATCGCACGCGCGTCGAGTTCATTCGTAAGCATGCCTTGCGTATCGCGTCGAACTCGACCCGGAGCCGCTCGCTCTTTCGTCTGTTGCTCATGCGGTTGCGCCCGATGAGGTCGTTCGTGGCGGCTCCGTACTTCGAGTATCAGCTGCGGTTCATTGCGGTTGACCCGAACGCGCGTGGTCAGGGCATCGGAGCGCTGCTCGTCAAAGCATTCGAGGAGGCGTTGCGGCCGACGCCTGCCGGCTATCACACGTGGACGATGCTCGGAGAGCGCGGCGCGGAAGGTTTCTTTACGTCGCTCGACTTCGTGCGCGACGTCGTTTCAGCGGATCACGTGCGATTATGCAAGACGCTAGTTGAGCTTTGACTCCCAGTCCCTGGGAACAGCGCCGGCAGGGCCGGGCACCGGCTGCTCCTTCGGATGCCAGCGTGGCTGCGCGAGATGCGGGCCGCGCGTCATCTCCTCCGTCGTGTAGTCGTAGAACCAATCCTCGCCGGGCTCAAAGCTCGCAATGATGGGATGCCCCGTGTGATGGAAGTGTGCGGTCGCGTGCTGCTTCGGGGAGGTGTCGCAGCAACCGATGTGGCCGCATTCCGTGCATCGCCGCAGGTGAAACCACCAGCCGTGCTCCGCCAGGCACTCGACGCAGCCGGTTCCGGATGGCGGGGTCGCCGGATTAATTCCTTTCATAAATGCTCCGTTCTTGTCACGAACGTTCGATGTTGATCAATGGTTCGAAGCGTCGATCGGGGACGAGCCACAGCGCAGCAACGACCACGAAGATGACGTCTGAGATGAGCGTCGAGACGAAAGCAAGCCCAATCGCCAGAACGTAGAGCGCCACCGAGACGCGTCCCTTGACATCCATCGCGACCGCCTTTGCGAACGGCGCATCGCGGCCGTTCACCTCGAGCAGGGCGCGCTGCAGGAGTGCGTACGCAACCGCGCAGAGGAGAAGGATGACGCTGTAGGTCACCGTCGGGCCGACGGCGGTGAGGTTGCTTCCGAGCCATGCTGTCACGAAGGGGACGAGAGAGAGCCAGAAGAGCAGATGCAAGTTGGCCCACATCGCCCTGCCGTCGATGCCGCGGCTTGCCCGCAACATGTGGTGATGATTGTTCCAGTAAATTCCGATGAAGACAAAACTCAAAGCGTACGCCGCCATCGCGGGTAGGCTCGGCACGAGTGACTGAAAGCCGAAGCCGCGCGGCGGCCGCAGCT
The DNA here is from genome assembly GCA_030041225.1 of Vulcanimicrobiota bacterium. Taxonomy (GTDB): domain Bacteria; phylum Vulcanimicrobiota; class Vulcanimicrobiia; order Vulcanimicrobiales; family Vulcanimicrobiaceae; genus Tyrphobacter. Next base: position 4,633 of record JASHOG010000078.1, on the reverse strand, counting down.
CGAGAACCATGATCGTAATGATGACCGCGAGCACCCCGTCACTGAAGGCTTCGACCCGGTTCGTCTCCGTCGAGAATTTCCGCACGAGGAGCGTTCTACGCCGTGGAGTAAGAGGTTCCCGTGAGCTGGCCTGATCTCAACGTCGCCAACTGGGCGGGAACGAAGCGCAGCCTGCATCTGTACGCGCAGATGCTCGGCAAGATCCGCCTCGCACTCTCGCCCCCGCAGCCGAACTGGATGAATACGGCGCTCTACCTGACCGCTCGTGGCCTCACGACCGGTATAGTGCCTTGCGAGCTCTCGTCGCTGGAGGCGCGCATCGACGTGTACGACAGTGCGATCGTCCTGGACCATAGCGACGGCAAACAGCGGCGCATTGCCCTTCTTCCGGTCCGCACCGTTGCGGACGTTTACGCTACGGTGACGGCGGCGCTGAAAGAGCTGAACGTCGCCTGCTTCGTGTCGCCGGTTCCACAAGAAGTGCCCGACACGACGCCGCTGGACACGGACCGGCGTCCAAGTGAGTACGTGCCGACTGAGGCTCAACGATGGCTGCACGGGTTTACCGCGACGGCAGCGGTGTACGAACGGTGGCGGTCTCGTTTCTTCGGACGCTCCGGTATACAAGTATGGTGGGGAGCCTTCGACGTCGCGCTCATCCTGTTCAGCGGAAAGCACGTGAAGCCGCCGAGCGATCGCGGTTATCTCATGAAGTACGATCTCGACGCCGAGCTGATGAACGTCGGCCTCTACCTCGGAGACGAGAAGAACGCGCCCTTCTTCTTCGGCTACGTCTATCCGCAGCCGCACGGTGCGGAGAACCTGAAGCTGCAGCCGGCGCAAGCGTCGTGGTCGATGCAGCTGAGTGAATGGATCCTGCCCTATGACGTCGTGCGCACGTCGAAGGACCCCGAAGCAACGCTCGTCGCCTTCATCGATTCCATCTACGAGCTCTGCTTTACCAAGGCGGGGTGGGACCGCGCTGCGCTGAGCTACGACACACCGCACCGGCGCGCGAGGACGTGAGCTCTACCGACCTCCCCTTACCGGCGCTGCGAGAGGAAGTCTTCCCTTCGCTGTCCGACGCGCAGATCGAGCGCGTCGCGCGTCACGGACGCCGCCGCATCGTCAAAGCGGGCGAAGTCCTTGTCGAGCAGGGCGCCGCAACCATCCCGCTCTTCGTCATCCTGTCCGGGGCGCTGGAAGCCGTTTTGCCGACGCAACTGGGAAAGAGCATCGTGACCCTGACCGGACGCGGTCAGTTCAGCGGGGAGATCAACAACCTCTCCGGCCGTAGCGCGATATTTCGACTTCAAGCGCCCGGGGATGGAGAGCTGATCGAACTGGACCATCCGGAGATGATCGCACTCGTGCAGACCGACGCGGAAATCGGTGAGATGCTCATGCGCGCATTCATCCTGCGGCGCGTCAGCTTCACGACAGCCGGCGTCAGCGACGTCGTGTTGGTCGGCTCTGCGCACTCCGCCGACACCTTGCGGCTTAAAGAGTTCCTCATGCGCAACGGGCACCCGTACGCGTATCTCGACCTCGACCAAGATTCGGAAGCCGAGCGGCTCATGGCGACGTTCAACATTGCAGTGAACGACGTCCCCGTCATCATTTGTCGCGGCCAGAGCGTCTTACGCAATCCGTCGAACCGCGCGATTGCCGACTGTCTCGGATTCAACGAGTCGATTGACCGGACGCGTGTGCGCGACCTGATCGTCATCGGCGCCGGGCCGTCAGGTTTGGCCGCCGCAGTCTATGCTGCCTCGGAAGGCCTCGACGTGCTCGTTATCGAGACGAATGCGCCGGGCGGACAAGCCGGATCCAGCTCGCGTATCGAAAACTATCTCGGGTTTCCGGCGGGGGTCTCCGGTCAAGAGCTGGCCGCGCGTGCCTACACGCAAGCCGAGAAGTTCGGAGCCGACCTCTTAATCGATAAGGCCATACGCTTACACTGCGACCGCCAACCATACGCAGTGAGCCTCGAAAGCGGCTCGGATGTTTCTGCAAAGACGATTGTCATTGCCGCGGGTGTGCAATACAGAAAGCCCGCGCTTGAGAATCTGGAGCGGTTTCAAGGTGTCGGCGTCTATTACGGCGCGACCTTCATCGAAGGGCAGTTGTGCGCGGGCGAGGACGTCATCGTTGTCGGCGGCGGTAACTCCGCGGGTCAAGCCGCGGTATTCCTTGCGAATGCCGCTGCTCGCGTCTATGTGCTCGTGCGCTCCGGTGGGCTCGCTCAGACGATGTCGCGCTATCTCAGCCGACGCATCGAGGAGACACCGAATATTGAGCTGCGCACGCACACGGAAGTTGTCGCACTCCTCGGTGATAGTCACCTGGAACGGGTTCGCTGGCGTAACAATCAGACCGGCGAAACGGAAGAAAAGGCGATCCGCCATGTCTTCATGATGACCGGCGCCGCCCCGAACACAGCATGGCTCGACGGTTGCGTCGCGCTCGACGACAAGGGCTTTGTCAAAACCGGCGCCGAGCTCGTGCCGGACGATTTAGCGGCCGCGCGCTGGCCGCTCGAACGCCTGCCGTATCTCCTTGAGACGAGCCTGCCGGGTGTCTTCGCCGTCGGCGACGTCCGTGGCGGCAGCGTCAAGCGCGTCGCATCGGCGGTTGGAGAGGGCTCGATTTCCGTCTCGTTCGTTCATCAGGTCATCGCACGTTAAGAGCCCGCTAGCAGGGCCTCGACGTTCAGCTCGATGCGGACTTCGTCACCAACGACGACGCCGCCAGTTTCTAGCGCCGCATTCCATCCGAGTCCGAAATCTTTGCGATTGATCGTCGTGTGCGCGGTGTAGCCGACTCGGGTACCGCCCCATGGATCGGCGATGCGTCCTTCGAAGCTGCCGGTGAGCTCCACATCGCGCGTGATGCCATGAATCGTAAGCTTGCCGTAGATCGTGAGCTCGTCAGGCGTTCCTTCGATTCGCGTGCTCTCGAACGTCAGGTGCGGATACTTCTCCACTTCGAAAAAATCGGCAGAGCGCAGGTGCGCGTCGCGTTGCTCTTCGCGCGTGTCGATGGAGGACGCGTCGATGGTAGCGATGACCGAGCGGGGCAGGTCGCTATCCGGCTCCAGCTCGATCTGCCCGTCGAACGCCGTGAAGCGGCCGCGGACCTTCGTGATCATGAGGTGGCGGACCACGAACTCCACCGTCGTGTGGGCGCGGTCCAGGGTGTAAGTCGTCTTCTCTTGGAGCTGGGCGGTCATCGGTTTCTCCCTTTCTGGGCTTGCAGGTTAGGCGACTTTTGTTGTATAATCGCCGTGTGTCGGATATCATACAGTTGTCGGGAACGCCGGTCAACCGACAAAACGGCGAAAGTGTCGCTTATCCGACAAGAACGGAGAACTGATGGTTAGCGCAGTCGCCGAGCGTCAGCCGCGCGTCGATCCGCGCATCACGCGCACACGCAAGCTCATCCGTGAGGCGCTCGTTGCGCTACTTGCGGAGAAGAATTTCGAGTCGGTCACCGTGCAGGACATCGCCGAGCGCGCCACGGTAAACCGTGCGACGTTCTACGCGCACTTTACCGACAAGTTCGCACTTCTCGACGCGATGATTCGCGAAGATCTCGAAGGCTATCTATCGCAGGACGATCCGCAGGGCATATCCGACACGCGCAGGCTTCTGCTGGCCGTAGGCGAGAGCGTCTTCGGCTTTGTCGGAATGCACCGGAAATGCCGCATCGATCGCGACTTTGAACCCCAACTCCAACGCAGCATGGAGGAGGGGCTTACCGAATTTCTCTCGCCAAAGTTCGGACATTGCACCGCGATGCTCATCGCCTCGGCGCTCGTTAGCGCGGCGATGAACTGGCGCCATCAAGCGCCGAAGTCGCCGGCTACTCCGATCGTCGAGAACATCGTCGGCATTCTCGTCGACGGCGTCAAACAGACGGCTTAGGTTTCGGCGTCGGCTTTGTTAGATTGCCTGTATGCACGGTGGGCGCCGAAGGGCCTCTCTTCTTCTTCGCTTTTTGATTCGTAATCGGAGGACCAGGCGGCCTCGTCGCGCGAGCCGGAGCCGACGTGCGGGTTCCCATCGGATGCGGGCTCGCAGCGATGACTGCAAGCACCAAAAGCAGGTTGCAGAGGATGCGCACGTCTAAATGCTTTCCTGTTAGGAGAAGGTTTGCCTGCTAGATCTGCTATGAACCTTTCTCGGCAATGCCGTCGCGTTGTCACGGCGATGTGCGTTTGTGCGCTCGCCTGCTCCGCGTTGCTGATCAACCGCACGACTTCACTCGGCGACGTCTCCTACGATCAGATTGCCAAGAGCATCGTTCTCATCGATGCCGGAACCGACATCGGAACCGGTTTCTTCGTGTACTCGACGAGCACACGCTCCATCATCCTTACCGCGCAGCACGTCATCGGCGCGAAGAAGAGCGTCAAAGTGTACGCGCGCGCTGGGTACCGGGCATCGTTCGTCGCGACGGTCGTCGTCGTGGACCGCGATCGCGATCTCGCGCTCCTGAGCGTTCCAACCGGGCCATTTCCAACATTGACGATTGCGAGCACGGTCAGTACGGGAGAATCGGTTGCGGCGGGCGGATTCGACGACCTCGCGTATCGGTATTTCCAGTCGTCGGGCGATCTACAGCCGGATTT
>JASHOG010000077.1 GCA_030041225.1 Vulcanimicrobiota bacterium | reverse complement strand
TCCGCATCCGGGTCGTAGGGAAAGACGCGGTAAGCTCTCATGCATAACCACCGGACTCGATTCCATCGAGTGCTTGAATAAGAGGTGCCGCCCCTCGTTGGGCGAGCACGTCGATCGGGCGCGCGTCGTTGAGAAAAGGCTCGTGCCCGACGAGCCACTGCATCGTGATCTCCGGCGAGAATATCTGAAGCGCGCGGCTCAGTACGTCGTGCACGTCGAGAATTCGCTTGCGCATCACGTCGCTCACCGGCCCACCCCTCGTCCAGCGTGTGATCATCGCCGGGTCAACGTCGAGCATCCGTGCGACGGCGTTGGTTTCCGTAGGCGGCGATGAGTCGTAGCAGAAGCGGCTGGACGCTCTTCAGCGCAGCGGCGTCCTTCGCCGACTGAGTCAACTGCTGGTTGGGAACTTGCTCTCGCGCACGTCCTGCGCGTACTTGTGAAGCGCCTCAATTGCCTCGCGCCCGAACTCCGCGTAGCGTTTGGCGAAACCTGGTGAGTGTGAGTAGATGCCGAGCACGTCGTGGAGCACGAGCACTTGTGCGTCGCAATGCGGACCGGCACCGATGCCGATCGTCGGAATCGAAAGCAGCTCGGTGATCTCGCGCGTGATCTCGGCGTCGACGACCTCGAGCACGATTGCATAGGCGCCCGCGGCCTCGATCGCCTTTGCGTCGGCGAGCAAACGATCGCGGTGCGTACGCATCTTGTAACCCGGTCCGAGGCCTGCCGTCTGCGGCGTGATGCCAATGTGTCCGACGACGGGAACGCCGGCTCGCGCGATCGCGCGAACGCGATCGGCCTCGTGCACACCGCCCTCGACCTTCACGGAGCACGCGCCGCCCTCTTTCACGAGGCGAATCGCATTCGTGAGCGCCACTTCATCGCTCACTTGATAGGAGCCGAAGGGCATGTCCACGATGATGTGCGCGCGTGACGTTCCGCGCGAGACGGCTTGCGCGTGATGGACCATCTGCTCCATCGTCACCGGCGTCGTCTCGTCGTATCCGAGCATGACGTTTCCGACGCTGTCACCGACGAGGATGACGTCGATGCCGGCCTCCTCGGCGAAGCGTCCGAAGGGAGCATCGTACGCGGTGACGACGGGAAAGAGCTGCGCGCCTTTTCGGCGCTTGATCGCACCCGCCGTCAGACGGCGAAAGACGGGAGTCTTCGCGGGTTCGTACGGCCGGGCTTCGGTATTCTTTTGCTGGATCATGACGAGAGTGCCTCTGCGAGCGCGACCATGGCGCGAACGGGGACGCCGGTCGGGCCTTTCGGCGCCCAAGATGATGCGTTATCGAGGTAGGCAGTCCCTGCGATATCGAGGTGCACCCACGGCCTTTCACCGGCGAACGGGCGCAAGAATGCAGAGGCCGTGAGAACGCCCGCGTCTCGTCCGCCGGTATTCTTCAAGTCGGCGATGTCACTCTTCATTAACACTGCGTATTCGTCGTAGAGCGGCATGCGCCAGTACCGCTCGCCGGTCGCCCGCGCAGAATCGAGGAAGAACTCCGCGAACGCGTCGTCGTTCGAGACGAGCGCAGAGACGACGTGGCCGAGTGCGACGACGCACGCGCCGGTGAGCGTCGCGGCGTCGACGATACGCTTCGCGCCGAGCTCGTTTGCGTAACAGAGTGCGTCGGCGAGGATGAGGCGGCCCTCCGCATCGGTGTTGATGATCTCGATGCTCTTGCCGTTCATCGCCCGAACGACGTCGCCTGGTTTCGTCGCGCGGCCGCCCGGCATGTTCTCGGTCGCGGGGACGATACCGACCACGTCGATCGGCAACCCGAGCTTCGCGATCGCCCACATCGCGGCGATCACGCCCGCGCCGCCGGACATGTCGTACTTCATATCCTCCATGTTAGCTGCGGGCTTGATCGAGATGCCGCCGGTGTCGAAGGTGATGCCCTTCCCGACGAGCGCGAGCCTCTCACCCTTTCCATTCTTGTGGTGCATGACGATGAACTTCGGCGGCTGTACGCTTCCTTGTGCGACAGAGAGGAAGGAGCCCATCCCGCGGGCGCGCGCCCACTCTGCATCGTGCACCTCGATTGCGAAGCCCGCATCTTTCGCTGCCTTCGTCGCCTCCTGCGCAAGAATCGTCGGTGTCATATCGTTTGCCGGTGTCACCGCGAGTCTGCGCGCGAGATTGACGGCCTCACCGAGAATACTTCCGCGACGCACACCGCGCTCGGACGCCTTTGTTTCGCCTTCACCTTGCAGGATCGTTACGCTCTCGACGGCGACGCGTTGCTCCGGCTCGCTTTGATAGAGTGTCGTCTCGAAGGCGCCGGTGATGGCACCCTCCGCAGCCGCGCTGACATAGTGCTCGGGGTCTTGCGCAGCTTCTGCAGGAAGCGCGATAGCGATCTCCCCGACTCCCTTTCGCCCGAGCGCGCGTACCGCGGTGCCGGCGTATCGCGCGGTGATGCTCGGCTCGAGCTTGGCGCGTTCGCCGAGCCCGACGGCCAGAATACGTCGAAACGGCTGATCCTTTGCATGGATCAAGAGCGTCTCGAAGGACTTTCCCTTGGTCTCACCGCTGCGAACGGCATCGCTGAGAGCTCCGCCGACCGCGGCGTCCGCGGCGGCTGCTGCGCCGGCCGGTGCCTCGTTCGCGAAGAGGGGCACGACGAGCGCGCCGGTGCGCGCACCCTCGGGCGCATCGTGAGCGATGCGAATCTGCATGACCTACCTTTCGTTCGAAGGTGGAGGGGCGTATTGTGAAAAGAGATGTTTCGCGATGAGTGACTCGTACGCCCGCTCGGGTGTCGACGTGAGCGCCGGGAATGAAGCGGTAGCACGGTACAAGCGACTCTTACAGGAACAGCGACATCCGTCGCAGCTCGACGCGATTGGCGGCTTCGCCGGGCTCTTTCGCCTCCCCGGGGATGACCGGCGCGCCCTGGTTGCATCGACGGACGGCGTCGGGACGAAACTCCTCATCGCTGCGGCACTGCAGCGCTACGACAGCGTCGGAGCGGATCTCGTCAACCACTGCGTCAACGATATCCTCGTCTGCAACGCGGCGCCGCTCTTCTTTCTTGATTACCTCGCCGTGGGCAAGCTCGATCCCGAAACTGCGGAGAGAATCGTCGGGGGGTGCGCTCGCGCATGTTCTGCTCACGAGTGCGCGCTGCTCGGCGGCGAGACGGCGGAGATGCCGGGCGTCTATGCCCCGGAGCACTTCGATCTCGCCGGCACGATCGTCGGTATCGTGGTGCTGGAGGATCTACCGAAGATCGAGAGCGTGCAGCCGGGCGATGCCATCGTGGCACTACCGGCGGTCGGTCTGCATACGAACGGGTACTCGCTCGCGCGCGCGCTCATTCCATCCAGTGAGTGGACGCATCCCTTCGGGTACGGCGGAACGTACGCCGACGCGCTGCTCGCGGAGCACCCCTCGTACTACGAAGCGGTGCGCGCGATACAGCGCGTAGCGACGGTGAAGGCGATGGCGCACATCACCGGTGGCGGCTTGCTGGAAAATGTTCCGCGCACGCTGCCGCCGAGCGTGAAGGCGATCTTCGAGCAGGCGCGCTGGGAGATCCCGGCGATCGAGCGGGATCTGATCCGGCGTGGCGACCTCTCGCAACAGGAGCGCTACCGGACGCTCAACATGGGCATCGGTTACACGCTCGTCGTGCCGCTCGACGACGCCTTGCGTGCGATCGGCACTGTGCCGCGCGCAAAGATCGTGGGCTGGATCGAGTCACGTGAGGAGCACGAGCCGGCGGTGATCGTACACCCGGCACGAGAGATTCCTTAGCGTGCTCAACCTCGTCACCGAGCTCGGCGAGCGTTTCAGTGAAACAGCGCGATCGGAGGCGATCGTGCGCATCCAGCGTGTCGGCTATTCGGTAGAAGAACGCGATGGGGCCGACGATCGTATGCTCGCATGGATCGACTTAGTCTTCGGAGGCGCATGGAGCAGCGAAGCGTTCGTCGGGAGCAACGTCATCGCGCGCCGCGACGGTGAGCCGATCGGCTTTGCAACGTACGATCCGCAAGGTCTGCGCTTTTTCTGGTTACGCGGCCTCGGCGCGCAACCCGGCGTCGGCATCTTCGGCCCGTTCGGCGTCGCGCCGCAGGCCCGCGGCGGCGCGCTCGGGCCTGCGCTGCTCACGCTCGCACTCTGCGGTCTTCGCCGGCGAGGCTACACGAGAGCGTTGATTCCGGCCGTCGGCAGTGAACGGCTTGCGGCGTACTACGCACCGCAGTGCGGCGCAACCGTCGCGGAGCGATTCGAGGCGAACGAACCGTTCGCGCAGCGCGCTCGCACGGTTGTGATGTCGTCAGGCGCCGGCACAAACTTTCAGGCGGTCGCGGATGCGACGGCGCGGGGACAAATCCCGCTGGAGATCATCGCACTCGTCAGCAACGTCGAGCAGTCGGGTGCGGTCGCGCGCGCCCGCACGATGGGAGTTCGCGAGGTCGTTCTGCCGTGGGATCGTGAGCGTGAGTCACGCGAGGCGTACGACGCTCGCCTCTTTGATGCCGTCACGGCGCTCAAACCGGAGCTCACGTTGCTCTTAGGCTGGATGCATGTCCTCGATGCGAGGTTCGTGCATGCATTTCCGGAAGTGCTCAATTTGCACCCTGCGTTCTTGCCGCTCGATCCTTCGCGGGACGACGTAGGGATGCCCGACGGACACGTCATCCCGGCTTTCCGCGGGCCGCATGCCGTGCGCGACGCAATTCATTATGGGACTGGGTGGATTGGCGCAAGCGTCCACCGCATCACCGCCGATGCCGATCGAGGGCCCGTGCTCATGCGCGTGCCGCTGTGTCTGCGCGAAGGCGAGAACGAAGAAGAAGCGCGCGTGCGGCTGCGGCCGGTCGAGCACGCGCTCGTGCCGCGCGCGATCATGCGCTGGGCGTATGAGCGATGATGTGCACTTGCAACCCTACCACGGCCGTGGTAGTATCTGTACGGAAAATATGGCCATAAAAAAGAAACGCAGAGCCGGCAAGAAAGGCGTCTCTCTCTTGATGCTCCAGCCGAGAGAGATAGGCGCCGCTGAGTTCAAGGCGCGCTGCTTGGAGCTTATGGGCGAGGTCGAGCGCCTTGGGACCGAGATCGTGATAACGCGTCACCGTAAACCTGTCGCGCGACTTGTTCCCATTGCGGACCAGCCCTCCAAGTTCTGTGGCTCGCTCGCGGGGGTGGTTACGTACGAGGGAGATCTGATAAGCCCCGTTGACGTAACGTGGGAAGCCGATGAACCCAATCTTGCTTGATACACATACCGCGATCTGGGCGAGTGAGGGAAAACTAGCGTCTCGGATCGAGAAGATGATCGG
>JASHOG010000076.1 GCA_030041225.1 Vulcanimicrobiota bacterium | reverse complement strand
ACGAGCGTCATGCCGAGCATCGAGATCGCGTCGAGCGTCATGCCCGTCATTTTCATGACGCTCAGAGTAATCGCGAGCGACGTGGGAATGGAGATACAGACGACGATTGCGCTGCGCCACGAACGCAAGAAGAAGATCATCGCGAGGCCCGTGAGGAAGACCGCCTCGAGCAGCGTGTGAGTCACGGCGTCGATCTGTTGTTCGGTGTACAACGAGGCGACGTTGATGACTTTGAACTGAACCTCCGGGAACTGCCGCTGGATGAGCGGCAGTTGCGCCATGAACGCGTTGGAGGAGTCGACTTCGCTCGCCGTGTCGGTCTTCTGAACGTTGAGGAAGAAGCCGCGCCTGCCGTCGATGTGCGCGTATTGAAGTTGCGGCTCGCTCCCCTGAATGACGTTTGCGATGTCGCGAACGCGCAAGATCTGGTTCGACGCCGACCAAGGATCGACACTGCTCGGTAACGCCGAAAGTCCGCCGGTATACGACTCGACTTGCCCGGCGGTCTCGGTCGAAGGCGCCGCGTTCGTTCCCGAGGGGATGATCGGCAAATCGGCGATCTGATCGAGCGTCTGGACGTCGCCGCGGACGTCGATGATCGTCTGCATCCCCGGCTGGTACGCATAGCCGCCCGGAACGCGTTCGTTCTCCAAGGTGAGGGTATTGATGATGTCGTTGAGCGTGAGGCCGTACGCAGCAAGCTTGACTGGGTCGACCTCGACCTCATACGCGGCTGTCGGCGCTCCTCCGGCGGTCACGTACGAGATGCCCTGAAGCTGCTGTACCTGGGGTACGATGACGTTGTTTGTGTAGAGGGCGAGCTCACCCGGCGTGAGCTTGCTCGAGTACTCGGCCATCGTGACGATCGTTTGCTCCGAGGGATCGCGGATGTTCACCGTCGGCGTCTGCATGTTCGTCGGCAGCTCGTACTCCGTTGCCTGAACGGCCTTCTCCGTGAGCGCGAGATCCGTCGCCTCGTCGGAGGTGATCGTGTACTCGGCGGAAATTTGCGCCTCACCTTGCTGCACGACCGACGTGATGACTTGGAGGTCGGTCGAACCAGCGAGATTCTCTTCGATCGGCATCACGACGTCGTCGCGCATCTCGGTGACGGAGGCTCCGCTGTAACTCGCCTGCACCGTGATCGTCGGCTGGGAGATATTCGGGAAAAGCTGCTTCGTAATCGTGACGAGCGAGAGGATGCCCGCGAACAGCATGACCGAGACGAGAACGAAGACCAGCGTCGGTCTATGAAGAAAGAGGCGCGTTAAGTTCAACGCAGAGAGACCTTCTCGCCGCTACCGACGGTCGCCATGCCGTTGCTGACGACCCGCGTCCCCGGCTTGATCCCCGTGACGACCGAAGTGATGCCGTCGTTTCCGATCTCCGTGACGTTCGCTACCTGCAAGATGCTCTGTGCGTTCACCGTCATGATCTGCGTGTGATTCTGATCGGTAAACGCCGTCAAGGGGATTCGGATTCCCGTGAGATTGGGAAGGGCAATCCCCGCTTGAACGGTCATACCGGGGCGAATGAGGTGCTGCGGATTGCTGAGCTGAACTTTCACTTCGAAGTTCGTCGAGCCCGGGACGATCTGATTGAGGATGCCGACGACTCGACCATCGTAGTGCTGCAAGCCGAGGTCGGAAATCGTCACGTTTGCGGGAGCCCCGACGGAAATGTGGGCGATTTGCGCGCCTGAGCCCTGCACGATCGCGTAAATCGGATCCACTTGCTGGAGCGTGAATATCTGCCGGCTCCCGGGGTATTCGCCAACGTTGAGATTACGATTCACGACGACGCCGTCGATCGGCGAGTAGATCGTCGCTTTCTCGATCGCGACGCGTATCTGCTGTGCTTGCGCCTGCGCTTGTGCGATGGCTGCCGCCTGCAAGCCCGATCCGTTGAGCGAGCCGTTGGCTTGCATGTTCGAAACGGCGGCAGAGAGCGTCTGCTTATCGGTGTTCACCGTGTTGACTTGCTCATCGACCGTTTGGCGTGAGATATAGCCCTGTCGGAAGAGCGCCTCGTCGCGTTCCAAGTTGATCTGATCGGTGCGAAGCGTTACGCGATCTTGGCGGACGGTATCGACGCCTTGCGCGATCGAGAGCACGCCCGAGTAGTAGGTGTGCGAGGTGTTTGCGTCGTCCGATGCGAGCTCGGCGCGAAGGTCTGCCGTGTCGAGCTGCGCGAGGACCTCGCCGCGGTACACATCGTCGCCCTCCTTCACATTGACCGAATCGGTCGGCTCGACGGTGGTCGTCTGGATTGCGACGTTCTGAAAAGGAGCGACGATGCCGGCGAGCTGCGAGGTTGGGTGGATGGTCCCTTCGCTCGCGATAGAGGTTGCGACATACGGTGCCGCTGTTACGCGGGCCGGGCCCCCGTGGCACGCCGCAAGGGCGCATGTGACAAAAAGAGCGCATACGACGACGCGCCGGCTCTCGTTACGAAGGGGTGCTGCGAAGCGAGCGGATGCCACTAGTGATCTATATGTACCCATGTCTAGGCTACGGGCGAGACCTTCGAAGCCTCTGAGAGGGCGACCTTGGCCCCTTCAGCGGCTCCCTTGTCGTTGAGAAGATGTGCGTGATAGCATACCCGAGTTATGAACGAGTACGAGATTACCTATATCCTGCGGCCTGCGCTGGAAGACGGCGATGTCGAGGAGCGCGCCAACGCGATCGCCGGGATTGTCCGCACGCAGGGGGGAGAGGTCGGTGCCGTCGAGCGCCTGGGCAAGAAGCGGCTGGCGTACGAGATCGGCGACGCCCGTGAGGGGAGCTACGTGGCGATGCAGTTCCGCGCGTCGCCCGCCGCTGCCAAGGAGCTCGAACGGCAGTTGAGGCTCCACGAAGACGTGCTCCGCGAGCTGCTGGTGCGGCTCGACAAACGCGCGCTGGCGCAGATGGCGATGGCGAAGACGGCTCCCGCCGCCCCTGCTGAGGAACCGGAGGAAAGCCCGGACGAGTTCTAAAGAGTGCCTACCAGTAGGCATATGGCCGTTCTACGATCGTGCCGACCGCACGTAACGTGACATAGCGAAAGAGAGAGACACCATGGCAGGGTCATACAATCGCGTCATTCTCGTGGGAAATTTAACACGCGATCCGGAGATTCGTTACACCCAATCCGGAAAGGCGGTGACGAAATTCTCGCTCGCCGTCAACAATCCGCGCAATAAGGAAGAGACGACCTTCGTCGACATCGTCGCTTGGGATCGGCTTGGCGAGACCTGCAACACGTATCTCAAGAAGGGACAGAACACGCTCGTCGAGGGGCGGCTCGTGATCCGCACCTACGACGACAAGGACGGCAACAAACGAAAAGCCACCGAGGTCGTCATCGACAATATGCAGATGCTCGGTAGTCGCCGCGACGCTCCGGGCGGCGGCACGGGTGAGGAAGAGTTCGCTCCCGTCGGCGCGCGAGCCGGTGCTCCCGCAAGCGGCGGATCAGAGCCTTTTTCCGACGATCTCGACGACGAAATTCCGTTCTGATCGGATCCAGGCTCCGGGCGGGCCGAACGAAGACGGTGACTACCCGTACGGCGGATGGGCGGTGCCACACTCCGATCCGGCCGCCGGACCGGCTCGTTCTGACGACGGCCGCCCTACCTTGTCGAAGGTGGCTACGGCTGGGCTACGCGGAAGGTGCGCAACTCAGCGACGATCGCGTCGCGCATCTCGTCAATCGCGCGATGCAAGCCGGCGATGCCGTCCGCCGTCGCGGGAGCCAGCGCATCGAGCGTGACGCCCACGCTATGAGCAAGGGTCGCAATAGCGTCGATCTCGTCGGGCGCGAACGACTCGCCGTTCGTCTTCGCGCGGCACACAAGCGCTCCGACGAGCTTACCGCGCGAGATCATCGGAAACGCAAGCTCGCCACGTAACGACGAGCGCGGGTAGCCGTGCAGATCGATCGGCTTTCCCCATGCCTTGAGAGCGACGACCGCCGTGTCGTTCTCGTCAACCTGTTGCGGCCGGATCACTTCGACTCCGGCCGTCGCCGTGTGGTCGGAAACGACGGAAACCGCGCGCTCCAGCAGGACCATGGGGTCCGTTATGTACGAGCATTCGTGAGCAAAGGCGCGGAGCGCGGCCTCGTCCTCGTGGCGCTTCCTAAAGAAGACGCGATCGACGAAGCGATCGACGAATCCGTGCACGTATCGTACCGAGAAGCCGAGCGCGACCGCAACGCCGAGTCCGAACGCAGCGTTCGTTGCGTGCGTCGCCGATTCCAGCCAATGACTAAAGGCCCACTCGATAACGAGGAACGCGCCGACGACGACAAGTGAAACGAAAGCGAATACCGTGGCTCGGTTCAAAATGAATCCGAGGTCGATCAAGCGATGCGAAAGGACGGCGTACGCGAGAACGATCGGGAGCACGAACATGTTGGCGTTGCCGATACCAATTTCGACGAGGTAGAGCGTGTAGGAGCCGGCGACGCTGAACAAGGGAAGCCCGGTGATGAAGAGGTCATAGATGACGAAGAAGATCGTCAGGCTGATGAGCGCCCACGCGGCACGCTGACGCTCGCTGCCGGTCGATGCACGCAGTGCGAGCAGGCTGCAGAGAAGGGCGAGCGCGGTGCAGAGCAGATTCGGCGGAAGCAGCGTCACGGGGCTGAAGAACGTCATCGGATCGTACCAGAGCGTCGTCAGTCCGATGACCTGCGCGAGGAGCATGGACGCCGTGACGAGGAGCGATGCGTAGCACAGGCGCAGCGCTATCAGGCGGCCTCGCGAGAGCGGGGTCGCGAATGATGACGCGTACGTCGCCCATAGGCCCATGGCCGCCGGTACCATGAGAGCGAGGACGCCGAGAGCGTCATAAACCCACGCCCAGGGCACTGCGAACTCGTTCGTCTCTCCCATCGCGCCCGCGCCAATTAACAACAAGACACCGGAAAGCATGAGATTTGCTTTCGTCGGTTCAGCGCGCCACGCGATCAGCATTGCGATCAGCACGAGAAAGAACATGCCGAGCGGGCCGAGGAAGACATACCAATACCGCGAGAGGTCCCACGGGCGGGGTACGACGGCAGCGCGCATTGTCTGCCCGTTCCGCTCGACGACGAACGTCGTCGGCGTTCCGGTGATCGGCGTAGGGAATCCGTCGAACCACTGCCAGCGCTCGAGAGGCGTGCTGTGCCGAATATCGATGAGATCGCCGACGCGCAGGCCGGCGCGATCTGCCGCCTGCCCTGCCTCCACCGAAAGCACTTCGGCTCGGAACGGCGGAGCGTGGCGTACCGGCGGCCCGAGACTGATGCCCGCGTTGCCGTACCACGGCCTGTCGCCCAGGCCAACGACATCGATGAAGGCCGCTACCATCATGAGCTCGGTCAATGCGCAAAGGACAAGAATAGCGGCTCGCATCCGAACAGGCGCCACGTACCCTGCCTTCAAGCGTGCGTCTTGACGAGCCTTGAGGGCCGGCGCTATGATGGTAAGGAATGAGTCGTAAGGAGTTCAGAGCAAGGATAACGAGTAAGAACCAGCTGACTCTGCCGGCTGGGATCAGCGCGCTGCTCCACGTGGGGCCGGGCGACAGCGTGCGATTCGAAGTCGAGGAGGATGGTACCGTCGTCGTGGCGCCGCCGAGCGTCCGCGAGCGGCTCGCACCGCTCATCGGTCGCCATCGTGTTGGTAAGGGCATGTCCGCCGAAGAGGTTGATGCCTGGATTCGCGAGATGCGTGGTCACGATGATTATGACGACCGCACTTGACACGAACGTCCTTATCGATCTCGACGAAGGCGTTCCGCACACCGTCGAGCCGCTCGTCCGCGCAATCGAAGAGGCGGCTGAAAAAGGCGCCATCGTGATTTGCGGCATCGTGTACGCTGAGCTGTTCGGGAACGCTGCAAGCCGAGCGCTCGTCGACGAGATGCTGCGTTCTGCATGCATCTCCGTCGACTTCGATCTTCGGCCTGAGGTTTGGGCGCATGCAGGCGCCGCCTTCGGCGCCTACGCCATGCGAAGGAGGCGTTCCGGGGCCGGTGCGCCGCGTCGGATCCTAGCGGATTTTATCATCGGTGCGCACGCGTGCACCGTGGGAAGCCTCGTAACGCGCGATGGTGCGTTTTATCGGCGCGCGTTTCCTGAAATGCGCGTGATCGACGTGAGGGGGAGCGCCTAAGCAGGAGAGTCTGCGGGCGCTGATCGAGCGATGAGGCGCGTATAGCTGGCTCGGTCCACGATGAAGAGCATCGCGGCGACGAAGACGAGCATGAAGAACAGCTCGCTGCCGAAGGCGACCGGGAAGTTGAAGCGCGCCGCGAGCGCACCGACGATGAGCGCACTACAGGCGCCCATGATGTTCAGGGCGCCGTTGTACACGCCATAGACGAAGCCGGTGGACGCCTTATTCGGAGAGATGTCGATGACGTTGACCGCCCAAGCGCCGACCGTCATGTTCATGAGCATCTGCGCCAGCCCGATGAGAACGGCCGTCGCGGCAATGAACCCGGCGCCCGCAGTTGCGACCGAGGCGAGAATACAGAGCGCTGCGCAAAGCATCGGGATCGCGGCGCCGATGCGCCGCGCGGTGAGACGATCGAAGCGAGCGACGAGCCAATCGTTGATCGGTCCGGAGAGAATGAATCCGACGAGGCCGAATCCTGCACCGGCGCTCGCCCAGAGCGCGCTCTTGAGCACGCTTATGTGAAACGTGTAGAACATGTAGCTCGGCACCCAGTTGACGAACGTCCACAGGATGTAGCCGAATGTGATGCACACGAGCAGCATCCCCAAGCCCGTCCGGCTGAAGACGGTGTTCCTGATTCCGGGCCAATCGGTGCTCTCGCTCGCCTCGCGTGATCCGAACATCGGACGATCGCGCACGATGAAGAACCACACCGGCAGAAGGGCGAGTCCGGCGATGCCGAAGGCGATGAACGTCCACTGCCAGCCGCATTTCACGAGGATCACACCGGCGAGCGCATTGCCGATAAAAGGTCCCATGTACTGTCCCGAGCCCGCCCACGTAAAGAACATCGAACGCCGGCCGGGCCCCGCCAGGGACGCCGCGGATTTTGCGTTCAGCGACCAGATCGGTGCCTCTCCCGCTCCCATTGTTCCGCGCACCGCGAACCATCCCGCGAGCGTGCGCGCGAAGGGTGTCAGGATCGTGAAGAGCGACCACCATCCCAGCGTGAGAACGAGCCCGTAACGCAGCCCAAGACGATCGACGAGCCATCCGCCCGGAAAGTTGAAGAGCGCGTAGATGATGCCCCAGACGAAGAGAATTTGGCTGATCTCTTGTAAGCTGAAGCCGAATGCTTGGCGAATCGCCGGCATCGAGACGGAGAAGTTCACTCGGTCCATGTAGTTGACGGAGATCGCCAAGAACATGAGCCCCAAGACGGCGTACCTTCGCTGCGTCATCGAGCGCGGACCATGCAGGAAGAGGCCCTTCGCATGAAGGCGTCAGCGTTCCGCTTCGTCGTTCTTCTCGGTATGGTGAGCCTCTTCGCTGACATGACCTACGAGGGCGGCCGCAGCATCACGGGGCCGTTTCTCGCGCAGCTCGGTGCGACGGGCTTGATCGTCGGCGTCGTAGCGGGTCTCGGAGAGCTTGCCGGATACGGGCTGCGCGTCATCTCGGGACGGCTTGCCGACCGAACGGGCCGATACTGGCCGCTGGCCTTCCTTGGTTACGCGATCAACGTGCTCGCGGTCCCTGCGCTTGCGCTCGTGCGAGCGTGGCCTGCTGCCTCGGCGCTGATCGTAGGCGAGCGCCTCGGACGCGGCATTCGCAAACCTTCGGTGGGCTCGATGCTTGCGCATGCAGGCTCCCGTCTCGGCCAAGGTTGGGCCTTCGGCTTTCATGAAGCGATGGATCAAACGGGCGCGACACTCGGGCCGTTGATCGTCGCTGGAGTGCTCGCGTTCAGAGGCGGTTTCGGCCGCGCGTTCGCAGTGCTCCTGATTCCTGCGCTGCTCGCACTCCTCGCACTATCCTATGCGCGTTTGCGGTATCCGGCGCCGCACGATCTCGAGCCGCAGGCAACTCCGCGCGTCAAGCGCTTCAGCCGTGCGTATTGGCTCTACGTGATCGCAGGTGCATGTATTGCGGCTGGGTTCTCCGATTTCGCGCTCCTCGCGTTTCACCTCAGCAAGGCGCGCGTGATGACGAACGAAGCGATTCCCGTGCTCTATGCCGTCGCGATGCTCATCGGTGCAGTCACGGCGCCGGTCCTCGGGCGCCTCTACGATCGCTCGCCGCTGCCGACGCTCGTCGGGTCGTTCGCGCTTGCCATGCTCTTCGCGCCGCTCGGGTTTCTCGGAGCGTTCCCGCTCGCGGTCGTAGGCGTTCTCCTGTGGGGCTTCGGTATGGGCGTCCAGGAGACGCTGATGCCCTCGGCGATCGCAAGCATCACGCCGGGGACGCAACGGGCGACCGCGCTCGGAACGTTCGACGCTTTCTACGGTGTGGCGTGGTTTGTGGGAAGCGCGGCGATGGGCGAGCTCTACGATCTCTCGCTGCCGGCGCTCGTGCTGTTTTCGTTGCTCGTGCAAGCGCTCGCGTTGCCGCTCTTCGTCGTCGCTTTTCGACGCTCGGCGGAGGAGAGTCGCGGCTCGCCTGCGTAGGTTTGTACATATGTTCTCCGTGCTGATGATGGCGGCGGCATTCGTCGCGAGTGCCGACGATCAGTACACGCCGACGGACGTAACGGCGCAGCAGATTGTGGAAAAGTACCATGCGGCCGTGGGTCACGTGAACGGCAACTCGTATCTCATCGTTCGTAGGCTCGTGCGCGCCGACGGCGTGGAGACGGCGAGCACACAGATCGTGGGCAATGATTGGGTAGAGATCGACCAACGCGGGCCCATAACGACGCTCGAAGGTTCCTCTAACGGCCAGAGCTGGTGGCAGGATGCAAACGGCACCGTTCTGTTGGAGAGCGGTATCCACCACCCCGACTCCGATGGGCAATACTGGCTCGACCCTGACAACGCCGCGAGCATGCGCGTCCTTGGATTGACGCAGACGGAGCCGCGTGAGTACGTCGTCGAGACGACGACGGCGGACGGTAAGCAACGCGCGTATTTCGACGCGCAGACGTTTCTCCTCGATCGTGTCGATCGAACCGGTAGCGACGGATCAAACGTAGTGAGGGAGTACTCGGACTACCGGCCCGTCGATGGCGAGATGGTTGCGTTCCGCACGCGCGACAGCGACGGAAACGCGGCAGACGACGTGGACGAACAGATCGTCTCGTTTACGGAAAACCAGAGTGTCGTGCCTGCGATCCCCTCGTCCCGTCTACTCTTCGCCCTTCCGGATACGCTGGTTGTGCTTCCGGTTTCGATGGACGAAGGAGGTCAACTCATCGTGCACGCGACGATCTCGGGACACTCCGCAGATTTTGTGCTCGACAGCGGCGCTGACGGACTCACGATCGACCCGGGCGTGGCCCGGAACTTCGGCCTTCAGGAGGTCGGGGGAGAGGCGGTCGCAAGCGACGTGAGCATCGGCAGTCTACGGGCGCACAACGTCGTCTTCGATCTCGTGCACGAGGTAGGAGAGTTCGGCCAGCTCGGTCAGAGCGTCGCGGGCCTCATGGGATGTGACTTCTTCGCGAATGCGATCGTCAGTGTCGATCTCAAGAACAAAGAAGTGAAGATGTATCCTCGATCCTCGTTCAACCCAAGCGTCGCCGGCATTCAGCCGATGGCGATGGACGTCGACGACTGCTTGCCGCGCGTTCCGGCTTCGTTTGGAGGTGTCACGGGAAGCTTCGTCGTCGACACCGGCGGATTTGCGACCATGCTCTTTCCAGGCTACCTAGGAAAGATTCACAATGCCTGGCAATCGCCCGACACGCCAGAGGCCTATGCCGTGAGCGGCGGGTACAGCGTGGGACTTGGAGCCGAGTCAACGATATTCGGCGTCAACGGGAACGTCGCCGTCAAGACGTACGACGTCCCCGACTTCAGCTTCGGGCCGGCTCGCTTTCAAACCGGTGAAGTGCTCGTTCCGGCGATAGACCCGTCCTTCGGAGGGCTCGATGCCAGGGCGTACGACGGCATCATCGGTCGCAACGTGCTCTTGAACTACGTCGTCTACTTCGATTACGCCGATCGCCTGTTCTTCATGCAATTGAATCACTAGACGCTCGTGGCAAAGCTGTACTTTCGCTACTCCGCGATGAACGCCGGTAAGTCGACGGCGCTCCTTCAGGTTGCGCACAACTACGGCGAGCACGGCTATGCGGTCTGGATCTTTACCTCAGCGCTGGACGACCGCTACGGCTTGGGGATCGTCACGTCGCGGCTCGGTCCTCAGCGCAACGCGTTCACCTACGATGCTGCGCTGGACTTCTACGAGCGATTGAAAGAGGCGCGCGACGTCGCGTGCGTGCTCGTCGACGAGGCGCAGTTTCTTACGCCGATGCAAGTAAAGCAGCTCCATCGCGCTGCGCACGTCCACGGCATTCCGATCATTTGCTACGGTCTACGGAGCGACTTTCTCGGCGAGCCCTTCCCCGGCTCCGCCTATCTGCTCACGCTTGCCGATAGCGTGGAGGAGCTGAAGACCGTCTGCTCGTGCGGGAGAAAAGCAACGATGAACGTACGCGTCGATGGTGAAGGCAAGCGCATCACCCACGGCGAGCAGATTGCGATCGAAGGCGAGCATCACTACGTCCAGCGCTGCGGGAGCTGCTTCTACCGCGAGTAGAAACCCGAGCTGCGAGGCATTCATTCGCTCGACGCTCGCGACGTACGCCGCCGAGTGTGCCGAGCATGAGCGAGCGCTCGAGCGTCCGAGCGGCCCAAAGGCCATCCATCACGCGCGCGTCGGGATTCGGCGGCTTCGCTCGGTACTGCGAAGCTTTCGTGACAGCCTGGACGCGCAGTGGGTTGACCGCGCACGGGAGCAATTGCGTCACGCGAGCGACGAGCTGTCGGCCGCGCGCGACGCGGATATCGTCGTCGAACGCATCCGTAGAGACGTCGCCGAGATCGACGAGGCCGCGCGGGCGCGCGCCGGAGGCATTCTTGCGGCGCTGGAGCTGCGTAGGTCGGCAGCATACGCGCGCGTTGCGGAACGGGGACGCGAGCCTGGCGAAGCGATCCTGCGCGAGCTAGGGCAAATCGCCGATCCCCCGCCGTTTCGGTGCACTGGGCAGGCTGCGCGAGCTCTGGCGCGACCCGTGCTGAGGAAAGCGTACGACCGATTGCGCAAACGCGCACGGCGCTGCGGCGAGGATCCGAGCGACGAGGCGCTGCACGCGGTTCGCATCGCGGCGAAGCACCTGCGCTACGTTGCGGAGGCAATGGAGCCGCTCCTCGGGCGCCCGATGCGACGAATCGCGCGCGACGTCGGCCGCTTACAAGACATCTTGGGGGAGGAGCACGACGCCGCCGTCGCCGTCAGGTTGCTGCAAGAGTTCAGCACGTCCCCGGAGCTCGCGTTTGCTGCCGGAGAGCTCGCGATGGTCGAACGGGACGCCGTCGCACGGGCTCGCGGGCGCTGGAGGAGGCGCCTCCGCCGCGTCGAACATACGTTCTGCAGTGAGTCTCCCTCTGCGGGAGATGGCTAGGGTTGCGCGCCCACCGAGCGACGTGACCATACACCACCTAGTCGAATCGAAAGGAACGAAATGGCCGGTAAAGTCAAACGGGCGATCAAGGCGAAAGACCGTCGTCCGAAGCGAAAGCCGTGTAGCTTTTGCATCGAGAAGGCGGTCGACGTCAGTTATCGCGACGTGAACCGCCTGCGCAAGTATATCTCGGAACGAGGGAAGATCGTTCCGCGTCGCATCTCCGGAAACTGCGCGAAACACCAGCGCATGCTCGCGGTTGCGGTAAAGCGCGCGCGTACGATCGCCTTCTTGCCGTTCGTTGCGGAGTAGCGCGCCGTGCGGCTCATTCTATTGCGTGATGTAGCATCGCTCGGGCGCAAAGGCGACGTCGTCGACGTCGCCGATGGCTACGCTCGGAACTTCCTGTTGCCGCGGAATCTCGCGCAGGAGGCGAACAGAGGTGCGCTCGCGGTGCTTGGCGAGCAGAAGAAGGCCCAGGTGCGGCGCGAGGAAGACGCGCTCAGCGATGCGCGCGCGCTTGCGGGCCGCATCGAGGGCACGAAGCTTGCGGTAAAGGCACGTGCCGGCGAGAACGGCAGGTTGTTCGGCGCGGTGACGAACGCCGACGTCGCGGCGGCCATCACGGCCGCGGTTGCGGTGCCGATCGACAAGCACAAGGTTGAGGTGAAGGGCCAGATCAAGAGCCTCGGTTCGTATCCGGTCGAAGTGAAGCTCCACAAGAGCGTCGTCGCGAAGGCGACGATCGACGTCATTGCCGGCTGACGACGCAATCTATGCCGGTCGGCGAGCATCCCTATCGCACACGCCTCCGCCGTAAATATGGCGTCGAGGACGAGCTGCACCGCTACGTCACGGCGCTCTACGAGATGCTTTCCGGCGTTCTCGGTCAAGACAAGGTCGTCTTACGCGCGGGGAAGGTAGGTGCGCTCAAGATGATGCGCTCACCGAACCTTCCCGATCGGCTCTGCGCCCTACAGCGCCTCGTCTTCGAAGATCCGACCGTCGAGCGCGTGACGACACGCGCTCAGCAGCGTAAGGCGATCGCGGAGATCGAGGAGACGATGGCGAGCCTCGTCGCGCAGAAGAGCGTCGAGGATGAGATCGAGCGCCGCGTCAACGCAAAGATGAACGAGCGCCATCACGAGTACGTGAAGGATCTCAAGCTCGAAACGCTTCGTGAGAGCGGCGATCCGGAGACTCCGGCGACTCGCGCAAAGCTCGAGGAGCTGGAAGCGCTCTCCGCGCGTCACCTCGCGAGCTCGGCGCTGCAGCGCCTGCGCCCGCAAGCGCTGCGGGAAATCATTGGGCAGGAGGCGGCGGTTCGCGCGCTGCTGGCAAAGATCAGCTCCCCGTTTCCGCAGCACGTCATCCTCTACGGCCCGCCGGGAGTCGGCAAAACGACGGTTGCGCGGCTGGTGCTCGAGATCGCAAAGGGACGTCCCGGCACACCGTTCGCGAAGGATGCACCGTTCGTCGAGGCGAGCGGAACGACGCTGCGTTGGGACCCGCGGGAGACGACCAATCCGCTGCTCGGGAGCGTGCACGACCCCATTTACCAGGGAAGCCGCCGCGAGTTCGCCGAGTCCGGCATTCCCGAGCCGAAGCTTGGGCTCGTCTCACGTGCACACGGAGGCGTGCTCTTCATCGACGAGATCGGAGAGATGGACCCGCTTCTGCAGACCCGGCTGCTGAAGGTGCTCGAGGATCGCAAAGTGACGTTCGAGTCGTCGTACTACGATGAGAACGCGCCGAACGTCCCCGCGTACGTGAAGCGTCTCTTTCGCGACGGCGCACCCGCCGACTTCATTCTCATCGGTGCGACGACACGCGAGCCCGAGGAGATCGATCCCGCGATTCGCTCGCGCTGCGCAGAGATCTTTTTCCAGCCTCTGACACAGTCGCAAATCCTCACGATCGTTCACGCTGCGATCAAGCGCCTCGGCGCGAAGGCCGCACCTCGCGTAGCGCCGCTCATCGCCTCATACACGATCGAAGGGCGAAAGGCGGTGCAGATCGTCGCCGATGCCTACGGGCAGGCGCTCTTCCGCCTTCGCCCCGACGCGCGTCACTCGAAAACCGACGGCTCCAAGACGATGACAATCACCGAAGACGACGTGCGCGACGTCGTGCAGACGAGCCGCCTCGTTCCGCACACACCGGTGCGCGCGCGCGCGACGCGCGAGATCGGCAAGAGCTTCGGCTTGGGCGTTCTGCACTACCTTGGAAGCCTCATCGAGATCGAGGCGGTCGCGTTTCGCGCGACGCAGCCGGGGAAAGGCATCGTGCGCTTCAATCAAACCGCCGGCTCGATGGCCAAAGACTCGGTGTTCAACGCAACGAGTGTGCTTCGTGCCATTGCCGGCATCGACACCGGCGATTACGACCTGCACATCAACGTCGTCGGCGGGGGTAACATCGACGGGCCGTCGGCCGGGCTTGCGATTCTCCTCGCACTCTACTCTGCTATTCTCAAGCAACCGCTGCCGCAGGACGTCGCGGTGACGGGCGAGCTCTCCATTCAAGGGAAAGTGCGCGGGGTCGGCGGGTTGGTCGAGAAGCTCTACGCGGCACGTCAGGCCGGAATGCGGATGGTCTTCATTCCGCGCGAGAACGCGCGCGAAGCCGATACGTCGCTCCCTGGGCTGCGTGTCGTTGCGGTCGATCGCGTCGATCAAGTTCTCCGTCGGCTCCGTCTCCACAGGCCATCCACAAGGCGCTCCACCGAGCGGCGCCGCAAAGTCGCCGCACGGCCATGAGCGTCACGAACCTCCAAGCAGTCGATCGTATCCCGCCGCACAACCTCGAGGCCGAGATGGGCGTTATCGGCTCCGTGCTCGTCGACCGCGAGATGATGGCGGTCGTGGGCGAGATCGTCAAAGCCTCGGATTTCTACGCTCACGTGCACGAGACGATCTTTGCGTGCCTGCAAGACCTCTTTGATCGCGGCGAACCGATGGACAAGATTGCCGTCGCGGAGGAGCTGCGTCGGCGTGACGCACTCGAGCGCGTGGGCGGCCTGCCGTACCTGAACGCGCTCATGGACACCGTGCAGACTGCGGCATCGGCCTCGTACTACGCGAAGATCGTGCGCGAGAAGTCGGTCCTTCGTGCGCTTATTCATGCGGGCAGCGAGATCGGCCGACTCGGCTACGAAGCCGAAGACGACGTCGAAGACGCGCTCGATCGCTCGCAGCAGATCGTGTACGACATCAGCGAGCACCGAGGCCACGCGGCATTCATGCCGGTGAAGCACCTCATGAAGGACGCGTTCGATTACATCGACCGCCTCTATCACATGCACGGCGACCGCACCGGCCTGACGGCCGGCTTCCGGGACATCGACGAGATGACGACCGGCTTTCAGCCGGGAAACTTCATCATCGTCGCGGCACGCCCGGGCATGGGGAAGACGTCCTTCGCGCTCAACATGGCCGTCGCAGCGGCGCGCGAAGTCACGCAGCCGGTCGCGTTCTTCTCGCTGGAGATGTCGAACAACGAGCTGTTGCAGCGTCTCATCTGCGCGGAGGCGCGGCTCTCGATGCACGACCTTCGGCGCGGCAACATCAAGACCCACCAGTGGGAGGACATCTCGCGAGCCATGGGGGTGCTCAACGACCTGCCCATCTACCTCGACGACTCAGGCGCCCTCACCGTCAACGAGTTGCGCGCCAGATCGCGACGCCTCAAGGTGACGCAAGGGCTCGGCGCCGTCTTCATCGACTACCTGCAACTGCTGCGCCCCGGTGCGCTCTCGCGCAACGCCAATCGCAACGAGGAGCTCTCCGAGGTCTGCCGCACGCTCAAAGTGACGGCGAAGGACCTCGACGTTCCCATCATCGCGTGCGCGCAGTTGAATCGCGGCGTGGAGACGCGCAACGACAAACGCCCGATGCTCGCAGACCTGAGGGATTGCCTTGCGGGTGAAGCGATGGTGCTCAACGCTGATACCGGAGAACGGGTGGCTGTGAGGGACATAGCTGAGCGGCGATTGCGCTTCAACGTATGGGCTATCGACGGCCGGCTAAAACTGGTGCGTCGGCCAATCGTCGACTCCTGGCTCGTTGGGAAGCAGACGATCTACGAACTGGTGACGCGAAGCGGACGATCCATCAGATGCACAGCCGGCCACCGATTCCTGATGACCGGAGGATGGTCGAAGCTGAGCGACCTAACACTGGGCAAGGCAATCGCGGTTCCTCGGCGCTACGAAGAGCCGAGGTGGGTTCCTTCTGCGATATCGACCAAGAGAGCGCTTCTGCTCGGATGGCTCATCGGAGACGGCCATCTTGGCGGCAGTGCCGCCCTAACCGTCGCAACGCCTGAGGAAGCGCTCATGGCGGGGGAGCTGGCCCGTTCAGAGTTTGCACTCCGTCCCATCATCAAGAGAGAGAGAGCGGGAACATCCGCGCTGAGGGTTGTCCTCACAACGGGCAGGATGTGCGGAGCGGGGAAAAATCCACTCACGACGTGGCTGCGCGAGATCGGCGCGTGGAAGAAGGTAGGGGCACGCAAAGGTATTCCGACGTTGATCTTCTCTCAGTCCGAGGAAGTGGTGGCTGCATTTCTGCGGGGACTTTTTCACGCCGACGGCAGCATCTCGGGTAAAGGCGCAGGCTCGTCCAGCAGGCTGGTGCGCTTGGGTACTATTAGTGAGCAGCTCGCGCGAGGCGTTCAGCATCTGCTCACGCGACTTGGGATCACCGCCAAGGTCTCCTACGACGAGCGAAATATCGGCGGCTATCGGACGAGCACCAGCAGAATCTGGTTGGTTTCTATTACGGACAGGAGCTCTGTCGCTGCGTTCCTGGACAAGGTAGGATTCTTAGGGGCGAAACACGAGCGAGCCATATCACGCCTAACGCGTATGAAGTTGAACGACGCAGGGCATGTCGATCGCCTGCCGCTCGTGGTCAACGAGCTAGTGACTGAACTACGGCAGGGTCATCGGTACTCGCACGCCAGCCTTGGATGGAGAGATCAAGGCAAGGCAATGTCTCGAACGACGTGCGGCGCCCTAGCTGAGCGGCTTGACGACGAAGAGCTCCGACTGCTCGCACACTCCGACGTTCTCTGGGACGAGGTCGTAAGCGTTCAAGACGTAGGAGTGCAATCGGTCTACGATATCACCGTTGGTGGCCTTCACAATTTTTGCGTTGACGACTTCCTCACGCACAATTCGGGCAGCTTGGAGCAGGAATCCGACGTCGTGGCGTTTCTCTATCGCGACGGCTACTACAACCCGGAAGGGCCCGATCCGACGGCGACCGAGTTCATTATCGCAAAGCACCGTAACGGGCCGACGGGAACGGTGAAGCTGCGTTTCGAGAAGGAGTTTACGCTCTTCGTTCCCTACGCGGACGAATCGCGCTATCCGGCGCCCTAGACGCTACTGCGTGCGCAGCTCGGCGAAAAACTCGAGAGCGCTGTCACGCAGAACATCCAGCAGGCGGCCGAAGTGCGGCCGAATCTCCTCGGGCGTGACGACGCACAGTTCGACGGTGAAAAGGACGTCATTTTCCTGTTCCCACAGTGCCGCCTTGACGAACTTCTTGCGCGCGTTGAGCGCATTCATCGTGTGCATCACGCGCTCGCGGTCCGCTCCTTCCGGCAGGGACCAGCCGGAGCCGATCATGACGAAGTTTGGGTCGTCACGATAGCTGACGATGAAGTAGCGGTCGCCTTCGCTCTTGAAGGCGATGCGGAGCGCATCCTCGTCATCGTCGCGCGTCGAGAAGAGCCCCTCCTCCTCGAGCGCGAGTTCGAGCGGCGCGAGCCGATCCGCGTCCACAAAACTCAGTTACCGCGTGTCAGTGACGTGATGAACTTGTTCGCCGCCGCCCGGCTCTCGCTGTGATTGAGGATGCGCTCCAGCGCTGCAACGCCTGCCTCGCGCACCCTCGCGACGCTCACCCAAAAGTCGCGCTGGAACTCGTGAAGGGGGGCCTTCTCGACGACGAGCGTCACGACGAAGTTCTTGCCGTTCGACGCAAGGAGAAAGCGCACGTCGCCAATGTCTTTCGCCGTCTCTTGAAGCGCGAGAGCGTTCTGAGCGCGCTCGCGCGCCCACGGCGGAATCTCGTACGCCGTCGCAATCTCGAAACGTGGTGGATCGCCTTCGCGCACGCTTACCGAGAAGACGTAGCCGCGGCTGCGAAAGAGGAGCTCGACGGCATCACCGCCTTCTTGTAACGGCGCCATCTCGACGCGATGCCCTTCGTTCTGGATGTAGCGCGCCAGGTCGTCGCGCGTCATGCGGGCTCGGGTTCGGGAGCGCCGATGCCCTGCGAGCGGTAGGAATGCGTGAGCGTGACGTAGTTTTCGGCGGCGATCTCGATCCAGTGTGCGGCGTCGCCGTCGAGTTGCTTCTTCACCTTCGCCGGCGCACCGGCCGCGACGACGCGCTCGGGGATCACGTCGTTTGCACGGACAACGCTTCCGGCGCCGATGAGCGCGCCGCTGCCGACGCTCGCGCCGTTGAGGACGACCGCATTGCTACCGATGAGAGCATGGTCGCCGATCCTACAGTCTTCCATCACGGCGGCATGGCCGATCGTCACATCATTGCCGATGACGGTACTGCAGCCGGGGCTCACGTGAATGACGGCGTTGTCCTGCACCGACGTTCGCGCGCCGACGCGGATCGGACCATTATCACCACGCAGAACCGTACCGAACCAAACGGAAGATTCTTCGCCGATTTCGACGTCGCCGATCAAGGTAGCCGTGGGAGCGATGAAAGCGGAAGGATGCACCCGCGGGTGCTTCCCGCGGTAGTCGAAGAGCATCCCTAAGGCTGCTGCAACTCCCGCGCGCTCTCCTTCGCAAACTGCGCCACGTCGGGGTTCAGTGACTGCTCGGCGGCGATGAACTGCTCGAGAGCAAGGTCGCGATTCCCTTCGCGGCGGTAGAGAAGCCCGAGCATATAATGAAGCCGCCCGTCGTCCGGTGCGATGTTGAGCCCTTTCAGCGTGACATCTTTCGCGTCCGCGAGCAGACCGTGCTCCTCGTACTCATAGGCGATGCCCAGGAATGCATCGGCGTCATACGGCCAGACGTAGAGAGCCTGTTCGTAGTACTCGATAGCTTGTTGCCACTCGCCGCGGTCGTCGGCAAGCCGGCCCATACCGATCAAAGCCTCCGGCGCCTCCGGAGCGAGGCGATGCGCATGTTCGAACGCCGCCTGCGCTTCATCGTAGTCCTTCTCGTTGATACCGAGCAATCCAAGAGCGTACAGGCAGCCGTAGTTCGAGGGGTCCAGGTTGAGGCAATGCGTCAGCGTTTGTGATGCATTGTCGTTGGCTCCCTCCGCGATCTGGGAGAGGCTGAGCCCCTCCAGGGCATCGACCGAGTTCGGATCGAGCGCGACCGCGCGCTGAAACTCGAGCGCGGCATCGCGTGGAAGGTAGAGAGCGCCGAAGAGCTGCGCTGCTTCGAGCTGCGCCTCGACGTCGCTTGGGCGATCGTCGGCATATTGGCGCATCTGCTCGGTAAAGGTATCGAGGTCGCCCTTGCGCGCGTGGAGTAGCACGAGATAGTAGATGGAATCGACGTTCGGCAAGCTCTCTTCGAACTGCGAGATCGCGTCGTTCGTCTTGCCTTCCAGGGCGTAGAGCCTCCCGAGACTGTTGTGCAGGTCGCGACTCAGCGGATACTGGGAGAGCAGCTCTGTGTACACGGACTGCGCGTCCTGCAGGTCCCCCGTGCTGACATACAAGTCGCCGAGGAACTGCTGAATGCCGCTTTCTTCGGGGTGATTCATCAAGTAGCGCTCGAGCTCGACCACGGCGCCGTGCATGTCGTGGGCGTCGATATGATCGCGTGCAACCCGGATCGCCGTGTTAGGGTCGGAGATCGTCGAGATCGCGGCGTCGGGCTCAGAGATCGATAGACCGTCGTCAGCAACTGCGGCGGCCGCGCACCAAGCCATCGCTCCCACGACGGCGGCCAGCCAGAGAAGCGGGCGGACCAGCTTCATATGGACCAGCTTCATATGTAGGAACGTTCTGCGCGGCGAAGGGTCAGCCATGCACCGCCACCGGACGCCCATGCGGGGATTGAAGGTCGTTCCCCGGCCCAAGCCTAGCGAGCCGGGCTACTCGGCCGTGAACTACGAGTACGCGGGGCGGGAAGGGAGCATCCATGAGGTGGTCGAGCTCTCTGGGCGCTCGCTGGCAAAGGTGGGATTCAAGGATCGCCGGATCGTCTACTATTACCTCGAAGACTTGGAACTCGACGCCAAGGCACCGCGCAAGACGTTCCACGATCCTTAAGCGTAGCAGGAAGCATGGGCACTGTCTTGGACAATCGGATGCAAATGCGCGCCGACGTAGCTCAGTTGGTAGAGCAGCGGTTTCGTAAACCGCAGGTCGCCGGTTCGAGTCCGGCCGTCGGCTCGGCACTCTAGGCCATGCCCCTCATCGCGCTGCCGCCACAGGGCATTACCGGTTCCGCCGGATTCGACTACGTTACCGTAGATGCGGCGCGCCGCCGTGTCTATGCGGCGCATGGCGGAGCTCAGTCACTGCTCGTCGTCGATGCCGACACGGGAGCCGTGCTCAAGCAGATCACCGTCGGGCCGATGCACGGTTCGGCGCCGGATCCGCAGAGCGGCAACGTGTACACGGGGAACGGCAGCGACGACTCCGTTTCGGAGGTCGATCCCGTCTCGGGCACGGTCCTACGCAGCGTTCAGGTGCAAGGGCCGGTCGATGCGATCGCGTACGATCCGACGCTCGCGCGGATCTACGCCGATGAAGATGACGGTACGCGGATATTTGTCATCGATGCGCGCACGTTCAAAGAGATCGGCACCGTCATGTTGCCGGGCCACAAGCCCGAGTACATCCAAGTTGACCCCGTGACGCACGGCGTCTATCAGAACATTTCCGATCCCAGCCCGCTCGTGAGCGCGATCGCGATCGTCGACGCACACGCGTTGCGTGTCGTACGGACGATTCCGACACCGGACCTGCAAAACGATCACCCGCTGCAGTACGATGCCGTGCACCACATGTTGATCGTCCTCGGCGAGAACAACGTGCTCGACGTCTACGACATCGGAGGCAAACGGCTCTTTCAAGCGGCCTACCCGTACGGCGTCGATCAGTGCAGTGATGATACGTCGCGCGGCTGGATTGCGTGCGCCGGCGGCGGGGGCATAACGCTCATTGCGTTCGACGGTTCGTCGACGCCGCGTATCCTCGCGCATCTCGACGTCGCGAAGAGCGTGCACACATGCGCAATCGATCCGGCAACCGGCACGATTTTTGCCGTGTGGTCTGACGCAAGCGGCTCTTCGTACGTCGGACGGTTCGTCTACCGCCGGTAGAGCTTCCTTAGTCGACCGGCACGTGACAGGCGATGTTGTGTCGCTCGAAATACCGTTGGTGGTAGGGTTCGGCGGGCCAGAAGCGCTGCGCCGGCTCGACCTGCGTCGCGATGGGCATCGTATGGTCGCGTTGTTCGCGCGCGAGCGAGGCGCGCGCTGCCGTCTCCTGCTCCGGCGAGCGAAAGAAGATCGCGCTGCGGTACTGCGTGCCGACGTCGGGCCCCTGGCGATTCACCTGGGTGGGATCGTGCATTTTCCAAAAGACGTCGAGCAGTCGGTCGTAGGAGACGACCGCCGGATCGAACGTCACGAGGACGGCCTCTGCGTGACCCGTCGTGTGGCTGCAGACTTGCTCGTACGAGGGGTTCTCCGTGTGGCCGCCGGTGTAGCCGACCACGACGTCCAGGACGCCCGGAACCTGACGGAATGCGGCCTCGACGCCCCAGAAGCACCCAGCCGCAAAGATCGCGCTCTCGCTCATACTCCCTCCAACACGTCGCTGCGCAAAACGTCTTCGATGGATTCACGGCGCGCCAGGAGGTGTTCTTGCCCGCCGGTGACCGCGACGACCGCCGGGCGAGTGAAGCGGTTGTAGTTGCTGGCCATACTGTACGTGTAGGCCCCGGTCACGCTCATCGCGACGAGATCGCCTTCGCGCAGCGCGCTCGGAAGCATCGCCCGGCCGAGAACGTCGTTTTCACAGGAGCGCCCGCAGAGCACGACCTCTTGAAGGTCGAGGTTCGGCCTCGACGCCGCGACCGCATGGTGCGAGGCGCCGTAGAGTGCCGGGCGAGGGTTTTCGTAGAGCCCACCGTCGACGACGACGAAGGTGCGCCGCGCCTGGTGCTTTACGGCGCAGACGCGATAGAGCGTCGTGCCGGCGGGCCCGATGAGCATGCGCCCCGGCTCGATGCCTAAGCGCGGCGGCGGAACGCGTACGCGCGCGGCGGCGACAGCGACCGCTTTTGCGACCGCGTCGATCGTTGCTCGGAAGTCGATCCGCTCGTTCGGGCGACTCGGGTCCGTCATCACACCGAAGCCTCCCCCGATCACGATCTCCTCGGCAGTAAACCCTTCGCGCGCGAAGCGCGCCGAGGCTTGCACGAGTGCCTCGGCGACGGCGACAAAGGCACCCGGCTCGTAGATCTGCGAGCCGACATGCGCGTGGAGACCAGAGAACCGCAGCCCTGTCGCATCGCGAAGTATCGCTCGCACGGCGTCTTCGTCGCGGGGCGCGATGCCGAACTTGGTGTCCTCGCCGCCGGTGCGCACGAACGCGTGTGTGTGCGCCTCGATGCCGGGGTTCAAGCGCAGCAACGTGCGAAGCGGCGCTTCGGGACGTGCGATGCGCGTCAGACGCTGGAGCTCTTCGACCCCGTCGACGACGATACGCCCGACGCGCGCGGCCGCCGCAGCCTCGAGCTCTTCATTGCTCTTGCCGCAGCCGTGGAGCGTGATGCGCTCCGCCGGAAAACCTGCACGCTCGGCCGTGACGAGCTCGCCGATCGAACAGACGTCGAGATTCAGTCCGCGCTGCGCGAGCCGGCGCGCGAGTGCGACGAGCAACAGTGCCTTCCCGGCGTAGGCAATCTCGATCCCGTGCGGGTCGCAGACCGCTCGGCAGCGCGCGATTGCACCATCGACCTCGTCGAGATCGATGACGAGCAACGGCGTCGCGTACCGCTCTGCGAGCGCCTCTGCCTCGATGCCGCCGAGCTTCAAAACTGCCCCAGGAAGCGCTCGATGCGATCCTGATCGACGCCCGCCGCGAGCAAGCGTGCGGCGAGGAAGTCGCCGTTCGGTGGAGGCGTCACGAGCATGAACGCCGCTTCGTCGCTCGCGGCCGATCGAATCGTACAACGCCCGGCTCCGGCGGGAACGAGCGCAGTGAGGTGCGGCTCGAGGGGAACATCCCCGTCCGAAGATTGCAGCACGAGCGCGTGGTCGAGCGGCATGATACTGAGCGGGCAGCTATGTGTTGCAAGAGAAGCCGGCTCGTCGCGAGCCACGATACGCTCTACGATGAAGTGGTTGTCGGCGATCAGCGCCGTACGCTCGAGCGATTCGAACGTGTACGAAATCGTTTCGGCCGCACCCGTCATTCCGCGATGGTAGTTGAGAACATCCGCTGCCTTCTGTACGTGGAGCGGACGCGGCTTGCCGTCTGTGCCGACGCGGTTCCAGTCGAAAACCCTGTACGTAAGGTCACTTGCCTGTTGCGTCTCGAAGAGCACGATTCCGCCACCGATCGCATGAAGCGTTCCCGCGGGTATGTAGAAAGCATCGCCGGCTCGTACGGGAACGTGGCGGAACAGCTCCGCCAGCGTGCCGTCGGCGACGCGCTGCTCGTATTCTTCACGTGATGTGTCGCGCGTCCACCCGAGCACGAGCTCCGCATGTGCTTCGGCCGTCATGATGTACCAGCACTCCGTCTTGCCGTTAGGCTGGTGCTCGACGCGCTGCGCGTACGCATCGTCGGGATGCACTTGGGCCGAGAGCGAGTCGTGCGCCGTAATGATCTTCGTGAGAATGGGGAAAAGCCGATCCACCTCGATCGCGCCGAGCAGGCTTGCTCCGAGCAACTCACGCAGCTCCGCCACGCTCTTGCCGGCGAGCGGTCCGTTACGCACGCGGTTCTCATCCCAGCACTCCCACAGCTCGCCGCCCCAGATCGCGGGTGCCTTCTTGGGCTCGAGCACGTATGGGTAGAGCTGCGTCTCGTTCATCGCGTGTCTTGCCGATACGCGATACTTCGCGCCGGTCCTTCGGCGCGACTCAGGATGACATGGCTGCGATGACGAAGCAACGGTCGAATGCACCTCGTGTATGTAGGGATAGGATCGAATCTCGGGGACCGGCGCGCAAGCATTCTTGCGGCGTTACAACGCTTGCGCGCACACGCGCGCATTCCCGCCGTGTCCGCGTTTTACGAAAGCGCGGCGGCCGACGGCGCGCAGGGCCCTCCATTCCTCAACGTTGCCGCGCAACTCGAGACCGAGGAGGACCGCGGCACGTTGCTGATGCGGCTCGAAGAGCTCCAGCGCGCGATCGGCCGCACCTCGATGCAGCGCCTTGCGGCGCGGCCGATCGACATCGACCTGCTCGTCTTCGATGATTGGGTCCATCCGCAGCTGGAGCAGCGTCCTTACAACCTCGTGCCGCTCGCCGAGATCGCACCTGCATACGGCGAACGCCTGCGCGACGCCAACGGAACAGCCATCCGCCGAGTCGAGCAGGGACTGCGCTTCCGTACGGATCGCCAGCAGGAGGTTCCGGTCGTGCGGATCGCGCTCAATCGAGCGGGCGTTGCACGCGTACGGCGCATTCTCCGCCTCGACATCGACGGTAAGAGCGGCGTCTTCAACGGCGAGTTCTCGATGGTTGCAGACCTTCGAGGCGACCGCTCCGGCGTGCACATGTCGCGCTTCGTCGAGAATCTCGAGGAGGCGACCCTCGACGTGCTTGCGCGAGAGCAGCCGGCGATGCGTATCGAGCGGCTCGCCGAGGCCGTTGCGCGCGAGATCGTCGCGACGCAAGAGGCCGGTGAAGCCGAGGTGCGGCTGCGCGCGGACTTTACGCTAGAGCGCTGGACGCCGGTCAGCGGAAAACGCGGCGAGGAGACGTACACGCTCGTCGGCGTCGCACACGCGAGCGCACATGGCGCGCGACGTGCCGTCGGCGTTGAGGCTGAGGGTATGACGGCCTGCCCATGCGCGCAGGGAATGATCCGCGAACGTTCCTTGCAGGAGCTTCGCGACGCGGGGTTCAGTCAGGAGCAGGCGCAGCGCGTGCTCGACCTGGTACCGGGCGCGACGCACAACCAACGCGGGCGCGGCACGTTGCTTCTCGGTACGACTGACGAGCGGCTCTCCACGGTTCGCGTCGAGGACCTCGTCGAGATCGTGGAAGGTGCGATGTCCAGCGAAACCTACGACTTGCTGAAGCGGCCCGACGAATACTTCGTCGTCAACAAGGCGCACCGCAACCCGCGCTTCGTCGAGGACGTCGTCCGTGGGATCGTCGCGGGGGCGCTCGAAACGTACGAAGCCTTCGGCGATGATGACGTGCTCTTCGCGAGCCAACGAAACGAAGAGTCGATTCATAAGCACGATGCCTTCGCCGAGGCGTGTGGTTGTTTCGGTGAGTTCCGCGCCGAGTTGAGCGGCAATATGGCTACGAGGAAGACGGAGCTGGCTGCATGGCTTCGAGGAGCTCGATCCTCGACTTCAGTGAAGGGTGGGAGCTAAAGAAGAGCTCGTACCACATAGGCACTTCGTCTTCGGCGAGATTCTGCTCGCGCAGGCGGCGAAAGGCTGCGGCACCGGAGCGGGGGTTGCGCGTCGCCTCGACCGCGAAACGATCGGCGGCAGCCTCGCGCGAGCGCGTGAAGGCGAAGAGCAAGGGGCGCAAGATCTGTGTCGCGACGAGCATTGCGGCGTAGAGACGTGCCAGAACGATCGGGCGGTCTCGCATCCCGCTGCGCGGGCCGCTGGCGGCATTCGCAATGAAGAAGAGCGCCCCGGCCAGCACATCTCCGAGGCCGATGAGGCGCCATACGTCTTTGGAGACGTAGTGCCCGAGCTCGTGGGCGACGACAAACTCGGTCTCATCCCCGGGGAATTTGTCGACGAGCGTGTCACCGAGGACGATACGATGCGTGTGGGCGATACCGGTGACGAAGGCGTTTGCTTTGCGCGTCTGCCGGCTCATATCCATCGTGAGAATCTCTGCGTCGCCGACGCCGTACCGTGAGGCAAGAGCGCGGAGGCGCTCTTCGAGCGGACCCTGCAGCGCTGCAAACTTGTTGAAGAGCGGTAGGACGTAGAGCGGCACGACGAGGCTGGCGGTGATAAAGAGCGGCAGCGCGCCGACTGTCGCAAAGAGCGGCCACCAGCGCGGCGTTCGGCGCACCGCAGCCCCGAGCAGCGAAGCCATGACCGTCGTCATGATAGTCGAGAGCAGTGCACCCTTTGCGTAGTCGGAGAGCCATGCCTCCGGCGATTGCTCCGTCAGACCGTATCGTCGCTCGAGTGCATAGTCGGCCACGAACGAAGAGGGTAGCTCGAGCAAGGCACCACCGAGAGAGAGCGGTGCGACGAAGAGTGCCGGACGCAGCCACGCCGGCGCGCGCAACGTTGCACGGTCGAGGCTCTCACCGAGAGGCCCGTACGCCGCCGCCATCGCGCCGCACAGACCGCGCATCGTGTCGGCAACTTCGAGCGAGCGCCGCGTTCGGCCGTAGCTCGCCGCATCACTCTTTGGGACACGCGTCGGCGCGCGCAGCTCGCAGACGGCCTCGTAGGCGCGAGCTGCGAGAAAGCCGGCAACAAATCCGGTTGCGAGCCCGAGAAGAGTCTTACTCGCGCGCATCGTACCCTTGCATGCAGGTGCGCCTTCTCTGTAACGCTCGTGTTTACCGCTTCGATCCGCGGCAGCGTCGCTGGATGCGTCATGGCGGCGTCATGATCGAGGATGGACGCATCCTCTCGCTCGATCCGCATGACGCGGGAGCCGGCGTGGAACGCGTCGACATGCAGGGTACGACGATCCTCCCTGCCTTTGCCGACGCGCACGTCCACATTCCCGACATGGGATATTTTCTCGGCGAGCGCGATCTGAGCGGCGCGACAAGCTACGTAGCCTTCTGCGATGCGATCGCTCGAATACCGAACGAAAGCGGCATCGTCTTCGCCGGACAGTATGACGACTCGCGCTGGCTCGACGGTCGCAACGCCGACGTGCGACCACTCGAGCGTTTTCACGCAAAGGCCCGCGTGTTGATCTCTCGCATCGATGGGCACTCTTGCCTCGTCAACCGCGCGGCACTCGCGTGGCTCGATTTGCCGCCGCAGACCGAAGGGATCGAGCTTGACGCAGAAGGCACCCCGACCGGACGGCTGACGGACGCTGCCAACTGGATCGCGCAGGCGCGCTTCATCGAAGCGATACCGCTTGCGCAGCGACGCGCAGCGGAACGCGCGGCGGTCGAGCTCGCGCTGTCACGCGGTGCTCTCCATCTCCACGCACAGCTCTACGGCTTCAAGCGCGAGCAGTACGCATCTGAAATTGAGGCGCTGCGTGCCCTGCCTGCGCGCATCTACCCAAAGGTCTGCGAGCCTGATCCGCCGCTTGCGGTCGAGCTCGGCTTGCGCTATATCGGCGGCGATGTCATGCTCGACGGTTCGCTTGGGAGCCGTAGCGCAGCGCTCACGGAGCCGTACGCCGACGCCGCCGCAACGCGCGGTACCCTCCACTTCAGCGACGACGAGCTCTATGCGTTCTTCGCCGAGGCGGAGCGGCTCGGCATCGCAGCCGGCGTTCATGCCATCGGCGATGCGGCAGTCGACCAATGTGTCCGCACGTGGGAGCGCGTGCTGCACGGCCAACCGTCGCCAAACGGAACGCGCCACTTCATCGAGCATTTCGAATGTGCGCGTATCGAGCACATCCGCGCATGCGCGCGCATGGGCATCTTTCTCTCAATGCAGCCGCTCTTCGACGCAGATTGGGGCGGCAGCGGGGGCATGTACGAGCGGCGCTTAGGCACGCAGCGCATGCGCGAGATGAACGCGTTCGCAGAGATCG
Source organism: Vulcanimicrobiota bacterium (assembly GCA_030041225.1). Taxonomy (GTDB): domain Bacteria; phylum Vulcanimicrobiota; class Vulcanimicrobiia; order Vulcanimicrobiales; family Vulcanimicrobiaceae; genus Tyrphobacter. The sequence goes on along the minus strand of JASHOG010000076.1, from coordinate 24,363 downwards.
TGCGCTCGGGTGCCGTGCTCTGCGGAGGCGACGACGCCCCGGTCTGCGCGCTCGACCCACTTGGCGGAATGCAGGCGATGATCGAACACCACGAGGCGTCGCAGCGAGTGAGCGCCCACAGAGCGCTCGAGGTCTATACGCTCAATCCCGCGCGCTTAGTGTACGAGGAATCCGATACCGGCAACCTAGCGCCCGGTATGTCAGCCGACTTCGTCGTGCTGGACACCGACCCCCTAGAGGAGGAGGCGTTCGACCGGTGTAGGGTCTTGCAGACCTGGCGCGCGGGCGCCGTCCTTTATACGAACTCTTCATTGTAAGGAGTCATGCATGAAACACATACTGGGTCGTATTCTTGTCACCGCGCTGCTTCCAACGCTCATCGTCACGTCGGCACCACAGGTCGTACGCGCGCAAAGCGCCGCCTATGCCGCCGCGGCAGCCGTGATTATTGGAGCGATCTACTACGATAGCCATCATCGTCCGTATTGGCGCGACAGCTCCGGCCACATTCATTATGTGAGCGCGGGTGCCGCTAGCTACTACACGTCGCATCACTGGCAAGGCGTGCCGCAGAGCCACCGCACGTGGCAGGACTCACAAGGCCACACCCACCACTGCTGCTCCTAGGCACGGACTACATCAGAGCTTCCGACTAGATAAGCGAGATCGTTTTCGGCGGTTTCGGGTGCGCTGAAAGCGCTTCGAGGAGCGCGCTCGCGAGTATATCGCAGACGGGGTCGTCGATCTCTTCGACGGCCCCTTCGTCTGCAAGCGCCGCTTTGCGCGGGTCGATCGGAATGCGAGCGAGTACCGGCGCCTGGGCGAGTGCCGCAACGTCATCAGCGTACGAGGGGCCGAAGATCTCGTAGCGTGCTCCGGTATCCGGAGCGACGAAGTACGACATGTTCTCGACGACACCGAGGATCGGTCGCTGTAACTGGTGGACGAGGTTCGCGCACTTGCGCACGATCATCGTTGCGAGTGCCTGCGGCATCGTAACGAGCACGGCGCCATCGACGTCGAGCGATTGTAGAATTGTTAGCGGTGCGTCTGAGGTACCGGGAGGGAGATCGACGAGCAGGACGTCGAGGTCGCTCCACGTCGCCTGTTCGAAGAACTGCCGGATCACGCCGGAGAGGATCGGGCCGCGCCATACCATTGCCGTGTCTTCCTGCTCGGTGAGCAGGTTTGCGCTAACGATCTCGATCGCGCTTCGCGACAGCACGGGTGTCATCAACGGCTGAGGTTGCCCCTGCGCGTTCGTACGATGCGGATCGGGCTCGATGCGCATCGGCGTGTGCAAGCCGAAGATTTTCGGGATCGACGGACCGGTGATATCGGCATCGAGGATTCCGACGTTCAAGTGCTTGCGGCGAAGCCCGAGTGCGATGAGGGCGGTGACGAGCGACTTGCCGACGCCGCCTTTTCCCGACATCACCGGAATGATGTGCGCGATGGTTGCACGCCCTGTGAAGGCGCCCGGCGCGCGACGCTGCGGCATGCGATCCGCCTGCGCAATTGCCGGAACCTTTCCTGATTGCTGCGCCACAAGCAGCGCGGTGAGGATCGGTTCGACGCGCAAGCCGTGGGCGCGTGCTCCTTGCTCGATCGTCTCGTAGCCGCTTACGCCGCAGCCGGGGCAGCCCAGGCCGAACTGCTTGAGCACGTCGGCGGCGACGGGCAGCAGCTTGACGAGTTCCCTGATGTTCGTCTGTGGGGCGATCTCGATGTGAACCGTCGGCATCATGTACCATCTTCGTAACCCCGAAGGCGCGGCCCCGTATGCGACCGAAGCCGCAGGCTATGCGTACTCTCGCCCATACTGCGGAGCGCGCCCGCGCCGTGCTCGCGGGCGGTTGCGACTCCCCGGTGCGTTCCGGTTGGTCGATCGGCGAGCCGATGTTCGTGCAATCCTTCGCACAAGGAGCATACGCATACGATGAGGCGGGCCGCCGCTACATCGACTACGTCATGGGCTACGGACCTCTGCTCTTCGGCCACACGCATCCTGGGCTCGTGAGCGGACTCGACGAGCTTGCCCGCGGGGGCTTCGTTTGGGGCGTCACGCATCCCGAGGAAGTCCGTTTAGCAGAACGCGTTCGCGCCCATCTGCCCTCGATGGAACGCATGCGCTTCGTGACGACGGGAAGCGAGGCGGTGATGAGCGCGGTGCGAGTCGCACGCGCTTTCACGCAGCGCAGCCTCGTGCTGAAGTTCGCAGGAAACTATCACGGGCACTTCGATCTCGCGCTGCTCGACGCAGGTGCCTCGGCCCAGACGCTCGACGCGCGACGCGGCGGGATTCCGCAGGGCGTCGCGCGCGACGTCGTCATTGCGCGGTACAACGACCTAGACTGCGTCGATGCTGTGCTCCGTGGGCGCGAAGAGACTCTCGCGGCAATTCTCGTGGAGCCGATCTGCGGGAACATGGGTTGGGTGCGGCCCGAGCCGGGATTTCTCGAAGGGTTGCGCGAGCGCAGCAACCGCGTGGGCGCACTGCTGATCTTCGACGAGGTCATCACGTGGCCGAGGCTCGGGTTGCGCGGTGCGCAGGGGCGCGAAAACGTCACGCCCGACATGACGACGGTCGGGAAGATCATGGGCGGCGGCGCGCCGATTGCGGCCTTCGGCGGCCGTGCCGAGGTGATGGAAATGCTTGCGCCCGACGGCCCCGTCTTCACCGGCGGAACGCACGCTGGTAACCCATTCTGCGTCGCGATGGCGCACCGCGTGCTGGATTTGCTCGAAGCGCATCCCGAGTACTACACGCAGACGGCTTCGCTCGCGCGGCGCCTTGCCGACGGTTTCCGCGCGATCTTCGCGCAACGTGGCCTGCCCTACGCCGTCGTCCAGGACGAGTCCGTGGTCGACTTCAGTTTTCGTGCCGGGGCGCCGAGCCGCAACTACGACGACGCGCGCGCCGCGGACAAGGCGAGGTACGCGGCATACTATCGCGCCATGCTCGAGCGCGGCATCCTCTTGCCGCCGTCGGTGAACGAAGTCATGTTTCTCTCAATCGTGCACAGTGCGGAGGACGTCGGCACAACGGTTGCTGCAGCGTGCGAGGCATTGCCGTGAGCACGCGCGGCTGGCAGCGGCTGCTCTTCGGAATATGCGCGCTCGCCGCGCTCACGCTGATACTCGACCTGCGCATCATGCTCGTCGAGAATACGAATCTTGGTGCACGCTTTGGCCCCACGAAGACGCCGTTCGTCGAGCGTGTCCTCTCGGTAGAACCGAACAGCAACGCCGCCGTGCTGCGGCCGGGTGATCTCGTCGATACTCGCGCAATGACGCCGACGCAACGTTATCTCTGGGTGAACTTCATTCCGTACGGCATGCGCGTTACGCTCCACGTAACCCGCGACGGCGCGCAGCGTTCGATTGTGCTCGTCAACAACCGGCGAACGATACCCCCGTGGCACAACTGGGTCGTCTTCGCCTCGATGGTGTGGATCCTGCTCTTTGCACTGCTCTTTACATGGCGCTCGCCTGCGAGCGCACAAGCGCGTGTGTTGGCGCTCATGCTTGCCCTCTTCGTTCTCGGACTCGACCTCGAGCCGGGGAATTGGGTAAGCCCGCTGGCGGCGCTCGATCTCGCGCTCGGTATCGCCGGCTTTGCATTCTTTGCAGCAAGCACGGCGATGCTCGCAACCTACGCGCTTCTCTTCGCGCAGCCGCCCTCGGCGCTGCGCAAAACGCTTGCAGCGTGCGCGTACGGAGCGGCGGCGCTTTGGATACTTGCCGAGGGCGTCCTCGCCGTAGGCACCTGGACCGGCAATCTCGATCCCTACACCGCCCTATCGTCACCATTCTGGCCGCTTGCAACCGCGGTGTTGCCGTTTCTTACGCCGCTGCTCTGCGTTCTCGCCACGCTGGCCGCCACGCGCGGAACCGATCGGCAGCGTCTCACGTGGGCCGCGCTCTCGTTCGGCACGCTCTACGTCGTGCTGCTCATCGGTGGAATCCTATGGCTCGTCACTCGAAATCCCGCGTACGGCTTCTGGCAGGTCGTCGTCAACGCGTCGACGTTCGTCGCGCCGCTCGGTCTCGTATATGCATTGCTCAGCCGTAGGCTCCTCGATGTCGCGTTCGTCATTAATCGGGCGGCGGTCTTCACCGTGGTCTCGATCGTCGTCGTCGGCGTTTTCGTGCTCGTCGAGTGGGCGGTCCAAGAATGGGCACGCGCCGCGGGTCCGGCTGCGAACATTGCCGTGAGCGCCGCATTGGCGCTCGCGCTCGGGCTCTCCGTACGCTACATTCACGCGCGCATCGAGCATGTGCTCGACAATGTCATCTTCCGCAAGCGGCATGAGGACCAGCGCGCGATCCGGGCCTTTGCCCGCGAGGCGGCGTACATCACCGACGAAGCGACGCTCCTGGAGCGCACGCGTAACGTTCTTGAGCAGCACGCCGATGCCTCGTTCGTGACGATCGCGCTCGATGACGGGGCGGGCCATTATGGTAGCGTCGGCGAGAACGATCCCGCGATCGTCGCGATGCGTACGTGGCACGAGGTGCTCGACTTGCACACCGTACAAAGCACGCTCCGCGGCGAGTTCGCCTATCCGATGGTTGCGCGCGGAAGGCTCGTCGGCGCGCTTGCGCTCGGACCGAAGAGATCGGGTGAGTCGTACGCGCCGGACGAATCGGAGAGTATCGCGCAGCTCGCGCTCGGCGTCGGCGCGGCGCTCGACGTGCTCTCGGCAAAGAGAGAAGATTCGCTCGCGGCGCTCGTCGAGGCCGTCCGCGCGCTCCCCGACGCCATCGCCGAACGCCTTAGCGCCTTGTCATCCCGAGCGTAGGCGACAAGCCAACGTTTTTTCGCCTCGGCTCTTGCCATCGTTCATTGACTGCGTGAAGGGAGGAGCATGAGCGCGGCGTCGAAGGTGGAGCGCCCCATGGCTTCCGAGCTGCTCCGCCATCGCTTCACCCTCGAAGAGTACGAGAAGATGGTCGAAGCCGGCATCCTGACTCCCGACGACCGCGCCGAGCTACTCGACGGGGAGATCGTGGAGAAGATGGCGGTTGGTTCGCCGCATGCGGCTTGCGTTAGAAAATTGCAGCGCATGTTCTTTGAGCTGCTTGGAAAGGGCGCTGCGACGCTATCAAGCCAGAACCCGATTGGCTTACCGCCGAACAGCGAGCCCGAGCCCGACTTTGCCATTCTCAAGTACAGGTCCGACGATTACGCGACGCTCCACCCTCGGCCGAAGGACGTGCTCCTCGTCATCGAGGTCTCCGATTCGTCGTTACGCCGCGACCGGACGAAGCTTCGGATCTACGCGCGGTCCAGTATTCAAGAAGTGTGGATCGTCGACGTCAATCGCAAGCTCGTCGAGGTCTACACCGAGCCGGCTGAGGAGCGCTACCGAGAACTGCGCGTCTTAAAGCCGGGCGAAAGCATTGCGCCGAGAGCTTTCCCCGATCTCGCTCTCGCAGTCGGCGATCTTCTACCCTGAGTCAGTCCCTCGACTGCGCTCGTTTCACTCGCTCCGCTCGGGATGACAAAACAGGGAAGGCCGCGCGTAGCGAGGCCAACTTTTACACGTCGGCGTCGTTCTCCTGAACGTGGCGAAGCAGGCCGAGCACCACGCCGGTTCCGCCGCCCGGAAGCGGCCGCATCGAGAACATGTCCGTGCAGCGCTGCATGATCGGGATACCGCGGCCGCGCTCAGCGAGCGGCTCGGGCAGCGGCAGCAGACGATCGGCCGCCGAGCGCTCGACCCCGCGCCCGCTGTCGATCACCGTGGCGATGATCTCGCGCTCGTCGATGCGGCATTGTACCTCGATGTCGTGGGTCGTGTCCGAATGCTCGACGGCATTGGCCATGGCCTCGCCGACCGCGAGTAAGAGCGTATCGATGTCGCGGCCGGCTACGTGATGCCGGCGCGCGAAGCTGCCCAAGGTTCGGCGAACCTGAGGAACGTAGCGAGCGTCCGGCGGGACGCAGAGCCGCAGAACGCGATCACTCATGCCGCCGCCCGGCGGTGCCGTGCATTCCATGACAACTCTCTGGCTTTATCCCAACTCGCGGTCACGACTAAACGCGAGCGGGAAGCCTAGCCACCGCTATTTTGCGCTCTCTTTACAATCACAAGTCGCTGCCGGCGACCGACTCGTACGTGAGGCGAGCGACGCGATGTATCGCCGCAAGGGATCCGTCGTAGTCGACGATGTCCTTCGAGTAGATCGAGAGAACGAACGGAGAATCGCCAAACGGTTCGATGATCCCCGCGTCGTCGCGCGTCCCGTCGATCTCGCCATCCTTGTCGGCGACGGGGACGCCGAGGGGCAGGCCTGCCGGAATCTTGTCGCGATCCTGCTGCCGCAGCATCAGGGAGATCATCTGACGGCAGTGCCGCGGTTGGACGATCGTCGTGACGCCTTCGCGTGCTCCGTCCTCTATTTGGTAGAGGAGTGTCGCCATGTCGTAGGGCGTCGTGACGTTCGGCTCGTGCTCGATCTTCTCCGCATAATCGACGAACGGGCGCGCGAGACGCGTACTGAGCATTCCCGCTTCGCGACCGACTTCGTTGACGAGGTCCACGCCGAAGTGCTCGATGAGCATGTTGGCCGCCGTGTTGTCGCTGACGAGAATCATCGGTGTGATGAGCTCCCGTAGCGAGAGGCGTGCACCGTCGCGCACGTTCTGCATGTAGTCGGATCCGCCGATGAGCCGGCGGCTGTCGTATCGGATGCGCTCGCGAAGCGTTCCGGGCTTACGCTCCTCCCAATAGAACGCCGTCGTCATGATAAGAACCTTGATGGTCGAGGCGCACGGGAAGCGATCGTAGGCGTTGACCGCATAGAGTGCGGGGCCCGGCGCCATCGTACGAGCGAAGGCGCCGAACGCTCCGGGCGCGTCGTCGAGGACGTTACGGATCTCATCCTCCAACGACTGGGCGCGCACGCGGCGCGGCAGCATTCCGGATGCCGCAGCTGCCAGGGCTCCTCCGAGGAAGAGACTGCGCTTCATGAGCCGCGCTGTTTGCGTAGAGCCTCTTGGCGCTTGTGCTCCATCTCCTGGAGCTCGAGCATCATCGCGCTATCGACGCCTTGAACGTCGACGGGTTTGGGAAGCGTCTCCGGTGGGCCCGCGCGCTTCGTCTGTTTTCGCTCTTCAACGGCCGCGTCATCGGCATGCGTCTTGCGCAGGAAGGCCGCGTAGCTCTGGGCGTTGCGTGAACGGGTCGATTCGCCGAGGGTCGTCGCGTTCGGGACGTGGGAATCGACGCCCAGACTCGTGTCGACGACGCAGGCACTGACTCCGATGACGGAACGGTCGCCGACCACGAGCTTCTTGGTCGTCGCGCGGAGGACGGCATGCTCCATGACGACGCACTCCTCGCCGATCTCGATCGGCGCCCCTTCAGCCGTGATGACGGCACCGTGCAGAATCGCACAGCCGCCGGCAATCGTCACGTCGCCGCTGACGACCGCCGTCGGCGCAACGTATGCGTCCTCGTCGATCTTCGGCCGTTTCGGCCCGCAGGAGTAGATCACGTCAACGCCTCCCTTCGCGCTCCGCCCCGTCGAGCCCGGCTCTTATTTCCCAAGAGTTTTCCCAAGAAAAGCGAGTTTGCGCGAAACGCGCAAACTCGCATGGTAGAGAACGAAAAAGGCCTAGCCTTAAGCTGCGGCCTTCTTCCGACGGCGACGACGCGTGGTCTTGCGCGCTGCCTTGCGGCGCGTGGTCTTGCGCGCTCCGGCCTTACGGCGTCTGCGTCTACGCGGAGCTGCTGCCGCCTTCTTCGCGGCTTTCTTTCTCCGTCTCTTAGCTGCCATGTGTATGCAACTATCCTTTCTCCGGTCGCTCTTCGCGACCAGGGTCGTTGCCTACCTTATACAGTATTCATGGAATTTATGCAAGTTTTGGCGGACGGCGGCGTTCGGATCGACGTTGATGTGACCGGATCGGGCGAGCAGAGCATCGTTTTGCTGGCGGGCTTTCCGCTCTCGCGCGAAATTTGGGATGACGCGACGCAGCGCCTCGCGCCGGCATGTCGCGTCGTGCGACCTGACCTGCGCGGCATGGGCAAGAGCGCGGTCAGCGACGGCCCATATCTGATGGAATCGCTTGCCGGAGACGTAGCCGCGGTGCTCGACGCGCTCGGCGTCGAGCGCGCGACGCTCGTTGGGCACTCTCTCGGCGGTTACGTCGCGCTCGCCTTCGCGCGCATGTTCATGGAGCGCCTCAACGCGCTCGCCCTTGTCTCTAGCCGTCTCGCCGCCGATCCACCGGCGCAGGCAAAGGATCGCGAACGCCTGGCCGAGCGGCTTCTGCTGGAAGAAGAACCAGACGCGCTCGTCTCGGCCTATGCGACGCGATTGGTCTCAAGCGAGACGAGGGAGCAACGTCCCGAGATCATCGACCGCGTGAGCGAGATCATTCGAGGCATCGATCCGCGCGGCGCAGCAGCAATGTTGCGCGGCATGGCTGCGCGCAGTGCTTCCGACGACATCGCGCCGGAGATCGGCGTTCCGGTGCTCGTCCTCACCGGTGCGCTCGACGATATCGTGACCTATGGCGAAGCGCGTGGTATCGCTGCGGCGTTTTCGCGCGGAACGCTCGTGGTTGCGCGCCACAGTGGTCACCTTCCAATGATGGAGGAACCTTCGTTCACCGCCGTCGCGCTCGAGGAGTGGATCGGCAGGATCACGCCCGCGAGCGAGAGCGGATCGTAGGCGCCAACCTCCACGTCTTCGCCGCCGGTGCGGCGGAGCGCGCGAAGTGCTTCAAGCGCCTCCGGCCGCGCGAACTGTTCGCCTCCGACGCCCGCGACGAAACGCCCGCCGCGAACCTCGCCGCGTGCCTCCATCCGTCGGAGCACGACCACCAGCTCCCGCCACGGCGGCGCAATCGACTCGCGAGAGATGACGTCGCGACAGAGAACGCCCCAGCGCGCCAGGAGGCGGTGCGCAAAGGCCTCCGGCTCGACGCGCTCGCGCGACGCGGCGAGGAGCGTCCATCGCCCGCTCGAGGAACGCGGCCGAGCGCGTAGTCCTTTTTCGCCGAGGCGGCGCTTCGCATCGATGAGCGATCGGAGCGCGTCGAAGCCGTCGGCGGTGACGCACCCGGCCGCCACAAGCTCCCAGAGCGCCTCCTCAACCTCGCTCGCAAGGCGCTTCGTGCCGCGCATGATCTCCGAGAAGAAGGGCGCGCCGCGCCGCTCGACCTCGGAGAGCACCTGCTGGGCAGGATGCGAGAGGCGATCGATCTCGTACTGCCGGCGTGCCGTGAGCTCTTCGGCGCTCTCGCGCATTAGTAGCGTCATCGGGGCGAGCTTCGTGGGGCGGATGCGCCTACGCGCGCTCTGTTCGTCTGCCGGCTCAAGCGCCGGATGCGGCGAGAGACGCCCCCACATCACGTCGCCGGAGTAGCAGAGGCGGTCGAGATACTCAGGGCGATACCCAACGATGCGCGCCGGAAGGATCTGCGTCTCCCAGGCTGCCGCCGGTGCTTCGTACCCCTCGAGCTGCCGCACGATCTGCAACGTTCCGTCGACTCCGTAGAGCCGGGTCGTCGGCGTGAGGTGCTGCCAACGATAGAGAAAGCGCACGTACTGCGCGGTGCTGACCGGTTCGATCTCGCGGCGAAGCTGCCCGATCGTGAGGCGGTGGATCCTCGCCAACACCCGCCTATTACACCACTGCTCGCTCCCTTTCGTCCCTGCGTTTGTCGCCTCGCTCATCGGCTTGTCATCCCGAGCGTAGCGAGTGAAGCTCGCGGAGTCGAGGGACCGCTCCAAAGTCTTACGACGGTGGTTCGACTCCGCACTCACTCCGTTCGTGCTACGCTCACCATGACAATCGTACGGTTCACTTCGCCCACTCGGCTCCTCCGCAGAAACGAAGGATGAGCTTCGCAGACTGGGTTCTTGTGGCGCGACTCTCGCGGTGGGCCCCCAATTCCCGCGCAATACTTGTCCTTCGTTTTCGAGTGCGAGGAGTGCGGACTCGATCGATGGCGCATCGAACGCCAGGCGCTCGCAGAGCTCCGAGATCGTGACCGGTCCGCTGTGCTCGAGCCACCCTCGTAAAATCTCGATTGGATTCTCTATCTGTGCAAGGCGCTCGGTGCAGGCCCAGAACGTGCGCCCACCTCGCTCTACCGTCCTGGCGCGTCGCTCCTGCACGAGATGCGTGAACCACGCCTGCCATGCTGCCACCGGCACGGCGAGGATGAGCGTGGAGAGGGCGTCGTGCAGCTCATCGGCGTCGCGGACGAGCGGCTGCACCTCTTGCGTCACCGTTGCGATTGCCTGCGCATCGAGAATCCCCGCCGACTGCTCATCGCCGAGCGTTCTGCGGAGTTGCACGGCGCGCGCGCGGCGCTCCTCGAGCGGCGCGTCGTCGAGGAACGCGTATGGATTTGCGTTCAGGATCTCGTGTGAGAAGGGCGACGGCTCGGGCGTATCGACTGCGTGCGTCGCGATCTCGCCGACCTCGATCTGGTCGAGAATCTCGCGCAGTGCGTCGACGTCCATCGCCTCGCGCAGGCAGTTGTCGATCGTCTCGCGGACGAGCACGTGATCGGGAACGCGAATCGGACCGGAGAGATTCTCCGCGCAGGCCGCTTGATCGGGGAAGACCGCGGCAACGAGATCGTCGGAGCGCATGCGGATGATCTGCGGCGGCACCTTTCGCCCGCCGCGGCGGCGGAGAATCGCGAGCGACCGCGTCGCGTTCCAGCGCCACCGCGCGGCGAACATCGGAGCGGGCAGCATGGCCTGCGTGAGCACGTCTTCGACGCTCGCCGATTTCACGAACTCGAAGACGATCTCGAGCGGGAACGCGTGTTGCTCGGTGAGCGAGAGAAGGATGCCGTTGTCGGTGGCCGCGGCTTGCAGCTCGAGATTGAAGGATCGGCAGAAACGCTTGCGCAGTGCGAGCCCCCACGCACGGTTGATGCGCGCACCGAATGGCGCGTGCAGCACGAGCTGCATGCCGCCCGCTTCGTCGAAGAAGCGTTCGGCGACGACGAGACGATCGCTCGGGAGCGCCCCGAGCGCGCGACTTCCGGCGCGTACGTACGGGATCGCTTGCCCGGCGCCGGCATCGTCGAGACCGCATTCCGCGACGAGAAACTCGCGCGCGCTCTCATCGTCGCTCGCCTCGATGCGCCGGCGAACCTCGCAGACCTCACGTGAGAGCTCGAGCGTGCGCCCAAGCCCCTCTCCGTTCCAAAACGGGATCGAAGGCGGCGCGCCGTGCGCATCCTCGACGCGAACGACGCCGCTCTCAATCTTGCGAATGAGCCAGGAGTTGCTTCCGAGCAAAAAGACGTCGCCGGCCATCGATTCGATGGCGAAATCCTCGTCGAGGGTTCCGATCGTCTGTCCTTCCGGCTCGACGATGACGGTGTAGTTCGCATTGTCCGGAATCGCGCCGCCGCAGGTGATCGCGGCGAGGCGCGCGCCGCGCCGCGGGCGCAATCGGCCGTTGACGCGGTCGTAGTGGATGAACGTGCCGCTCCTGCCGCGCGAGGTCGCGATGCCGTCGGCGAGCATCGAGAGCACCTGCTCGAAGTCCTCGCGCGCGAGGCTCCGATAGGCGTACGCGCTCTTCGCGAGTGCGTAGAGCTCCTCTGAACCCCACTCGCCCTCGGCACAGGCGGCAACGACCTGCTGTGCGAGAATATCGAGCGGTGCGCGAGGAATGCGCAACGCATCCATAGCTCCGCCGCGCACCGCGCGCACGAGCGCGGCGCATTCGATGAGCTCATCGCGCGTCGTGGCGAAGATCACGCCCTTCGGCCGTGCGCCGATCCAATGACCCGAGCGGCCGATGCGCTGCAACGCGACACCGATCGCGCGCGGTGTCCCGAGCTGAACGACGAGATCGATCGTGCCGATGTCGATACCGAGCTCGAGTGAGGCTGTGGCAACAACCGCACGTAGCTCACCGTCTTTGAGGCGTCGTTCCGCGTCGAAACGCGCCTCCCGCGAGAGGCTGCCATGATGCGGCATGAGCATGTTCTCCCCGAGGCGCTCGCCGAGCGCGAAGGCGACGCGCTCGCTCATGCGCCGCGTCGGTACGAAGACGAGCGTCGTGCGATGCGCCGAGATGAGCTCGGCGATGCGATCGTAGAGCTCATCCCACATCGGTGTGCTTGCGACCGCGCCGAGCTCGTCGCGCGGAACCTCGACGTGCAGCTCCATGTCGCGCCTGCTGCCGATGTCGACGACCTGCGTCGCCGGCCCGAGAAAGCGTGCCACCTCGTCGACGGGCTTCACCGTTGCCGAGAGGCCGATACGCTGAGGTCTCTCCCTACGCTCCGCCTCGACGAGCGCATCGAGGCGCGCGAGCGTCAGCGCGAGGTGCGCTCCGCGCTTGTCGCCCGCCATCGCATGGATCTCGTCGACGATGACGGTCGTGACACTTTTGAAGAGACGTCGCGAGCGCTGCGCGGTAAGCAGAATGAAGAGCGACTCCGGCGTTGTTACGAGCACGTGCGGCGGCTTGCGCAGCATCTCTGCGCGCTGCGCCGGCGTCGTATCTCCGGTGCGCACCGCCGTGCGGATCGCCGCGAGCGGCACGCCGCGTTCGAGCGCGTGCACTTGCAGCTCCCGTAACGGAAGCTCCAGGTTCTTGCGGACGTCGTTCGAGAGCGCTTTGAGAGGGGAGACGTAGACGACCAGCGTCGCGTCGGGAAGATCGCCGAGCTGCGCGCGGCAGACGAGATCGTCGAGACAGATTGAGAACGCGGCAAGCGTCTTGCCGGAGCCGGTCGGCGCGCAGATGAGGACGTCGCCGCCCTGTGCGATGAGCGGCCACCCGCGACGCTGGGGCTCCGTCGGCTCGCCGAAGCGCTGTGCGAACCACTCGCCGACGAGCGGATGGAAGGGCTGGGCTTCCTGGGTCATCGAACACGCGTTCGGGCTGCGAGGGCGCGATACCCGGCGGCGACCGAGGCCAGATTGTCGATGCGGCCGTCTTCCAACATAGCGGCAAAGGTTTCGACCGGCACGAGCTCGACCTCGATGCACTCCGTCTGCTCGGGTTGGGGTTCGGCGACCCTTTGAACTCCGCTCGCCATAAAGATGTAGGCGCGCGCGCTCGAGCGCACGGGTTCGATCGTGTAGTCGGCGAGCAAGTGCATCGAGCCGGCTTCGTAGCCGGTCTCCTCGAGAAGCTCGCGAGCGGCGCATACCCGCGGGTCCTCCTCAGGCTCGAGCATGCCCGCGGGAATCTCCAAGCCGACACTGTCGCTGCCGTAGCGGTACTGGCGCACGAGGACAACCTGTTCGTCAGGCGTGAAGGCGACGATCATCACGAAGCCGGCCGACTCGCGGATGTAGTACTCGGGAAGGATCGCTCCGTTCGGCAGCTCGACCGTGTCTCGGCGGATGCGCATGAACCGCGAGTCGATCACATAACGCGAGGCGATCCTCCGCCAACGCGGCTTCTCCACTCCGCCCACTTCCGCACGGCGCGCACGAAGCCTCGACGCTCGACTGCGCGAAGAACCCCCGAGATGGCGGATCGCGTCGTTGTCGTCGGTGGCGGTAGCATGGGAGCGGGAATTGCGGCCGTCGCTGCAGGCGCCGGCTACGGCGTGACGCTCGTCGAGCCCGACGCGCTTGCCCGGGAGCGGGCGGCGAAACGCGTGCCCGCGGCGCAGATCGTCGCCGACATTCCCGAGGACCGCGACGCGATGCTCGCGATCGAAGCCGTTCCGGAGCGCATCGATCTCAAGCAGTCGGTATTCGCGCTCTTAGAGGGGCGCCTTCCGAACGCAGTGCTGGCGAGCAACACATCGTCGCTCTCCGTCTCTGAGATCGCGCGCGCCGTTCGAGATCCGCGGCGTGTCGTCGGCCTGCACTTCTTCAATCCGCCCGAGAAGATGGCGCTCGTCGAGATCGTATGCGCGGGGCAGAGCGGCGAGGGCGAGATCGAGAGCGCACGCACCTTTGTCGAGCGTCTCGGGAAGACCGGAATCGTCACGGCCGATACGCCGGGCTTCGTCGTGAACCGCATCGCACGGCCGTTCTACCTTCAAGCGATGCGCGCGCTCGAGGCGCGCGTTGCAGATATCGAAGAGATCGATGCACTCGTGCGCGGCGTCGGCTTTCGCATGGGACCGTTCGAGCTCATGGATTTCATCGGTCTCGACGTGAACTTGGCGACCAGCGAGTCGATCTACGAGCGCACGCAAGAGGAACGCCTTGCGCCCGTCGCTCTGCAGCAAACGCTGGTCGCGAGCGGTAGGCTTGGGAAGAAATCGGGCAGCGGTTTCTACTCATACGACGCGGCTCCGGCGCGTATCGAGCTGCAGCGTACTCCCCAAGCACGGCGCGTCGAGGATGAGCTTGTCGCCGTGCTTGGATCCGAAGGTCTCGCCGACGAGCTTGCCGCGGCGCTCGAGGCGCACTTTGCCGCGGTCATACGGCTGTACGATGACGACGACGTCGAACGCATGGATGAAGCGCCGACGGTCCTCGTCGATGTCGGCGACGGGCAGAGCGATCGAAGCTCGGCAATCGCTCGTTTTGACGGCGTTCTTCCCGCGGAGTGCGCGATCCTTATCGACGCCTACGCAACGGACACGAAGGCGTGCGCAAAACGCATGCGCTCACCGGAGCGTTTGATCGGATACGGGATCATTGGAACGCTCGAAGCCCAAACGGGCGTCGAGATCGCAGACGATGATACGCCCTCCGACGACACGCTTGCGCTCGCGCAGGAGATGTTCGAAGCGATCGGTCACGGCGTCGTGCTCGTCGAGAACGTGCCGGGGCTGGTGCTCGGGCGCGTCCTCGGCTCCATCATCAACGAGGCGGTAGCGGCGGTCGAAGAGGGCGTCGCGACTGCGCACGACGTCGACCTCGCGATGCGTTTGGGAACGAACTATCCGCGCGGACCGATCGAGTGGGGTCGGGAGATCGGCGGCCGGCGCATTATGCGCATCCTGCAGCGCGTTGCGGGGCACGACGGCGTAGCATTCGCGCCGCATCGCGCGCTCTGGGTACTCGACGTGGACGAAGAGCCGGAGGCTACGGAGCCGGAGACGACGGCGACAGAGTGATCGTTTCGTACGACCACTCGATATTAATCGTGCAATCTGCGACGGCAGATCCACCGGTCGGCAAAAAGAAAAAGTTATAGTTGATGTCGGGCGTGAGATTCGTCAGCGTCGCCTCGGCGTAAATTTGGCCGCTCACCGCCGTCGACGTAGCCGATATCGTCGTGCCCGCAACGACGTTCGTGCCGTCGGGCGCGGGGCATCCCGAGGGCGCTGGGTTCGCGTAGATCGTGCCCACGTACGGGGCCCCGTTGTACTCCGCGTCGACGGTCGCCACCGACGTAGAAGGGTTCGGTGACGGTGTCGGTGTCGGAGTCGCGGCCGGCGTCGTGGCGCCTGAGTGACAACCGATGAGAACCAACGCAACCGTTCCCAGAGCGAAGAGCAACCCTTTGGGCATGGGCGCGTTCCTTCGCCGCCCGCTGAGGGCGTTCCGCTGCCGCGACGAGGAAAATCGGGGTTCAGCCCATTCTCAGTTATCGCGTCATGACAGCCGCCGCTCGGACGTTTTACGGCAGGTCGACGCGATAGAAGTCGATGGCGTCGATTCTCATCCGCGTCGCCTTCTCTCCGGCGAACGCGTCGAAGCGTACGATGTCGAATCCGGCGGCAAAGGAGCCGTCGTTGAGAGGAACGAGCGGCTGAAGCCCGTCGAGCGTCAGCCTGCCTTTGACGATCAGCACCCGCGTGATCTGCGGTGATCCCCAAAACGTGTTCTCGTAGCGGCCGGCGTAGGCGTCCCATGCGCGCGGGTGAGGCCACGTACGCGGGCCGGAATACTGTGCGGTTGCATACCACTGCGCGCCGTACGACAGCTGGTCGACGCGTCCGTGCGCGTCACGTAAGAAGTGGAACAGGAAGAGCGGAAAACGCGGATCGGAACACCAGAACATATCCGGCCCGCGAGGATAGAGTGCGTACGTGATGCCGCCATCGACAATCGAGAGGCGGTCGTGCGCGGACGCGATCGAGAGCGATGCTCCACTGCGTGCAGCGTACGTTGCGGCGTACTCGGCGGCGTCGGCAACGTATGCAGCATTCGGCGGCGCCGGCGGCTTCGGAAGGGGCGCTCCCAGCTGCTGGGCGCGCAGGACACGCATTGCATAGAGAACGATCGCGCATGGATGCAGCGGCGCCTCGACGAGGTTTGCCATTGCGATCACGCCGAACCCACGCGTGAGATTTGCCTGCATGCACGCAGTGTAGCCGGAGATGCCGCCGGTGTGACCGATGAGATGATCGCCCTCCTCATCGAAGATCGAGAGGCCGAAACCGTATCTCTTGTAGTACGACGGTGCCTCGGCGAGCTCGATCCCAGGTGAGCCGGCGGGCTCGCCGTTATTGTAACGGTCGGCATGCGTCATCGCGGCGAACGTCGCAGGCGCGAGAAGCCTCCTACCGCTCTGCGTGACGCCGCCCTTGAGATAGAAGCGCACGTAGCGCGCCATGTCTTCCGGCGTCGAGAGCACCGAGCCGGCAGGGTTGACGAAATCGAACGGACGAGACGGAACCAGCGCGGGATGAAGCGATGCGGGGCGATCAGCGTCACGATACTCATAGCCCGTCGCAGCATCAGCCATCGTCTCCGGTGTGAAGACCGCCGAGCTCGCGCTCATGCCGATGGGATCGAAAACGCGGGCTTGCAGTGCTGCCGCCCAGTCCCGGTGGTCGACCGCGGCGACGATCGCTCCGACCGTCGCGAACCCGTCGTTGGAGTACGACCACGCCGTTCCGGGTGGAAAGAGCGTATGCGCGGTGCGCAAGACGTAGATACCGTAGAGGTAGCTCGGCGTCACAGAGTAGTCGTCGGGAATCCCCGCGGTGTGCGAGAGGAGCTCGTGGACGAGTATGGGCTTGCCGCCCGAGTGAGTCGTAAACCAGGGAAGATAGCGTTGTACCGATGCATCGAGATCGACGCGCTGCTCGTCGCGCAACTCCAGCAGGCTGAGCGCCGTCATCGACTTCGTGATCGAACCGATCGCAAAGCGTGTCTGCGGCGTGACCGGCGTGTGGGCTTCGACGTTCGCGTAGCCTAAGGTGATGATCGCTAGAGTGTGTGTCCGGTCCGTGACGGCGATGGAAAGCCCGGGCGTCCCTTGCTCGGCCATTGCCTCGGGAGCGTAGGCGCGGATCGCGGCAAGGGCATCGTCGATCGAGGGTGCGGGCTGAGGCGTTGGGTTGGGCGCGATGAGCGCGAGCGCGAGCAGTACGACAAGAACGGCGCGCATGGTCTCCCTTTCCGAACAAGCGTTCGGTGCAACAGCGGGTACACTCTGGCTGTTACACTCTTATCATGGCACGAATCTATGAAAATCTCGCCGATACCTTCGGCAACACGCCGCTTGTGAAGATTCCGCGCCTGGCGCGCAACGCTGCCGCGACGATCCTCGTGAAGATGGAGTCGTTCAATCCAGCCGGCTCGGTCAAGGACCGAATCGGGGTCGCGATGATCGAGGCCGCGGAGCGCGACGGGAGCCTACGGCCCGGAATGACCATCCTCGAGCCGACCAGCGGTAACACGGGCATCGCGCTCGCCTTCGTTGCGGCAGCGAAGGGTTACCCATGTATCCTCGTCATGCCCGAGACGATGACGATCGAGCGGCGCAACTTACTCAAGGCGTATGGTGCTCAGGTCGTGCTAACGCCGGGTCCGCAAGGCATGAAGGGCGCTCTTGCGCGTGCGGAGGAGATTCGTGCGCAGCAACCCTTGAAGTATTTCGTACCGCAGCAGTTCGATAACCCGGCCAACCCGGAGATCCACCGTCGAACAACTGCGGAGGAGATCTGGCGCGATACCGACGGAGCCGTCGACGTCGTCGTTTCGGCGGTCGGCACCGGCGGCACGATCACGGGTGTCGGACAAATATTGAAAGCGCGCAAGTCCGGCGTAACGATCGTCGCAGTCGAACCGGATGCTTCGCCGGTGCTCTCGGGAGGAGCGCCGGGACCGCACAAAATTCAAGGTACCGGCGCCGGGTTCGTGCCGGGCGTACTCGATACGACGGTGTACGAGGAGGTCATTCGCGTCACCGACGCAGACGCCATCGAGACCGCTCGGAGGGCGGCACGCGAGGAGGGGATGCTCGTCGGCATATCGAGCGGTGCCAACATCTGGGCGGCACTCCAGGTAGCGCAACGGCCACTCCTCAAAGGAAAGACGATCGTCACCTTCGCATGCGACACGGGGGAGCGCTACTTAAGCAATCCGGTCTTCGGGGAACAGGAGGCGATCGTCGTGGAACCAGCGTTGGTCTCGGCGGGAACATGATTCTCGAAGCGCCTTCCTACGCGCAGCTCTACCTCTTCGTCGGGGGCGAGAAAATCGATGCGCGCGCGCGGGAACGCATAGCGGTGATCAATCCCGCGACGGGGGAGCCCATCGGCGACCTCCCCGTCGCAACCGATGACGACATACGGCGCGCACTCGCCGCGGCGGAGCGTGGTTACGCGCGCTGGCGGAGCACCTCGGCTTTCGACCGCGCAACGATCCTTCATCGTGCGGCCGGACTCGTGCGCGAGCGTGCCGAGGCGATCGCACGCACGATGACGACGGAGCAAGGGAAGGTCGTCGTCGAATCTCGCGCAGAGGTCATCGCATGCGCCGAACTCTTCGATTGGGTCGCCGAAGAGGGACGCCGCGCCTACGGGCGTATCGTGCCCTCGCGCTCACCCGCGATCAGGCAGCTCGTGCTGCGCGAGCCTGTCGGGCCCGTTGCTGCGTTCACGCCGTGGAACTTTCCGGCGATCACGCCCGCACGTAAGCTCGCGGGCGCTCTAGGTGCGGGATGCTCGATCGTCATCAAGCCGGCGGAGGAGACACCCGCGACGGCGCTCGCGCTGCTCGAAGCGCTGCTCGACGCCGGCCTCGAGCCGGAGGCGGTCTCGATGCTGTTCGGTGATCCGGCGCACATCTCGCAGAGACTGATCGCCTCACCCGTCATTCGCAAGGTTTCGTTTACCGGATCGATCGCGGTCGGGAAACAGCTCGCTCATCTTGCGGCCGATGGGACGAAACGGATGACGCTCGAGCTTGGAGGTCACGCACCGGTCATCGTCACCGAGCACGCCGATCTCGCGCGTGCCGTCAACATGTCGGTCGCCTCGAAGTACCGAAACGCCGGGCAGGTCTGCGTCTCGCCTTCCCGATTCATCGTTCATCGAAAGCTCTACGACGAGTTCGTCGATCGTTTCAGCACGAAGGCCGCGGGGCTGCGCATCGGCAACGGTCTCGACGAGCAGACGCAGATGGCTTCGCTGGCGAACCAACGCCGCCGCAGCGGCATCGACGAGCTCGTGCGCGACGCGCTCGAACGTGGAGCGACGGCGAAGACCGGCGGCAGCGCGATCGATGGACCGGGATTCTTCTATCAACCGACCGTCTTGACCGATCTTCCGCGCGACGCACGCGTTCTGCACGAAGAGCCCTTTGGCCCCGTGGCGGCGATCACGCCGTTCGAGACCCTCGACGAGGCAATCGGCGAGGCGAACCGTCTCCCGTACGGGCTTTCAGCGTATGCCTTCACGCGGGATCTTGCCGAGTCCATCGCGCTGTCGGAGCGCGTCGAGACCGGGATGCTCGGTATCAATCACTTCGGCATCGCGCTTGCCGAGCTTCCATTCGGAGGCGTGAAGGCGTCGGGATTCGGCTCCGAAGGCGGTACGGAGGGCCTGGATTCCTACATGGTGACGAAATCCGTCACGATGTCTTAGGAAGTCCTGATGTAGTCCGATCCGATGAGCGCGTGATCGTCGAAGTCACGCGCGGGAATCTCGTCGAGTCGGTTCACCACGTCGCCGCCTTTGCGTGTACGGCAAACGGCGACGTGTTGCTGGAAAGCGGCGACGCCGATTCGCCGGTCTATCTGCGCTCGGCTGCAAAGCCGTTTATCGCAGCTGCAATCATCGCGGCGGGCGTGAGCGAGCGTTTCGCCCTCGACGAGAGAGAGATCGCCGTCATGGCCGGCTCGCACTCCGGGCAACTCTTCCATCTCAATGCGGTGCGCTCGATCCTACGCAAGATTGGGATGGATGAATCGGCGCTGCTCTGTGGCGCGCACTACCCGTACAACGAGAAGGCGATGCTCGCAATGCTCAAACGAGGCGAGCCGCCGCGGGCGATCCACAACAACTGCTCGGGAAAACATGCGGGTATTCTTGCTCTCTGCCGGCTGCTCGACGCCGATACCGCAACCTACCTCGAGCCGGGGCATCCTGCGCAACGACTCATCCTTGCCTTCTGCGCGCGTATGTGCGACGAAGACCCGCAGCAATGGCCTCTCGGCGTCGACGGCTGCGGGATACCGGTGTACGCAACCTCACTGCGCCGTGCGGCGCTCTCGTTCGCGAGACTCGCCACGCTCGAGGGGGTGGACGCGGCCGATGCGGCAGCCCTTGCCGCGGTGCGCGCAGCGATGCTCGCACGCCCGGAGTATGTCGCCGGGATGGGAGAGTTCGATACCGAGCTCATGCGTTCGAGTCGCGGGAGCGTTCTTTCGAAGGGGGGCGCTGAGGGTGTGCACGGCGCTGCGGTGCTCTCGCTCGGATTCGGCTTCACCTCGAAGGTCCTCGACGGCACCGCGAGGGCGCGCGCTCCGTTCTCGCTTGCGTCGCTGCAGCGTCTCGGGGCACTCTCCGCCGAGCAGATGGAAAGGCTTGCGCGGTTTGTGCACCCAGTCGTGTATAATCGGGCCGGACGTGCCGTTGGAGAAATTCGCTCAATCTGAGTACCTGCACGCACTACGCGAGCGCGTGCTGCTCTTCGACGGTGCTATGGGGACGCAGCTCATGGATCTCGGGCTGCAAGCCTCGGATTTCGGCGGCGAGCAGTATCTCGGGTGCAACGAGGCGCTCGTGCTCTCGCGGCCCGACCTGATCGGGCGCATTCATAGTGCCTATCTAGAAGCAGGCGCAGACGTCGTCGAAACCGATTCGTTCACGGGCTCGCGCCTCAAGCTCGGCGAGTACGGGCTCGGCGAACGAACCTACGACATCAATACTATCGCCGCGCGCATCGCTCGTCAGGCGTGCGACGCCGTCGCGACGCCCGAGCGGCCGCGATTCGTCGCCGCATCGATGGGCCCGACCGGCATGCTCATCTCGTCTTCCGATCCCGCGCTTTCGAAGATCAGCTTCGAGGAGCTCGCGACGATCTACGGCGAGCAGGCGCGTGCGCTCATCGAGGGCGGCGCCGATTTGCTGCTGCTCGAGACGATGCAAGATCTGCTCGAGCTCAAAGCCGCGATCGCCGGCATCACGCGTGAGTTCGCGCGCGGAATGCGCCGCGTGCCGATCCAAGCACAGCCGACGCTCATCACCGAGGGGCGGATGCTGCTCGGCACCGACATTCGCGCGATCTGCGCCGTGCTCGATGCGCTTCCGATCGACGTCATCGGGCTGAACTGCTCGACCGGTCCCGCGCAGATGCGCGACTCGATTCGCTACCTCTGCGAAAACTCACGCTGTCCCGTCTCGGTCATCCCGAACGCAGGCTTACCGCTCATGGGACCGCGCGGTGAGGCGATCTATCCCGAAACTCCCGAGCAGCTCGCGCGTGAGCTCGGCGAGTTCGTGCGTGAGTACGGCGTCAACGCAATCGGCGGCTGCTGCGGAACGACGCCTGCGCACGTAGCGGCGCTGCGCGAGGTGCTCGACGAACGTTCGACGTCGCGAGCGCGTCGCGCTCGCGACGCTCGGGATGACAAAGAGCGTGCGCAGTACGTTGCCTCGGCGATGACGGCGGTGAGCCTGGAGCAAGAGCCGCGTCCATTGCTCGTCGGCGAACGTATCAACAGCCAAGGCTCGCGCCGCATGAAACGGCTGCTCCTCGAGGAGCGGTATGACGACATCGTGCTCTTGGCGCGCGAGCAGATCGAGGGAGGAGCGCACGTGCTCGACGTCTGCTGCGCCCTCACGGAACGCAGCGACGAAGACGTGCAGATGCGCGAGCTCGTGCGTCGTCTCGCGCAATCGGTCGAGGCGCCGCTCATGATCGACTCGACCGAGCCGAACGTTATGGAGCACGCGCTGCAAAACTATCCCGGTCGCGCGATCCTCAACTCGGTGAACCTCGAGGCGGGGCGAGCGAAGATCGACCGCGTCATGCCGCTTGCGATCGAGCACGGTGCGGCCGTCGTGGCGCTCACCATCGACGAGCAGGGCATGGCCAAGACGGTGGAACGCAAGCTCGAGGTCGCGCGGCGAATCTATGAGATCGCCGTCGGCGAGTACGGGCTCCCGCCCGGCGCGCTCATCTTCGATGCATTGACCTTCACGCTTTCAACCGGTGATCCCGAGTTCGCGCAGTCCGCGATCGCGACCATCGAAGGGATTCGCACGATCAAAGCGGCTCTTCCGGGTGTTCTCACCTCGCTTGGTGTCTCGAACGTCTCCTTCGGCCTCTCGCCACAAGCGCGTGCCGCACTGAACTCCGTGTTTCTCCACCACTGCGTCGAGGCCGGGCTCGATTGTGCACTCGTGCACGCACAAGAGATCGCACCGTACGCCGAGATCGATGCACAAGCGCGCGAACGGTGCGACGACCTCGTCTTCAATCGCCGGCCCGACGCGCTGCAGCGGTTGATCGAACATATCATCCCGAACGAGCGAGGCGCGGAAGCGCCGCGTGACGTCGAGGGAAGCGACACTCCGATACAGGCTCGCATCCATTCCGCTATTCTCCATCGCCGTAAGGACGGCATCGAAGCGAAGATCGACGAGGCTCTCGAATCTCGGACGCCGGTACAGGTGCTCAACGAAATTCTCTTGCCCGCAATGAAGGAGGTCGGCGACAAGTTCGGAGCCGGCGAACTCATTCTGCCCTTCGTCTTGCAATCGGCCGAGGTCATGAAGAAAGCCGTCGCGCACCTCGAGCAGTTCCTCGAGAAGAAAGAGGGCGTCACCAAGGGCAAAGTTGTGCTTGCAACCGTCTTCGGCGACGTGCACGACATCGGAAAGAATCTCGTGAACACGATCCTCTCGAATAATGGCTACACGGTGTACGATCTCGGCAAGCAAGTGCCGATGAACACGATTCTCGAGAAGGCGATCGAAGTGAAGGCCGACGCCATCGGCCTCTCGGCGCTGCTCGTCTCGACGAGCAAACAGATGCCCATTTGCGTGCAGGAGCAGGATGCGCGCGGCCTCCTCTTTCCCGTGATCGTCGGCGGTGCCGCGATCAACCGCGACTTCGGCCGGCGCATCGCGCTGCTCGAAGGCAAACGTTTCTTCGAGCCGGGCCTCTTCTACGCCAAGGATGCTTTTGAAGGGCTCGACATCATGGATACGCTCACCGGCGACGAGGACGCGCGCCGCGGTCTCGTCGAGCGCATTCGCACGGAGGCGGTTGCGCAGCACGCACGCAGCGCCGCCGCCGTTGACGGCGCCACGGTGCGCGCGTTTTCCGTCGTGCGCTCGCAGCCGGCCGAGATTCCGCGGCCCCCCTTCTTCGGCGTGCGCGCGCTCGAGCACGTCGATCGTCGAGAGCTCTGGCAATGCTTCGATCTACGCAGCCTCTTCAGGCTCTCATGGGGTGCGGCAAACACCAAGGGCGAGCAGTGGGAGAGACTGCTGAGCGAGGAGTTCGAACCACGCTTGCGCCGCTATCAGACGCAGGCGGAGAGCGGTGCGATTCTCGAGCCGCGGGCCGTCTATGGATACTTTCGCGCGGCAGCGGAGAACGACGACGTCGTGCTCTTCGACGAAGGCGGCAGCGAGCTCGCCCGCTTCACGTTCGCGCGTCAGCCGGGCGGCGAGCATCTCTGCCTCGCAGATTACGTGCGCGAGCGAGAGAATGGTGCACCCGTCGATGTCGTAGCACTGCAGATCGTCACCGTAGGAGAAGAGGCATCGCGGCAGATTGCCGAGCTTCAACGTGCGGCAGCCTACAGCGAGGCGTACTTTCTGCACGGCTTCTCCGTACAGTCAGCGGAGGCACTTGCCGAGCTCGTTCACCGTCGCATCCGTCGCGAGCTTGCTCTCGAAGAACGTCGCGGGAAGCGCTACTCTTGGGGCTACGGTGCCTGCCCCGACCTCGCGCAACACGAGACCGTCTTCTCGCTCCTGGACGCGACGCGCCGCATCGGCGTGACGCTGACGCAAGCGTATCAGATCGTTCCGGAGCAATCGACGGCGGCAATCGTGCTTCACCATCCACGAGCGAGCTACTTCAACGCTGCGGCAACACGGGAGATCGTACCCTCATAGACCTTGCAGCTGTAGGTCTAGCGTGCTAGACTAGACCAGGTGAAGCAGGTCAACATGTACGAAGCGAAGACCCACTTTTCTCTCCTCGTCGGCGAGGCACTCAAGGGCGAGGAAGTCGTGATCGCACGCAACGG
>JASHOG010000075.1 GCA_030041225.1 Vulcanimicrobiota bacterium | reverse complement strand
TTGCCGCCGCAAGCACAGGTCGTCTCGATTCCGGCGACTGCAACGACGGGCGGTATCCAACAGCCGATCGACGAGGTCGTGACGAACCCGCTCGGCGATCCATCGCCGTACGCGGCGAAGGTCTATGCGGCACTCGTACAGACTCCGGGAGCGATCGACGCTACGACGACCGACAACCCCGACTCGCCGCAGGTCGAGGTGCTGTTCAATCGCGAACGAGCACGCGCGCTCGGCGTCTCGATCGGCACCGCGAGCGACGCTGTTCGCGCCGCGTTCGGTGGAACGCTCGCGACCCAGTTCTTCACCGAAAACGGGCTCAAGGACGTTCAGGTCATCTACCCGGAACCCGATCAAACGGACCTCTCCGCGATCGGTGAGATTCCCATCTCGTCGGGAGGCGGATCGACCGTTACCGTCGGCGACGTCGCGACGATAGCACGCGAACCTGCACCGCCGCTCATCACACGCATCAATCGTCAGACCGTCGTCTATGTCGGTGCCAACCTCGCAAACGGCTGGGAGCTCTCGAACGTCGAGCGCGGCTTCAACGCGCGCATTCGCGCCTTGCATCTACCTTCGTACGTGACCGTAACGCCGGTCGCCGGGGGCAATCAAGAGGCGCTCGGCGACACGATCACGGGCATGTCGGTCTCGCTCGCGCTCTCGGTGTTGCTCGTCTACCTCTTGATGGTGGCCTTGTACAACAGCTACCGCACCCCGTTCGTCATCATGTTCAGCGTGCCGGTCGCCGTCGTCGGCGCACTCGGCTCGCTCGCGATCACGCACCAGACGCTCAACCTCTTCTCGTTCATCGGCTCGGTGCTCTTGGTCGGCTTGGTCTCAAAGAACGGCATCCTGCTCGTTGATTTCGCGAATCGTTTACGCTTAGAAAAACGCGATGAGGCTGGGGCCGTGCGGGAAGCGGCTTTGGAACGGTTCCGTCCGATCATCATGACGACGGTTGCGATGATCGCGGGCATGACGCCGCTCGCGCTCGCCCTCGATCCGGGCTCGCAGGCGGAACGCTCGCTCGGAACGGTCGTCATCGGCGGTCTAACGAGCTCGCTGCTCTTGACGTTGCTGCTCGTGCCCGTCGTGTACATGCGCTTCGCGCCGACGACGGAGGCAATTCGCCGCGCCGCCTCGCCTGAAACGCAGACCTAAACAGCTCCAGGAACAAGCACTGTCGTCGGGTTAAGCGGTCAGTGGATATGCGTCAGAATCGCTGACATCAATGAGGTCCACGCGGCGATGATGACCCCGACGAGCGAGAGCCAGCCGCCGATGATCGTGCCCATGAGCCATCGGAACGAGGCGTCGCTTTTCGTCTGAAACGTGCGGTCCAGCCCATCGACCTTGCTATCGATCTTGCTATCGAGCGCTGCTAGCTTCGTATCGACCTTCGTGTCGAGTGCCGCAAGCTTCGCGTCGACCTTCGCGTCGAGTGCGTCGGTCTTCCGCTCGAGCGAATCCAGGCGCTTATCGATCTGACGATAGGCTCCCTCGAGCCCGGCAAGCCTCACATCCAGCGAGTCGGCACTCATCACTATTCCTCATCCTCATCATACGGCACGAACGCTAAGCGAGCAAGGCGCCACCTCGACGGAACGTCTCCTCTAGGACGGGATGTACCCTGCGGTGGCCCACAAGGGACACGATGCGAACGGTCGCCCTCGTCAGCGACTTTTAACAGAGTCCTTACACGCGGTGCAGCTCGCGGGCTGCGCTTTCGCAGCTTCGAGAACGAACCCTACAGTGTGAGGGGAATCGCAGGAGCGCTCATTCTTGCTGCCGCCTTCGCGGTCGCTTCGGAAAGCGCGGCGCACGTGCGCTTCGGCATGGGCGACTTCAAGGCGTTTTATTGTTCGGCACGGGTCCTCGCGTTGCACGAAGATCCGTATGCGACGTCGCCGCTCGCGCGATGCGAACGGGAACGCGAGCCATGGCCGTTACTGCAGCTCAACAGAGGCGCGGTGCTGCCCGCGCCGCTGCCGGGATATGCAATCGCGGCGTTTCTGCCCTTCGCGTTGATTCCGTTTCCCATTGCGTCCGTCGTGTGGCTGGCCATTCTCGCGGCGGCAACGATTGCGGCGTGCATCCTTCTCGCGCGCAGCGGCATTGCCGACGCGTGGACGGCCGCGATCGCGCTCGCCATTCTCGCAGTCGGACAGTCACTGCCGTTCGGCGAGCTCCCGCCGATCGCACTCTTCGGACTTGCGCTGGCCATATGGGGCGCGAAGCAGAATCGGCAATGGGCGATAGCGTGCGGAATCGCGTGCACCTTCAGCGAGCCGCAGATCGGCGCGGCTGTCGCCTTTGCGGCTATAGGACTCGGGAGACGATACGCACTTCCCGCCGCTACGACCGTTCTCGCGCTCGGGCTCGTTTCGCTCGCGGCGCTCGGCCTGCGCGGCAACCTCGAGTACCTCAACGTCGTTCTGCCGGCACACGTCGCCTCGGAGCTCCCGAACGTCGTGCAGTTCAGCCTGTCGGCAGTGCTCTACCAACTTGGCGCGCCGAGTAACGCTGCGCTGCTCTGCGGACGGCTTTCGTGGTTCATCGCGATCGCACTAGCCTTCTGGTTCGCGCGCAGCGCGCTCGGGCGCAAGAATCCCGAGGTTGCGCTTCTTGCCGCGCCGGCGTTCGCCGTCGTCGGTGGTCCATTCTTGCACTTCGATCACATCGCGCTCGCGGCTCCTGCGGCGCTCTGGCTAGCATCGCGTGCCGAGACGTCGCGCACCCTCCGTGTTTCGGCACTGCTGGCGCTCGTATTCGCACCGCTCTTCACCTTCGGGCACATCTACTTCATGGTGCTCATTCCCCTCATGGCGTGCTGGTTGGGAAGAACGGTGTACGGTACGATGAGCGCAGGTATTCGGGTTGCCGCCATTGCGACGATCGCCATGGCTGCCTTAGCGGTTGCGGCGGTGTGGAGCGGTGCGGTCGCTCACGCGGTCGCTCCCGCATATGCGATCTCCTCGCCGCTCGCGCAGACGCTGTGGTCGCGGGAGGTGGCTACGCACCTTGCAATGAGCGGCTGGGCGGTGTGGCTCGTGAAGGCGCCGACATGGTTTGGGATTCTCACGACGGCCGCGATGCTCGCATCTATGGCGCGAGCGCGGCAGGCCGAGCTTGCCATAGCGTGATGAGCACACGGTTGGAGGCGATGTGGTCCCGTTTGCGGGCACCGACGGCGATTGCCGTCGTAGTCACTGCCGTCGCATTGTCGATGGTTGCCCTGGGACACGGCGGCTGGTTCATGTGCAACTTCAGGGCTTTCTACTGTACGGCGCACGTGCTTGCGGCGGGCTCTGATCCGTATGCCGTAGCGCCGCTTTACGCATGCGAGTCTGCCCCCGCACCCGCTCCACTCTTCATTGCGAGCTCGGGGCTTGTCGTCCCGGGACCCCTACCGGGGTATGCCATCGCTGCGCTCGTGCCGTTCGCGGCGCTTTCATTTCCGGTGGCTACTCTCGCATGGTTCGCGCTTCTTTGCGGTTGCATGGCGGCTTCAATCGTGCTTCTTGCGCGCTTGGGCGTGGGAAACACGTGGAACATCGTGGTGGCGCTTTCGGTGGCGCTGATCGGTGATGCTCTCGCTTCCGGTGAGCTCGAACCGATCGCGCTCCTTGGAATCGTGCTTGCCGCGTGGGGCGTCTCTCGTTCGCGCGCTTCGTTAGGCCTCGACGTGGTCGTCGGGTGCGGCGTCGCGCTCTCGTTCGCCGAACCGCAGGTCGGCATCGCGGTTGCGATCGCGTGCGCGATGCTCGGGCCCCGAAGCGCGATTGCTGCCGTCACGGCGACGATGTTCCTCGGCGTCGTCTCGATCGGCGCGCTTGGCATCGTAAGGAACATAGAGTTCTTGCACAACGTCATTCCGGCGCACCTTACGGCCGAGCTCCCGTCGTACTCGCAGTTCAGCCTCTCGTGGGTGTTGAACCGCTTGGGCGTCGCGGCAGGCGCGGCGATCACCGCGGGACGCCTCCAATGGCTGGCTATGCTCGTGGTCGCCGGATGGTTTGCGCGCTCGAAGGCTGCCGCTCAGAGTCCCGAGGTCGCGGTACTCGGAGCGCCGGCGTTCGCTGTTTTGGGCGGCCCGTACTCGCACCTCGACCAGATTGCGCTTGCGATTCCCGCAGCGTTATGGATCTGCTCAAGCTATGCGCGTGTACCGCGGCTCGTGGCGCTGGCGCCCGTCGTGCTTGCACTCCCGCTCATGCTCTTGCTCATGGAAGGAG
This sequence comes from Vulcanimicrobiota bacterium, assembly GCA_030041225.1. Classification (GTDB taxonomy): domain Bacteria; phylum Vulcanimicrobiota; class Vulcanimicrobiia; order Vulcanimicrobiales; family Vulcanimicrobiaceae; genus Tyrphobacter. The sequence goes on along the minus strand of JASHOG010000075.1, from coordinate 1,158 downwards.
CGGCTTCGGGCTTGCTGGTGGTTGCGCTCTCGGCACTGGTCGCAGGATGGGTAGGTGCAGAGTACGGGAAAAACAGAGAGTTCGCCGTTTGGTGCGCTGCACTAACCGTGATCACGCTGGCCGGGCTGGCAGTTCTGTCCGTCGTAGCCCATGCGGGTGTCGTGTCGGTGAGTGCCCCTGTTGTCCGGGCGGGCACGGCACAGGCCTCCTGGGCGCACTATATCGCCACGCATTCCGTCGTTACCGCATGGCCTATTTGGCTCGTAAAGGCGCCGACATGGTTCGGCATACTCGCAACGGCGTGCGGCCTCATCGCCTTTGCGGTGCCGCGGGCGGCGCGTCTCCCGGAGCGTGCGTATGGATAGCGACTACCGTGCACACGTCAAAGATCTCGCGTTCGCCTTCATCGTGACGATCGCCGTGGGCGTCATCGGCGACCTGTGGTATACGAACAGATTGACTCCGTCGGAGGCGTCTTGCCTCGTGCGCCATCCGTACGCGACGTTGGTGCTAAGTTCGCAAACGGGGGAATCCGCGGGGGGCTCGGTTTGTTACGTGCGACATGAGGTCTCTTTTGGACGTCACGCGCGTACGTGGTTCTATTTCGATTACCAAGAACCGCGCTAGGTGCGGCGATGCGATCGTCCGTACGGGACGGCGCTCGTTCGCACGTCCCGGCCGACGAACGCGGCGGCGAGGTCCCAACTAGTCAGCAAGTCATACCACGCTAACCATTCGCGGCGGACGTCATCGCTAGAGATCCCAAAGTGCTCTGCAAGTCGAGCGCAAAAGTCGGTCGATGGCCGTTCACGCGCTTCGCGTTCGTGCCAGAGCCACGTCTTCCAGAAGTCGATCGAGGCGCGCTCGGCATCCCTGACGATCTCGAGTTCGAGCTCGAATCGCAAACCCTCCACCTCCACCTGCTCCACGGTCATCTGCCTGCCTCCGAGGCGGGCGCTCTTGATTCGCCGAGCTCGCGGGAAACCTTGCTACGCTTGCCAGGGCGGCGGAGCGACGCTGTGGATAAACGTATTCACGAGGCGCTCGATCCCGTCGCGGGCCTCCGCATCGAAACGCGCGAGCCGCGCGCTGTCGATGTCGAAGACGCCGTACGGCGCGTTCGGCGGGAGCGGCACGACAAGCTCTGAACGCGCAGCG
>JASHOG010000009.1 GCA_030041225.1 Vulcanimicrobiota bacterium | reverse complement strand
AGCAGCGTAAGAAGGCAACGAGGAAAGGAAGTACATGGCAAAGGCAAAGTTCGAGCGGACGAAACCGCACGTCAACATCGGAACGACCGGGCACATCGACCACGGTAAGACCACGTTGACGGCGGCCATCACGCACTGTCTTGCGACCGAGGGTTTGGCGCAGGCCAAAGGCGTCGACGAGATCGACAACGCTCCCGAAGAGAAAGAGCGCGGCATTACGATCGCGATCTCGCACCAAGAGTACGAGACCGCGAAGCGCCATTACGCGCACGTCGATTGCCCCGGCCATGCCGACTACATCAAGAACATGATTACGGGCGCTGCCCAGATGGACGGCGCGATCCTCGTCGTTGCTGCAACCGACGGCCCGATGCCGCAGACGCGCGAGCATATTCTGCTCATGCGCCAAGTCGGCGTGCCGCGGATCGTCGTCTTCTTGAACAAGGTCGATCTCGTGGACGACCAAGAGCTTCTCGAGCTCGTCGAGCTCGAGGTGCGCGAGCTGCTGAACAAGTACCAGTTCCCCGGCGACGACACGCCGATCATCCGCGGTTCGGCGCTCAAGGCGCTCAACTCGTCGGGCAAGCGCGGCGATCCCGACGCGGATCCGATCTTCGCGCTCATGGACACGGTCGATCAGTACATTCCGGAGCCTCAGCGTGAGGTCGACAAGCCGTTCCTCATGCCCGTGGAAGACGTCTTCACGATCACCGGACGCGGTACGGTCGGCACCGGACGCGTCGAGCGCGGTCAGGTGAAGGTCGGCGAAGAAGTCGAGATCGTCGGGCTCAAGGACGAGACGAAGAAGACCGTCGTCACCGGCATCGAGATGTTCCGCAAGCTGCTCGACATCGGCATCGCCGGCGACAACATCGGCGTGCTGTTGCGCGGCATCGATCGCAATGAGATCGAACGCGGCCAAGTGCTCGCGAAGCCGGGCTCGGTGAAGCCGCACAAGAAGTTCAACGCCGAGGTGTACATTCTCTCGAAAGAAGAGGGCGGGCGTCATACGCCATTCTTTGCGAACTATCGTCCGCAGTTTTACTTCCGTACGACCGACGTGACCGGACAGATCAAGCTTCCCGACGGCGTCGAGATGGTGATGCCCGGCGACAACGTTCAGATGTCGGTCGAGCTCATCACGCCGATCGCGTGCGAAGAGGGCCTGCGCTTCGCGATCCGCGAGGGCGGCCGCACCGTCGGCGCGGGCGTCGTCACGAAGGTCTCGGACTAGAGATCGTTTGTCGTGGCGAAACAGAAGATACGAATCAGGCTGAAGGCGTACGATCACCGGGTGCTCGATCAGTCCGCCGAGCGCATCGTCGAGACGGCGAAGCGCACGGGCGCCTTCGTCAGCGGCCCCGTACCGCTGCCGACCGAGATCAACCGCTTCTGCGTTCAACGCTCGACGAACAACGACAAGAAGTCGCGCGAACACTTTGAGATGCGCACGCACAAGCGTCTCATCGACATCCTTCAGGCGTCACCGAAGACGATGGACGCGCTTATGCACCTCGATCTGCCCGCCGGCGTAGATATTGAGCTGAAGGCGTAGCCTGCAAGGAGGCGAAGCGGCAGCCATGCCCATAGCCCTGCAGGAGACGAGGTCGCGAACGTTCACCGGCACGAAGCGCCGCATCTTCCATCTGTTGGAAGAGATGGGCACCTCCGGCGACCAGATTTGGCCGTTCGCCTCACAGCCGTTCATGCGTTCTCCGGGACCGCTCGTCGTCGGTAAGACCGAGGAGTGGCACTTGGGCATCCACTCGGTGCTCGCCGAGGTGGTTCCCGAGGAGCAGATCGTCTGGCGCATTCTCAACGAAGGCGTCGACGGTACGCACGGCTTCTATCTCTCGAGTGAAGGAAAGTCGACGAAGCTCGACTACCGTGTCGAGGCGACCCTCTCCGACATGGACGGCCGCTTGCTTTGGCGCCGCTTCGAGGACCAGTTCGAGCGCTCGACTGAGGCGCTCTTCGATAAGCTCAATCGCGTTCTCAGACGCTAATGCAGCTTCGTAAGCTCGGCTCGCAGGGCCTCACTGTCTCCGCGCTCGGCCTCGGCTGCATGGGTATGTCCGAGTTCTACGGGCCGGGCGATGAGGCGGAGTCTATCCGCACGATCCATCGCGCGCTCGACGTAGGCATAACACTCCTCGACACCGCGGACACGTACGGCAGCGGAGCCAACGAACTGTTGGTCGGCAGAGCAATCCGCGATCGCCGCGCGGGCGTTGTACTGGCGACGAAGTTCGGCATCGTGCGCACGCCCGGCAGCGCGAGCGAACGGCAGATCAACGGCAGACCTGAGTATGTGCATTCCGCCTGTAACGCGTCGCTGAAACGCCTGGGCGTCGACACCATCGATCTCTACTACCAGCACCGCGTCGACACAGACGTCCCGATCGAAGAGACGGTCGGCGCGATGGCGCAGCTCGTCGCCGCCGGCAAGGTTCGCTTCATCGGCCTCTCCGAGGCAAGTGCGCAGAACGTACGGCGCGCGGCGCGCGTGCATCCGATTGCGGCGCTGCAGAACGAGTGGTCGCTGTGGTCGCGAGATCTCGAGAGCAACGGTCAGCTCGCGGCGGCTCGCGAGCTCGGCATCGGCATCGTCGCGTACAGCCCGCTCGGCCGCGGCTTTCTTACCGGTGCGCTCAAGAGCCCGAAGGATTTCTCGCCCGATGACTTTCGCTCGCGCTCGCCGCGCTTCCAGGGCGAGAACTTCGAGAGAAACCTGCTGCTCGTGCGCGAGGTGGAACGCATCGCAGCGGGCCTCGGATGCACGCCGTCGCAGCTCGCGCTCGCGTGGCTCCTCGCACAAGGCGACGACGTCGTGCCGATTCCCGGCACCAAGCGCGTGAAGTACCTCGAGGAGAACGTCGGCGCGCTCGCCGTCGAGCTGAGCGCGAGCGACCGCGAGCAGCTCGAAGCGGTCTTTCCGCCCGATGCGGCCAGCGGCGCGCGCTATCCCGACATGAGCTTCGTGAATCGATGAGCGCGCCGGCGAAGCCGGATCCGCTCGACTTTCTCGGGATCGATGCGCTCCTCTCCGACGAGGAGCGTTTGGTGCGGGCGAACGTACGTGACTTCGTGCGTGCTCGCATCCTGCCGCACATCGCAGAGTGGTTCGAGCAGGGGCGCGTTCCGCGCGAGCTCGCAAAGGAGTTCGGTAAACTCGGTGTCCTCGGGATGCATCTGCACGGCTACGACTGCGCCGGTGCGAGCGCCGTTGCGTATGGTCTGGCCTGCACCGAGATCGAGGCGGGCGATTCGGGTCTGCGCAGTTTCGTCTCGGTGCAGGGCTCGCTCGCGATGTTTGCGATCCATCGCTGGGGCAGCGAGGAGCAGAGACGAGAATGGCTTCCGCCGATGGCGCGCGGCGAGCGCATCGGTTGCTTCGGCTTGAGCGAGGCTGACTTCGGCAGCAACCCGGCGGGAATGCGCACCCTCGCGCGCCGGGACGGCGCCGATTGGATTATCCGCGGCACGAAGACGTGGATCAGCAACGGCTCGATCGCCGACGTCGCAATCATCTGGGCGCAGAGCGACGACGGAATCCGGGGCTTTCTCGTTCCGACGTCGACGAAAGGCTTTACCGCGCGCGAGATCGAGAAGAAGCTCTCGCTGCGCGCAAGCGTCACGAGCGAGCTCGTTCTCGACGACTGCCGCGTTCCGGCCGCTGCGCTCCTTCCCGAGGCGAAGGGTTTGAGCGGCCCGCTCTCGTGCCTGAACGAGGCGCGCTTCGGAATCATCTGGGGCGCTATGGGCGCGGCACGCGCCTGTTACGAGTGCGCGCTCGAGTATTCCAAGACGCGGATACAGTTCGATCGCCCGATCGGCGGATTTCAGCTCGTCCAGCGGCGCTTGGTCGAGATGCTCATCGAGCTCGAGAAAGGCATGCTGCTGGCGCTGCACCTCGGCCGTATGAAGGACCAAGGACGGCTGCATTCGGCGCACGTGAGCTTCGGAAAGGTGAACAACGCGCGCGTCGCGCTCGAGATCGCGCGCTCGGCCCGCGCGGTTCTCGGCGCGAACGGCGTTACGCTCGAGTATCCCGTGATCCGCCACGTGAACAATCTCGAGTCGATCTATACGTACGAGGGGACGGACGAGATTCACACGTTGATCCTCGGCGAGGCGATTACCGGAGAGGCTGCATTTACGTAGGCAACCGCGGCAGGTGCTATGACGCGGGCACACTAAGCACCAGGGGCCCGCTTGGCATCCGCCCGGCGAGATCATGAAAGGCAGGAACATGAAGAAAGCCTCCTTCGCACTTGCGTTGAGCTTGGCGGCAGCCCTTGCAAGCACGCTGCCTGCGGCCGCCGCGCACAACCTGCGCGTCGTCAACGCGGGCTCTCATGCGGTCGAGACGATCAATATCTCGAGCATCAATCGCGCCATGTGGGGCCCGGATCTGCTCGGCAACCGTTTTCTCTTCCCCGGCCAGACGGTGAACTTCTCGATCGGTGAGGGCTGCCTCGAAGACATCCGCGTCATCTACCGCAACGGACACATCATCACGCGCGGGTCATTCGACACCTGTAAGTACGACGTGCGCTTGAACTATTAGACCTCGCGCGCTCGATTCGATCCGGGTCGAGCGCTTGACGAGGGTAGGGGCTCCTGGTATAGTGCCGTGGGTTGCGGCCCCGCAACGCAGGCAGTACGCCAGGGGCCGTGTGTTTTCTCGAGCTAAGAGGGAGAGCGTGAAGAGCATCCTTGGCCGCAAGGTAGGGATGACCAGCTACTTCACCGATGATGGCCGGTTCGTGCCGGTCACGGTGATCGAGGCCGGTCCCTGCACGGTCGTGGAACGGAGAACGAAGGAGCGTCACGGCTACGACGCCGTCGCGCTTGGCTTCGGCGTGCTCAAACGCAGACGCGTTACCAAAGCACTGGCGGGTCATTACAAGAAGCAGGGCCTCGAGCCCGCACGCTACGTGCGCGAGTTCCGCGACGACATCGAGGGCCTCGATGTCGGCTCATCGGTCACCGTCGCGTCCTTTGAGCCGGGTGACCGCGTCGACGTCGTCGGCGTCTCGAAAGGGCACGGGTTCTCGGGCGGCATCAAGCGCCACAACTTCAGCGGCGGTGGAGCGAGCCACGGCTCCATGATCCACCGTCAGCCGGCATCGAACGGCGATACGAACGCCGGACGCACGACGCGCGGCAGCCGCCGTCCTGGGCACTTCGGCGTCGATCGAACGACGCAGCAGAATCTCGAGGTCGTGCGCGCCGATGCCGAGCGCAATCTGTTGCTCGTACGCGGCCCGGTCCCGGGCGCAAAGAACGGGCTGCTCGTCATATCGCGGAGCCGCAAGGCGAAACCCGCCGGAGCAAACTCCTGATGCCCAGCCTCATCGACGGCAAGGGTGCCGTCGTACGCGACGTCGAGATTCCCGAGCTGTTCGTGAACGCAAAGGCGCCGCAGCACACGCTCTTTCGTGCCGTCCATCGCGAGCTCGCGAACGCGCGCGCGGGAACGGCATCGACGAAGAAGCGCGATGAGGTCGCCGGCGGCGGTAAGAAGCCGTGGCGGCAGAAGGGCACGGGGCGCGCGCGCCACGGCTCGATCCGTTCGCCGCAGTGGCGTCACGGCGGCGTCGTCTTCGGACCACGCCCGCGCAGCTACAGCGAAGACCTCAATAAGAAGGAACGCCGAGTCGCATTCATCGCTGCGCTCGCCGACCGCTTCCAAAACGATGCGGTGACGTTGCTCGACGCGTCGGCATTTGCGCCGACGAAAACTGCGCAGTGCGCGCTCGTCCTCTTCGGTGACGGCAAAGCCGCGAAGAATGGGCCCAAGACGCTTCTCGTCCACGCACGTGGAGAGGCCAACGCCCAAGCGATCGCGCGCGCGGCGCGGAATCTGCGCTCTCTCGCCGTTACCGACGACGGCGCGCTCGACGTGAAGGACGTCCTCCGCTTTGAGCGGCTCATCCTCACGGTGAAAGCGCACGAGGCGATCCTCGCGCGCCTCGCGGGCACATAATGGATATCCGCGACGTCATCATTTCGCCGCGCATCACCGAGAAGGCGATGGCGAGGGCGCTGGAGACGCAGTACACGTTCGCCGTCCACCCGGACGCGACGAAGACCCAGATCCGCCAAGCGATCGAGCTCCTCTTCAAAGTCAAGGTCGTCAAGGTGAACACGGTCAACGTTCGCGGCAAGTCGCGCACCTTCGCGCGCGGGCGCATTCGCACGTCCGGCCGGCGCAGCGATTTCAAGAAAGCCGTCGTCACGCTGAAGAGCGGTCAGAAGATCGAGCTCGCCGGCGTCAATTATTTTGAGCAGTAAAGATGCCGGTTAAGAAGTATCGCGCCACGAGTCCCGGACGGCGTTTCGTCACGACGATCGATTTCTCCGAGCTCAGTAAGGTGGAACCGGAGCGATCGCTCCTCGAGGTGCGCAAGAAGCACTCCGGCCGCAACTTCAACGGCCACATTACGGTGCGCCACAAGGGCGGTGGGACACGCAAGCTCTACCGCTTGATCGACTTCAAGCGCAGCAAGGACGGCGTCCCGGCGAAGGTCGCGACGATCGAGTACGACCCGAACCGCTCGGCGCGCATCGCGCTGCTGCACTATCGCGACGGCGAGAAGCGCTACATCCTAGCGCCGCTCGGGTTGCACGTCGGCGACGTGATCGAATCCGGTCCTTCGGCGGACATCAAGACCGGCAACGCATTGCCGATCAAGAGCATCCCGATCGGCACGATGATTCATAACATTGAGTTGCGTCCGGGGCAGGGCGGGCGGCTCGTTCGCTCCGCCGGCGTCGGGGCGCAGCTGATGGCGAAGGAAGGCGAGTATTCGCAGGTGCGCATGCCCTCGGGCGAGGTGCGGAAGATTCACGTCGAATGCCGCGCGACGATCGGCCAGCTCGGGAACATCGATCACGAGAATCAGGTCATCGGCAAAGCCGGGAGAGTACGTCACATGGGCAAGCGCCCGAGCGTTCGCGGCATCGCGATGAATCCCGTCGATCATCCGCACGGCGGCGGTGAGGCGCGCTCGACCTCCGGGCGTCCGCCGACGACGCCTTGGGGACAGATGACGATGGGCAAGAAGACGCGGCGCAACAAGCGCACCGCGATGATGATCGTTCGTAAGAGGAAGCAATAGTGTCGCGATCGCTGAAGAAGGGTCCGTTCGTTGCGGATCACCTCATGAAGAAGGTTGAGAAGCTCAACGTGACGCGCGAGCGCCGGATGATCCGCACGTGGAGCCGGGCATCGACCATCGTTCCCGAGATGGTCGGGCATACGATCGGCGTGCACAACGGCAAGACCCATATTCCCGTGTACATCACCGAGAACATGGTCGGGCACAAGCTCGGCGAGTTCGCGCCGACGCGCATTTTCCGCGCCCACAGCGGTGAGAAATCGGCACTGAAACAGGCGGCGGCTGCGACAGCGCCGGCGGGCGCCGCAGCAACCTCGCAAGCGCCCGCGGCGCCGGCCGCCACGCCGTCCTCATGAACGCAGCACCGCACGCCGCCGCGCACCTGCGATTCGTGCGCATGGCGCCTCGCAAGCTTCGGCGCATCGCAGACGCGATTCGCGGCAAGAGCGTGCGCGAGGCTCTCGTGCTGTTGAAATTCTCGGGCGTCTACGCCGCCGAGCCGCTCGAACGCCTCGTGCGCAGCGCGGTCGCGAACGCCGGCGCGAACCACAACATGAATACCGACGCCCTGTACATCACGCGCATCACGGTCGACGGCGGACCGGGCGGCCGCTTCACGAAGCGGCTCGACCCGCGCGCACAGGGCCGCGCGTACTTCAAGCGCAAGCGCCTCTCGCACGTGACGGTGATGGTCGGTGAGGAGCCGCCGAAGAAGACGGCGACGCGCACGGCACGACGGAAGGGAAGCCATGGGGCATAAGATTCACCCGATCGGGATGCGTTTGGGCATCACGCGCACGTGGGACAGCCGCTGGTTCGAAAAGAAGCACTACGTCGATTGGCTGCACGAGGACGTCAAGATACGTAACTATTTCAATCGATGGGTTCGCTCAGCGGCAATCAGCAAGATCGAGATCGAGCGGCGCGCGAATCAAGCACGCGTCATCGTCAACACCGCCAAACCGGGCATCATCATCGGTAAACGCGGCGTCGGTATCGACGAGATTCGTAAGTCGCTCGAGCAGCTCACCGGCAAGGCCGTGCAGGTCAACGTGATGGAGATCAAGCATCCCGAGCTCGACGCGCGTCTCGTGGCGCAAAACATCGTCGACCAACTGGAGAAGCGTATCGCGTTCCGGCGTGCGATGAAGCAGGCGATCTCGCGAACGATGAAGGCGGGCGCGCGCGGCATCAAGGTGCAAGTCTCCGGTCGCCTCGGCGGCGCGGAGATCGCGCGCAGCGAGCGCAACGCTGAAGGGAAGGTGCCGCTGCACACGCTGCGGGCCGACATCGACTTTGCCACCGTCGAAGCATTCACGACCTTCGGCCGTATCGGCGTGAAGGTGTGGATCTATCGCGGTGAGGTGCTGCCCGAACAGCCGCGCGGCGACGGCGCGCGCGGCGAGCGAACCGAGCGTCGTCGCGAACGCGGCGGACGGGCAGGGCGCGCACACGTGACGCCGCCGGCGGAGGCCGCGGTGCCGATCGCAGAGCCCGTCGCGGAGGCAGTACCCGAGGTCAAGGTGGCCGAGCCCGAGCCGGTTGCGACGCCGCCGGAGCCGGTACCGGTTTCCGTGCCGGAGGCGAGCGAGTAAGATATGTTGACTCCGAAGCGCGTCAAGTGGCGCAAGTCGCAGCGCGGCCGCAGAAGCGGCAAGGCGGTGCGCGGCAACACGCTGACGTTCGGCGAGTTTGGATTGCAGGCTCTCGAGCCGTGCTGGATGACGAATCGACAGATCGAGGCGGCACGTATTGCGATGACCCGCCACATCAAACGCGGCGGCAAAGTATGGATCAAAGTCTTTCCCGATAAACCGGTCAGCAAGAAGCCCGCGGAGGTACGCATGGGGTCCGGAAAGGGTAATCCGGAGTTCTGGGTTGCGGTCGTTCGCCCGGGCCGCGTGCTCTTCGAGCTTGCCGGCGTCGATCCGGTGACGGCGCGCGGAGCGCTGAATCGCGCCGCTTCGAAGCTGCCGATCGGGACGAAGATCATCACGCGTGAGGAGACGGGAGCATGAAGAGAAACGCGCTTGCCGAGCTGCGGAGCCTCAGCGTACCGGAGCTCGAGCAGAAGGCACGCGAGACGAAGAGCGAGCTCTTCACCTTGCGCTTTGCGCTTCGCACGGGGCATCTCACCGACTTCAGCAAGATTCGGGAGATGCGCCGCTCGTATGCGCAGATCCAGACCATCATCTTCGAGAAGAAACTGGCGGGGCGCGATGGAGCAGCGTAAGGGGCGCGCGAAACGCCATACGAAGATCGGGCGTGTCGCCTCCGACAAGATGGAGAAGACGATCGTCGTGGTCGCTGAGACGCGCGTCCCGCACCGCGTCTACGGCAAGATCGTGCGCAAGTCGTCGCGGTTCAAGGCGCACGACGAGCGCAACGAGGCGAAGATCGGCGACGTCGTGCGCATCGCCGAGTGCCGCCCGCTCTCACGCGATAAGCGCTGGCGGCTCGTCGAAATCGTGGAGCGAGCGAAGTGATTCAGCACGAGTCGCGGCTCAAGGTCGCCGATAACTCGGGCGCGCGCGAGCTCCTCGTCATTCACATTCAGGGCGGCGGGCGCCATCAGTACGCGCACGTGGGCGACGTGATCGTCGGCACGGTGAAGCAAGCGATTCCCGGCGCCGCCGTCAAGAAGGGGCAGGTCGTGAAAGCGGTCGTCGTTCGCACGACCGCGCCGATTCGCCGTACCGACGGATCGGTCGTGCGCTGCGACGACAATGCCTGCGTCATCATCAAGGGCGAGAAAGATAATCTCGACCCGCGCGGGACGCGCGTCTTCGGGCCGGTCATGCGCGAGCTGCGCGATCGCGGCTTCTTGAAGATCGCATCGCTCGCGCCGGAAGTCTTATGAAAGCGCGCATCTTGAAGGGCGACACGGTGGTCGTGCTGCGTGGCAAAGAGAAGGGCAAGCGCGGAACGGTCAAGAGCATCTTGCTCGCGGACGCTGCGGCGACGGTGGAAGGGATCAACGTCGTGAAGCGTCACACCAAACCGCAGCAGCAGACGTCGAACATGGGCAAGTCGACGAGCACCGGCGGGATCGTCGAGAAGGAGGCGCCGCTGCCTCTCTCGGCGCTGCAATACGTTTGCGAGGCGTGCAAGAAGCCGACGCGGCTGCGCCGCGGTGAGACGAAGGAGCACCGCGTGGCGCGCATCTGCGTGCGCTGCGGCGAGCCGGCGCGTGAGTCGGCCAAGGGAGGGTAAGGTGGCATCGCGGTTGAGAGAACGGTACGAAAGTCAGGTACGCGGAACGCTCCGCGAGCGCTTCGGCTATGAGAACGTGAACGAGATTCCGAAGCTCGAGAAGGTCGTCGTGAACATGAGCGTCGGGGAGGCGATTACCAATCCCAAGGCGCTCGACAACGCGGTCTCGGAGCTGACGGCGATCACCGGACAGAAGCCCGTCGTCGCGAAGGCGAAGAAATCGATCGCAGCCTTCAAGCTGCGTCAGGGCGTGAACATCGCGGCGAAGGTGACGCTGCGAGGCGACCGTATGTACGTCTTTCTCGACAAGCTCTTCAACGTCGTTCTCCCGCGCATCCGCGACTTTCGTGGACTGCCGGAGCGATCGTTCGATGGGCGCGGCAACTACAACTTGGGCCTACGCGAGCAGTTGGTCTTCCCGGAGATCAACTACGACAAAGTGGATAAGACGCGTGGTATGGATATCACGATCGTGACAACGGCGCGCACCGACGAGGAAGCCTCCGCGTTTCTCGTCGCGATGGGCTTGCCGCTGCAGAGCCGGGAGCGAAAGGGGTAAGGGATTTGGCGAAAACGAGCATGATGGTCAAGGCACGGCGCACGCCGAAGTTCAGCGTGCGCAAGCACAACCGTTGTCGCATCTGCGGTCGCCCCAGGGGCTACCTGCGCCGCTTCGGCATGTGCCGCATCTGCTTCCGTGAAGGCGCGCACGCCGGCATCGTCCCCGGCGTAACAAAGGCATCATGGTGAGGGTGAAGAGATGGCAATGACCGACCCCATCGCGGATATGCTGACGCGGATTCGCAACGCAAACACGGCGGCTCACGCGACCGTTGACGTTCCGGCATCACGCGTGAAGCGGGCGATTGCGGAGATTCTCAAAGAAGAAGGCTTCATCGAAGGCTTCGAGCGCGTGAAGGAAGGGCCGCAGGGAACGCTGCGCATCGCGCTGCGTTACGGCCCGGAGAAGGAGAAGATCATCACCGGCTTGCGGCGCATCTCGCGCCCCGGGCTGCGGGTCTACACGCCGAGGACGGCGATTCCACGCGTTCTCGGTGGATTAGGCCTCGTCATCATGTCAACCCCGCAGGGCATCATGTCGGGAAAGCGCGCGCGTAAGCTCGGCGTCGGCGGCGAAGTGCTCGCCTTCGTGTGGTAGCCGCCCTTCGACGACGTTCGCTACACTCACTCGCTCAGGGTGACACTAGAGGAAACGTTCGAGAGTTAAGGTTGAACATATATGTCACGAATAGGTAAGATGCCCGTCACGATTCCCAGCGGCGTGAACGTCACGGTGAATGACGGCGAGGTGTACGTCAAAGGGCCGAAGGGGGAGTTGCGGCAGCGGATCCTCACGGACATCGTTGCGGTGCGCGTCCAAGACGGGGGCGTGCACGTCGATCGCCGCGGCGAGGCGCGCTCGCACCGCGCGGCGCATGGGCTGACGCGCACGCTGATCACGAACATGATCGAGGGCGTTTCGAAGGGCTTTCGCAAGTCGCTCGAGCTGCAAGGCGTCGGGTACCGCGCTGCCAAGTCAGGCGAGAAGCTGAACTTGAGCCTCGGGTACTCGCATCCGGTCGTCTTCCAGCCTCCCAAAGGAATCGCGCTCTCCGTCGAGGGGCAGAACAAGATTCACGTTGACGGCATCGACAAGCAGCAGGTCGGGGAAGTCGCCGCCGAGATCCGTTCGCTTCGCCCGCCGGAGCCATATAAAGGAAAGGGCATTCGCTACGAAGGCGAGCACGTTCGCCGCAAGCTCGGCAAGGCAGCAAAGGCAGGCAAGAAGTGACGTCCTTCGACCTCGCTCAGGATGACACGAAAGGAATCGAGCAAGAGTGAGTAGGCTTTCAAGGAATGAGGCGCGGCGTGCTCGGCACGTACGCATTCGGCGCAAGGTTGCCGGCACGGCGGAGTGTCCGCGACTCTACGTGCGTCGCACCCTCCACCATATCTATGCTGCGCTCGTCGACGATCGTAAAGGGCATACCCTCGTAGCGGCCTCGACGCGCGAGAAGAGCGTCGCTCCGGCCGGCTCGCAGAAGAACCTTGCTGCGGCGAAAGCCGTCGGGGCAAAGATCGCACAGAAGGCGAAGGAGGCAGGCGTCACGCACGTCGTCTTCGATCGCGCAGGTTACAAGTATCACGGGCGCGTCCGTGCGCTCGCCGACGCCGCACGCGAAGCGGGACTGGAGTTTTAGGCAAGATGCAGTATCGGGATCGCGAGAGAGGCGGACGAGATCGCGACGGCGGAGGTTTCGAGGAGACCGTCGTGCGCGTCAATCGGGTCGCGAAGGTCGTCAAGGGCGGCAAGCGGTTCAGCTTCAGCGCGTTGGTCGTCGTCGGCGATCGCAATGGTCGCGTCGGCTTTGCCATCGGCAAAGCGGGCGAGGTACCGGAGGCGATTCGCAAAGGTGTGGAACGCGCGCGCAAGGCGCTCGTCACCGTTCCCATGGTGGAGCGTACGATTCCGCACGCCGTGACGCATCAAGCGGGAGCAGCGCGTGTCGTGCTCAAGCCGGCCGCGCCGGGAACAGGGGTTATCGCGGGCGGCTCGATGCGTGCGGTGCTCGAGCTCGCCGGCATTCACGACATTCTCACGAAGTCTTTAGGCACGAACAACCCGGTGAACGTCGTCCTCGCGACGGTCGAGGCTCTCGCCTCGCTCAAGACCGCCGAGCAGGTCGCGGCGCTGCGCGGTAAGAGCGTCAAAGACATCTTCGCGGCGTAACGAACGATGGCAGAGACGAAAAAGAAGACCGCCGCCAAGAAAAGCGTCGCCAAGAAAGCCGGCGCGGCGAAGAAAAGTCCCGCCACGAAGAAGGCGCCTGCGGCAAAGAAGAGCGTCGTAAAGAAGAGCGCGCCCGCGAAAGCGAGCGCGAGCACTCCGTCGCGCGCGGTGCTCAAGCTCGGCGCGCTAAAGCCCGCGGGGGGAAGTTGGCCGAAGCGCCAACGCATCGGCCGCGGTCACGGCTCGGGAATGGTGAAGACCGGAGGCGAGGGCGGCAAAGGGCAGACCGTTCGCTCGGGCGGCGGCAAAGGGCGCACGTTCGAGGGCGGGCAGACGCCGTGGGCGCGGCGGCTCCCACATCGCCGTGGTTACTCGCAGAAGGCTCGCGACATCGGCCACTTTCGCGCGCGGTACGTCGTGGTGAATCTCCATCAGCTCGCGACGTGGGATGCATCGGTTGAAGTTTCGCCCGAGTCTCTGCGCGAGCGCGGCATTCTCAAGAGCGCCGGCGACGGCGTGAAGATTCTCGGCGGCACGCGCGAGGGCAAGACCTTACCGCAGGGCCTGCGCTTCCGCGACATCGCGTTCTCACAGAGCGCACGCGAAGCGCTCCAAGCTGCGGGCGCGCAGCTCGAAGTTGCGTAGGGATTAGCCTTGCTCAATAATCTTCGCGCTGCGCTCCTCGTTCCGGAGATCCGCAAGCGCGTCGGCTTCGTGCTCTTCGCCTTTGCGTGGTTCATCTTCATGATCCACGTGCAGCTTCCAAACGTCAACCAGCAGAAGTGGCAGCAGGTTCTGCAGAGCGGTATCTTCTTCAACCTGCTCGGGTTTCTCTCGGGCGGTGCCTTGCAGCGCCTCTCCATCATCGCCATGGGTATTACGCCCTTCATCAACGCCTCGATCATCATGCAGCTCATGACGGTCGTGTTGCCGCAGCTGGAAGAGCTGGCGAAGAAGGGCGGTGAGGAGGGGCGCAAGAGGATCGGCCAGTACACGCGCTGGCTCACGATCGTGCTGGCGACGGTCCAGGCGACCTTCATGGCCAACGCCATGCGCAACGCCGGGGTTTTCTTCGATACGAGCCTCGCCTATCTGCTCTTCGCAATCCTCGCGATGGTCTCCGGAACGATGTTCCTCATGTGGCTCGGCGAGCAGATCAGCGACCGGGGCATCGGTAACGGCGTCTCGCTCATCATCTTCATCGGCATCGTCTTGCGGTACCCCACGTACGTTTCGCAGACGTACTCGACGGCTTCGCAGGGAGGCTTGAGCCTGCTGAACCTCGTCGCCTACATCGTGATGGCGATCATCATCATCATCTCGATCGTCTTCCTCTATCAGGGGCAACGGCGCGTTCCCGTGCAGCAGGCGCGGCGCGTGGTCGGCCGCAAGCTCTTTGCCGGACGCTCGACGTACATTCCCTTACGTCTGAACAACGCGGGCGTCATCTCGATCATCTTCGCGATCTCGCTGCTGCTGTTGCCGCAATCGGTGTTGCAGTGGTTCAGCCACAGCGGAGCGAACGCGCACGGGCCGCTCGCCGTCATCTCGACCTGGCTGCAGGCGTACTTTGCGCCGAACACGCTGCTCTACAACGTCGTCTACTTCTTGCTCGTCGTCGTCTTCACGTTCTTCTACAGCTCGATCGTGCTCAACACGCGCGACGTTGCCGACAATCTCAAGAAGACCGGTTCCTTCATCCCGGGCATCCGTCCGGGGCAACCGACGGTCGACTACCTCAACAAGATTCTCTACCGGATCACGACTGCAGCCGCCGTCTATCTCGGCATCCTCGCCGTGCTCCCGAGCGTCATGCAACAGGGTTTGAGCGTGACGACGTTCTACCTCGGCTCGACCTCGTTGCTCATCGTCGTCGGCGTCGCGCTCGATACGATCAACCAGATCGAGGCGAGGCTGGCGATGCGCGACTACAAGGGCTTCATCAAGCGATAGCCCTGCAGCATCATGGCGGCAAGTGTGATTTTCCTCGGCGCACCGGGCGCCGGCAAAGGAACCCAGGCGCAGATCCTCCGGCAAGAGTTCGGGTACCATCAGATCTCGACGGGCGACCTTTTGCGGGAGAATATCAAGCGTGGCACGCCGACAGGGAAAGTTGCCGAAAGGTTCATGAAGCGCGGCGAGCTCGTTCCCGATGAGGTCATCGTCGCGATGGTACGCGATGCGCTGCCCGCCGATCGCGCAAAGCCCGTGATTTTCGATGGTTTTCCGCGCACGATACCTCAGGCACAAGCCCTCGATGCGATGCTCAAGGAACAAGGGCATAATCTGCCGCGCGTCGTTTCTTTCTGTATCGATCTACGTGAAGCGGGAGAGCGTATGCTCGTCCGCGGCCGCGAGGACGACGCCGCCGAAACGATTAAGCGGCGCTTCGAGGTGTTCGAGGAGCACAAGCGCGAGATCGAGACCTACTACAACAATCCGTCGTCGGGAAGATTCGTCGAGATCGATGCGTCGCAGCCGGTCGAGGCGGTGACACGCCAGCTTCTTCGAGCGCTCGAGCTCGTCGCGCCGTGATCACGCTCAAGTCACCGCGCGAGATCGAAGCCATCCGTCGCAGCGGGAAGATCACCTCGGCGGCGCTGAGCGAGCTGATGCAGACCGCGCGAGCCGGCATGACGACGCGCGAGCTCGATCGCATCGCCGAGCGAGCGATTCGCGGGCGTGGCGGCGTGCCGACGTTCAAAGGGTATCGCGGCTTCCCCGCCTCGATCTGCACCTCGGTGAACCAGGAGGTCGTGCACGGTATCCCGGGCTCGTACGCGCTGCGCGAAGGCGACTTGCTCTCGATCGATATCGGCACGACATTCGAAGGCTTCGTAAGCGACAGCGCGATCACGTTGCCGATCGGTAACATCTCCGGCGAGGCGCGGCGGCTGCTCACGGTCACACAGGAGTGCCTGATGATAGGGATCGCAGCCGTGAAGGAAGGCGGGTATGTCGGCGATATCGGCGCGGCCGTCCAGGAGCATGCCGAGCGTAACGGTTACGGTGTCGTCCGCGAGCTGGTCGGACACGGAGTCGGGCGCGTCATGCACGAGGAGCCGAACGTCCCCAACTACGGGCGGCGCGGCGCCGGCCCGAAGCTGCGGACCGGCCTGGTCATCGCGATCGAGCCGATGATCACTCAGGGCAGCCACGAGATCGAGGTCGAGCCGGATGGCTGGACAGTCGTGACGCGGGATGGTAAACTCGCAGCGCACTTCGAGCACACGATCGCGCTGACGGAGCAGGGTCCGAAGATCCTGACCTTGCGCGAGCTCGGGGAGCACCCTGCGATCGAGCGCTTCCGCCCCGGCGAGGAGATAGCCGCTGCGGCTCGATAGCGTCGTATAAAAGTGAGCGAGATATGAAAGTACGTCCATCGGTCAAGAAAATGTGCGAAAAATGCAAGATCATTCGCCGTCACGGTAAGGTGCGGGTGATCTGCGAGGTCAACCCAAAACACAAGCAGGTACAAGGATAAAAGAGCGTGGCTCGTATTGCCGGCATCGATCTTCCCCGCGAGAAGCGCATCGAAGTAGCGCTGACCTACATTTACGGCATCGGTCCCTCGACCGCGCGCCGTCTGCTCGCGCAGGCGCACGTGAACCCCGATCTCCGCGTTAAGGAGATGGGCGAGGAGGACGAGAAGCGCCTGCGCGACGCGATCGACGAGCTGCAAGTGCGCGTCGAGGGTGATCTCCGGCGCGAAGTGCAGGGCAACGTGAAACGCCTGATGGATATCGGCTGCTACCGTGGTCTGCGCCATCGTCGCGGCCTTCCGGTCCGCGGACAGCGCACGAAGACGAACGCCCGCACGCGCAAAGGGCCCAAACGCACCGTCGCCGGCAAGAAGAAGGTCCTCACCAAGAAGTAAGGCGTACCTCAATTTGTCATGGTGAGCCCTTCGACTGCGCTGCGCGCGCTCAGGGTGAACTCCGCGTCGAAAGTGCGAAGTCGAACCGCCGAGATATTCTGTTTTGCGTTTATAGTCGCAGTGATTACCGCACCCATTACCGGTGCCCAATCCTCCACGCCCAGCGCGTTCGTCGTCTCCGCGCTGCCGACGCGAATCGACGGCCTGCTCGGTGGAAAGCTCAAGACGGTGTTCTTTGCGCGATATCGTGCAGAGGGACGTTGCGGAATTCGCGTCTGGTCGTGGATCGAGATGCCGCCAAGCGGAAAAGGATTCAATGCCGCGGCGGCCGTCTATCTGATCCAAGGACAATCCCTCCCGAATGACTTCTGGCTCGGCACACCGACGGGTGAGGCGCCGCAGCAGCGCAGCCTGCTCTGGAATCTGAAAACCACAGACGCGACGTCGCTCGAAATGGTCACGCGGTCCGGAGGGACATACGATCCGCTCTCGCCGGCGCTCCTCGCATTCGGCGACACGGGCTTCATCCTCGGGTACACAAGCCGCCGACGCGCGCTCCTCGCGATGCAACGCCTCCATGCCGCGATCGCGGCCTGTCAACCCGCTACTCCTGCACCTTCCCCGACGCCCTCGTGATCTACGTCGGCACATGCGGTTTCTCATATAAGGACTGGGTTGGCGAGTTCTATCCGCAGCGATTTCGCTCACCCGACATGTTGCCGTTCTATGCAAGAAACTTCGGCGCGGTCGAGATAGACTCAAGCTACTACGGCGTACCGGAGCGGCGCAGTGTCGCGTCGATGTGCGAGCGAACACCGCCCGAGTTCCTCTTCAGCTTCAAGGCGCCCGGGACGGTGACCCACGTGCCTGACCCGAGCGCCCGCGTTCACGACGATGCCGCTCGTCTGGTCGAAGCGCTCGAGCCGTTGCGCGAAGCGAAGAAGCTCGGCTGCGTCCTCGCGCAGTTTCCGAACGGCTTCACCGCAAGTGAGACCAACGAGGAGTACCTTCGGCGCGTCGTCGATGCATTTGCGGGAGTGCCCGTCGTCGCGGAGTTCCGGCGGCGTGAGTGGCAGGCGCCGCGCACGCTCGCGCTGCTGCGCGAAATAGGGGCCGGATACTGCAACGTCGACATGCCCGCGTTCTCCTCGCTGCTCCACCCGTCTGCAGATACCACGAGCGCCGTCGGCTACGTACGCTTTCACGGCCGCAATGCGAAGACGTGGTGGAAGGGCACGAACGTCACACGTTACGACTACGAGTATTCGGAGGAAGAGCTCGCACCGTGGTGCGGCCGTATCGCGGAGATCGAAGAGCAGACCCAGCGGACGTTCGTTTTCTTCAACAACCACGCACGCGGCCAGGCGCCGCGCAACGCGCGCCTCTTGCTTACCATGTTAGATGGTCAGAGAACGTCCGATGCGAGCGGTCATCACAGCGGGCGGTAGAATCGAAGGCGAGTATGCGCGAGCCGCAGGTACGCGTATAAAAGCGCTCGCGCCGATGCGCGGGCGCACGCTGCTGGCCCTCGCAGTTGAAGCTGCACGCGGCGCAGGGGCGGAGGCTATCGCCGTCATCGGCGGCGACGACGTGCGCGCCGCATGCGAGCGGGACGTCGAGAAGATCGTTCCTGAAAGCGAATCCGGCGCGGAGAATCTGAAGCGGGCGCTGCGGGCATGGCCGGCAGATCGCGATCTCCTCTATCTCACGAGCGATCTTCCCTATATCGGCGGCGCCGCCGTGGCGGATTTTGCGCGTCGCGCGGACGGCGCGCTTGCTATCGCGCTTTCAGAGCAAGAAGACTTCGCTCGGCGGTTTCCCGGCGCGCGCGGATTCGGCATCGATATCGGCAAGGAACGCGTCGTCAACGGCGGCGCGTTCTTCATTCCTGCAGCTGCGGCCTCACGCGTGGCCGACCTCGCGGCGCGATTCTTCGAGGCGAGAAAGAGCCGCTGGCGCATGGCGCAGCTCGCCGGTCCCGATCTCTTGCTGCGTCTTGCGCTGGGCAAACTCACGATCGCGAATCTCGAGCGACGAGCGGCGCGCATCCTGGGAATCGAGGCACGAGCCGTGCGGCGTTGCGCGCCGGAGATGGCGTACGACGCGGACGACCTCGCTGCGTACCGCTACGCCTGCGAGCATCCGTAGGCAGCGCAAAGCAAGGAACCGCAAGGCCTCGGGAGAAAGGCGGGCCCATGCGCCGCCTCGCCGTGGGGGTTGCCGTGCTCGCGCTGCTTGTGAGTGGCAGCGCCGGTTTCGTTTCGGCGCAGTACCCTCTTCCCCAGCCCGCTCAAACTCCCACGCCGTCTCCACCGCTCTCTGCCTCAGATTGCAGCACGGATCAGCTTTCGGACATCATGGCTGTTTATCTGACGACACCGGCGCCGAAGGCGGCCGTCGCGGCCATTCCGGCAAACCCTAACACATATCTCACGTTCATCTTGCGTGAGCGCCTCTACGCGTGCATCGCAAGGCTCGGTGGCCCGAAGCTCGGTGGCCAGAAGGTCCATGGCCAGAAGGTCCGCGGGCACAAGAAACACATACCGACGAGGGAGCCGAACCGACGCTGGGGAGCGTGCTTACCTGACAGCACCGACGCGCGCGCCCTGTACGCGCAGCTGCGGTTCTGCGTCGCGCTGGTGAGCTCGGCCCCGCCGGCGCCGGCAGTCGTTCCCTGGCAAATCC
>JASHOG010000074.1 GCA_030041225.1 Vulcanimicrobiota bacterium | reverse complement strand
GCCGGCGTCGAAGGCGCGACGAGCAGCGGCATCGCGAGGTGCTGCCGTTCGAGTTGCTCGCGCAACGGCTCGACTTCTTCCAGCGTGAGATCGGGGACGATCGCTCCCGCCGCGCCTGCCTGCGCCGCGTCGCGCGCGAAGGCTTCGATGCCGTAACGATACACCGGGTTGAAGTAGGTGAAGAGCACGATGGGCATTTTTGCGCTTACGCGCTTGGTCAACGCGAGCACGTCGCGCAGCGTGACGCCGTTCGCGAGCGCACGCTGTCCTGCAGCGGCGATCGTCGGCCCGTCTGCCAACGGATCGCCATAGGGCACACCGAGCTCGATCGCCGCCGCACCTTGCGCCGCAAGCGCCTCGATCAGCATCTGCGTCGTCTCGAGGTTCGGATCGCCCGCCATGAGATAGGGAATGAACGCAGGCCTATTCGCTCTACGCAGCGACTGCTCGAGGCGCTGGTTCGACTTCGCGCTCACTCGGAGTTTGCTCTTGAGGCGTTCCAGTCGACGCGTTCGTCGTGACGGAGAAGAGCGCGATGCTTCACAGCGTTGCTACGTCACGCTGAGGAAGCTCGGACCGACGAGCGGAGCCACGGACGGCGGGAGCGAGGAGGCCGAGCAGCAGGAGCGAGTCATGGACGACGAGCGACGAGCGGTTCCGAGCGTGACGTAGCGACGTTGTGAAGACACCGCGCTATGCTCGTAACGAGAGCGTGTGGGCGATGTCTTTGTCGCCCCGGCCGCTGAGGTTGACGAGCAATAAATCGTCGCCGCTTCGCTCGCGCGAGAGACGGCGCGCGAAGGCGAGCGCGTGGGCGCTCTCGAGCGCCGGCACGATACCTTCGGCGCGAGCGAAATCGTCAAACGCCTCGATCGCCTCGTCGTCGCGAATGCTGACGTACTCGACCCGACCGCTTTCCTTCAAGTATGCGTGCTCGGGGCCGACGCCCGGATAGTCGAGCCCGGCGCTGATGGAGTGCGTCTCGATGACTTGGCCCGCCGCCGTTTGTAAGACGTAGGAGCGCGAGCCGTGCAGCACGCCGACGCTTCCGGCGCCGAGCGATGCCGCGGTGTGGCCGCTCTCAAGGCCGGCGCCCGCGGCCTCGACGCCCCAGAGCCGCACGTTCGCGTCGTCTAAGAACGCGGTGAAGATGCCGATCGCATTGCTGCCGCCTCCGACGCACGCGATCACGTCGCTCGGCAATCTGCCATGTTGCTCGATGCACTGCGCTCGCGCCTCGTCGCCGATGACGCGCTGAAACTCGCGTACCATGTACGGATACGGATGCGCGCCGACGACACTGCCGATGACGTAGAACGTCTCCTCTACCTCCGCCGCCCAGACGCGAAAGGCTTCGTTCGTCGCGTCTTTGAGCGTCTGCGTTCCCGACGTCACGGGGTGCACGGTCGCGCCGAGCAGCTTCATCAATGCGACGTTCGGTGCTTGGCGTTCGACGTCGCGAGCGCCCATGTAGACGTCAACCGGAAAGCCGAAGCGAGCGCCGACCGTCGCGGTTGCAACGCCGTGCTGCCCGGCACCGGTCTCGGCGATGAGGCGCTTCTTCCCCATACGCCGGGCCAGCATCGCCTGGCCCAGCGTGTTGTTGATCTTGTGCGATCCGGTGTGGTTCAAATCTTCGCGCTTGACGAGCATGGGAGAGCCGCTCTCGAAACGTTGCGCGCGATAGAGCGGCGAGGGCCGCCCGACGTAGCTCGCGAGCAGCGCGTGATACTCACCCCAAAAGGCTGGATCGTCAAAGGCTTGCGTCATCGCACGCTCGAGCTCGTCGAGCGCATACGCGAGCACCTCCGGCACGAAGCGTCCGCCGAAGTCGCCGAAATACCCGCGCGCGTCAGGCTTCATCGGCGGTGCGCACGGCGCGAACGAACGCCGCCATCTTCATGGGGTCCTTGTGCCCGTTGCGATCCTCGACGCCGCTGCGAGTGTCGACGGCGAATGGGCGCACGCTGCGCACGCACGCCGCAACGTTCCCCGGCGTCAAGCCGCCTGCAATCACAACCGGGCGGGTGCGGGCGATCGCCGCGACGTGCTCCCACGCAAAGGGCGCGGCCGGCGTCGCGCGGTTCTCGCGCGCCGTATCGAACATGAGCAAGGCATCCGGGTACTCCTCGCAGCGATGTGCGAGACGCTCGACGGAGTCACCCGGTAGGACCGGAAGCGCCTTGATCACGAGGCCGCCGATCTCGGAAACGAACGTGCCCGACTCGTTTCCGTGCAGCTGAATGACGAGATTCGCAAGCACATCGCGCGCTGCTTCAATCTCGGCTCGCTTGGGGTTCTCGAAGACGCCGACCGGCGTGACGAAGGGCGGGATCTTACGCGCGATCTCCTCAAAGTCGGGCCATGAGATGCGGCGCGGCGACGCCGCAAAGATCATTCCGATCGCATCGGCGCCGGCGTCGATAGCAGCTTCGGCGTCGGCCCAGCGCGTGCAGCCGCAGAACTTTACCCGCGTACGCATTCATGCGTGCTCTGCGGCGAGGGAGCCTTTGAGCGAGTGAATCGTCGCCGCCGGATCCTCGGCGCGCATGAGCGATTCGCCGATGAGGAAACCTCTAGCACCTGCACGTCGCAACCTGCGCAGGTCCTCCGCGTCGTGCAGACCGCTCTCGCTGATCGCAAAGAGGGCCGTGGGAACGAGGGGCAAGAGCAGTTCGCTCGTCGCGAGGTCGGTCTTGAGCGTTCGAAGGTCGCGATTGTTCACGCCGACGAGCTGTGCGCCTGCCGCGATCGCGCGCGTAAGCTCCTCCTCCTCGTGCACCTCAACGAGCGTGTCCAGAGCATACACTGCCGCTTCGTCGAGACAAGCGTGCAACGCCTCATCGTCGAGCGCACCGACGATCAGCAACACGCAGTCGGCACCGTACGCAGCGGATTGCGCGACCGCATAGCGGCTGCCGAGAAAGTCTTTGCGTAGCAGAGGACGCTGCGTGACGCTGCGAACGACGTCGAGGAAGGCAAGGTCGCCGAGAAAGTGATCGGGTTCCGTGAGGATGCTGATTGCGTCGGCCGCACCGTCATAGCCGCGTGCGATCCGCGCCGGATCGAAGTTTCGTGCGATGAGCCCCGCCGAGGGGGAGGCGCGCTTGACTTCGGCAACGATGGCAGCGCCGTCGGCCATCTTCAGAGCGCCGAGAAAGTCCCGCCGTTCGGCGCGGCGCGCCAGCGCCCGTTCGCGCACCGCTGCGTACGGCTCCGCCTGCTCCGCCGCCGAGAAGCGCTGCGCCGAGGCTTCGAAGATGTGCGCGAGAACGTTAGCCACGCGCTACCGCCTTTGCGCGTTCGAAGAGCCGTAGCCCTGCGCCGCTCGCAAGGACGCTGCGGGCAAGGTCGAACGCCTCGCGCAGCGTGCTCGTCTCGCGCACCGATGCGATTGATAGGGCTGCGTTGAGCGCCACGACATCGGAGCGCGGTGAGCTCTCGCCACCGAGAATCGAGAAGAAGGCTTCGAGGCAGGCCTCGCGCGTCGAGGCGACCAGCTCCGCGTGCGTCGCGTGGACGCCGAACGCCGCCGGATCGATGCGGC
Organism: Vulcanimicrobiota bacterium; assembly: GCA_030041225.1. Classification (GTDB taxonomy): domain Bacteria; phylum Vulcanimicrobiota; class Vulcanimicrobiia; order Vulcanimicrobiales; family Vulcanimicrobiaceae; genus Tyrphobacter. The sequence goes on along the minus strand of JASHOG010000074.1, from coordinate 3,159 downwards.
GCTCGATTGCCTCTGCGCCGGAGAACTCCATAACCTCGCTCGTGCCCTCGCCGGCAACCTCATCCATGCCCCCTGCGCCGCAGACGACGGCGCCGCGCATTCCGAGTGCACCGAAGACGCCGCCGATCGAGACGAACGCTTCGCGTGTCGCGACACCGATCACGTGGTGTGACGGGCGCGCGGGGTTGGTCAATGGACCGAGCAGATTGAAGAGGGTGCGCACACCGAGTTCTCGCCGAAGCTCGGCGACGGCGCGCATCGAGGGATGAAATCGCGGCGCAAAGAGAAACGTGAATCCGCTCTCGCGCAGCATGCGCTCGCAGACGTCGGGCGTGAGGTCGAGCGGTAGGCCCGCTGCCTCGAGAACGTCTGCGCTTCCGCAGATGCCTGAGGAAGCGCGATTTCCGTGCTTCGCAACCGGAATGCCGGCCGCCGCTACAACGAGTGCGGCTATGGTCGAGATGTTGATCGTCGATTTTCCGTCTCCGCCGGTACCGACGATGTCGACCAGAACCGGAAGGTCGTGCGCGAGGGAGACGCAGCGCGCGCGCATCGCCCTTGCGGCACCTGCGATTTCGTCCCGGTGCTCACCGCGTGTCGCGAGCGCCGCGAGGATTCCCGCGGCGACGGCGGGCGCGACCGCACCGTCAACGATGGCGCCGATGAGCCCGGCTGCCTCCGCTTCGCTGAGCCTCTCACCGGCGATGATCCGGCGCAGCAGCGCGGCGTACGTGTTTACCTAACGAGCTCCAGCAATGACAGCTCGGCGGCGTCGCCGTTGCGCAGCCGCGTCTTCGTGATACGCAGGTAACCGCCGCTGCGTCCCTTGAACGACGGCGCAATCTGTTCGAGGAGCTTCTTCACGACCGCAGGCTCCGTGAGGACCTGCGCGACCTTGCGGCGCGAGGCAAGATCGCCCTTCATCGCCGTTGTGATCAAGCGCTCGGCAAGGCGGCTCACCTCTTTTGCCTTCGCCGACGTCGTCTCGATCTTCTCGTGCTTGAAGAGCGAGGTCGCGAGGTTGCGCAAGAGCGAGCGGCGATGATCGTCGCTGCGAGAGAGTCTCTTGTACGCTATCTGATGTGGCATCTACGACTGTCTGAGGGACAGGCCGCGTTCGGCCAATACTTGCTTGATCTCGTCGAGCGATTTCTTTCCGAAGTTGCGCATCTTCATGATCTCGTCTTCGCTCAAGTCGAGCAGCTCCGAGACCTTCGAGATGCCGGCGCGTTTCAAGCAATTGAAGGAGCGCACCGACAGGTTCAGTGTTTCGACCGGAACGTCCCATTCGTTGGGCGGGGCCTCCGGCAGCGGCTCGGTGCGCTCCGTGAACCCAACGAACAGATCGAGTTGCTCCTGCGCGATGCGGGCGGCCGTCGAGAGCGCCTCCTCCGGCGCGATCGAACCGTTCGTCTCCACCTCGATCGTCAAGCGGTCGTAGTCGACACTCTGCCCAACGCGCGTGTCGTCGACACTGAAGTTCACCTTCCTGATCGGCGAAAACATCGAGTCGATGGGGATCAATCCGATCATGTGCTCGACGTTGCGCTGGCGGTCTGCCGTGACGTAACCGCGGCCCTTCTCGACCCCGATTTCCATCGAAAGCTTCGCGTCCCGCGAGGTCAGCGTCGCAAGGTGGTATGAAGGGTCGAGGATCTCGACGTCGGCGTCAGGCGCGATGTCCCCGGCGGTCACGTCCTTCGGCCCGTTCGCGCTCAGGAGCAGCACCTTCGGCTCCTCCGTATTCAGCTTCACCGGGAGGCCCTTGAGGTTGAGCATCAACGCGATCGTGTCCTCGACCATCCCGGGGATCGTCGAGAACTCGTGCAAGACGCCGTTGATCTTCATGTAGGTCACCGCGGCGCCGGGAATTGAGCTCAAGAGAATGCGCCGCAGCGCGTTCCCAAGCGTGATTCCGAATCCGCGGTCGAGAGGCTCGATGACGAACTTCGCGTAGTTTTCGCGACGTTCGCGAACCTCGATGTTCGCGCCTACCGGCGCGTCCAAGGTGGTCATGTTTGTGCAGTGCGGTCCTTTGTGATCGCTTACGTTATCCGGCTCGGCCCCGCGGCCTTACACCGATCCTACGCCTAGCGACAGAGAGTGTGGTCTTTTTTTACCTTGAATAGTATTCGACGATCAACTGCTCGTCGACGGGGGTGTCGATTTGTTCTCGCGCCGGCATCTGGAGCATCTTCGCACTGTGCTCCTGCTCGTTCCACTCGAGCCAATCCGGCGGCCGGCGATTGCGCGCCGCATCGAGATTTGATTCGAACACCGGCGACTTCAGGCTGCGGTCCGCGACCGTCACGACGTCGCCGGGTTTCACGATGTGCGAAGGCACGTTGACGATTTTGCCGTTGATCCTGAAGTGGCGATGCGCCACGAGCTGGCGCGCTTGCGCCCGGCTCGATGCAAGATTCAGGCGGTAGACGACGTTGTCGAGCCTGCGCTCGAGCAACTGGAGGAACGTCTTGCCGGTTTGACCCGGGACTCGTGCCGCTTCGCGGAAGTAGTTCTCGAACTGCGCTTCGTGCACGCCGTAGTAGCGGCGCATCTTCTGCTTCTCCCGCAACTGCCGGCCATATTCCGAGACTTTCGCGCGCGATTTGCCCGCCGTCTTCTGGCCGGGAGCCGTCCCGCGCCGCTCGACGGCGCACTTGCGCGTGAGGCAGCGATCGCCTTTGAGGAACAGCTTGATTTTCTCGCCGGTCTTGCTCGCGGCCGTCTCGCGACGGCAGAGGCGGCAGACCGGCCCTATGTACCGCGACACTACACTCTCCGCCTTTTGGGCGGACGGCAGCCGTTGTGCGGAATCGGAGTAACGTCCTTGATCATCGTGATCTCGAGCCCGGCGGCCTGCAGCGAACGAATCGCCGCTTCACGGCCCGCGCCCGGCCCTTTCACGAGGACCTCGGTCGTCTTCATTCCGTGCTCCATCGCTTTGCGCGCCGCTGCCTCGGCCGCCATCTGTGCGGCGAAAGGAGTCGACTTCTTCGATCCCTTGAAGCCGAGATTGCCGGCCGATGCCCATGAGAGAATATTGCCGTGTGTGTCGGCGATAGCGACGATCGTGTTGTTGAAGGATGCGTGAATGTGAGAAACGCCCGCTTGGACGTTCTTCACCTCACGCTTGCGGCGTGTCTTCGTTTGCTTTTT
>JASHOG010000008.1 GCA_030041225.1 Vulcanimicrobiota bacterium | reverse complement strand
CTACGCGCGGGGCTCGTCGAGCTCGTCGGCGAGCAGCACGTCTTCAAGTCTGCCGACGAGGCTGTCACTGCGCTTGTGCCGCAGTAGCTCAGAGTAGAAGGAGAAGAAGAGAGCGTGGCGGCGCTGATCATCGTCGTCGTGACGATGGTTCTCGCGGGGCTGCGGCCAAAGCGAACGCGCGAGTGGATGTGGGTGGCGGCGGGGGCGTTGCTCCTCCTCGCCCTGCGCTACGAAGATCTCGCGAGCGTGGCGCACGCAATCGCGGCGCAGTGGAACGTGCTGCTCTTCATTCTCGGGCTCATGGGGCTCGCCGCAGCGGCGGAAGAAGGCGGCGCGTTCGCCCTCGTCGCCGAGTACGTCGTCCGAAGTGCGGGAGGATCGAAGCGCAAGCTCTTCGTGCTGCTCTTCCTCGCGGGTGCTGTGCTGACGATTTTGCTGTCAAACGACGCGACGGCGATCGCGTTCACGCCGATCGTCTACCGCGCTGTTGCGAAGCGCGGGCTCGATGCGCTGCCGTTTCTCTTCGGCTGCACGTTCGTCGCGGATACCGCCTCGTTCGGATTGCCGTTTGCGAACCCAGCGAACGTCATCGTGCTGCCGCGCCCGCACATTCTCGACTACGTCATCCACCTTGCACCGGCAGAAGGGGCGGCAATCGCGATCAACCTGGCGATCTTTCTCGTCCTGTTTCGCGCGGAGCTGCGCGGACGTTATGAAACCGCCGAAATGGTAGAGAAGAAGGAGCCCGCCGCGGTGCGCACGCTCGGCGCCATCTGTCTCGTCGCGCTCGCCTATCTCGCCGCACTCGCGTTCGACGTGCCCCTCGGGCCGGTCGCGGCCGCAGGCGCGCTCGTCGTGCTCGCCGTCGCCCGCGTTTCGCCCAAGCGTGCGGCATCGCACGTCAGTTGGAGCACGTTCGTCCTGCTTGCTGCACTCTTCGTCTTGCTCGATCCACTGGACCGTGCGGGGCTCGTGGCGTGGGTGCTGCACGGACTGCACGCCGCAGCGCATTACGGCGCTCCCGCAGAGATCGCCATCGCCGCCGTCGGCGCCGCGCTGCTCTCGAACTTCCTGAACAACCTGCCGGTCGCGGTCGCGTCCGCACACGTCGTAGCGCACGCGCCGCATCTCGCCTATCCACTCATCCTCGGAGTCGACCTCGGTCCAAATCTCACGACCGCCGGATCTCTCGCGACCATCCTTTGGGTCTCCGCCCTGCGCAAGCGCGACATCCACGTCAGTCCCCTGGAATATCTTCGTCTCGGCGCCATCACGGTGCCGCCCATGCTCGCGGCGTCGATCCTATGGCTCTGGCTCGCACGCTAGGAGAGAAGCGCTTACGCGCGGGCAGGATTTCAGGCTTCTCCAGCCCAATACGACAAAACAGATATTATGTCGCATAATCAGAAGAGCCCGCGCCGTAAGGCGGAGACTGCCGACCAGGCGACCCTAAACGCCTTTACCACGTACCTCACGCTCGAGCGGAACCGCAGCCCGCTGACGGTCGACGCGTACGTGCGCGACCTGCGCGACTTCGCGGCGTGGCTCGGCAACGGCAGGCTCGCTAAAGCGACGATGTCGGACATCCGGCAATACGTCATGTATCAGGCCGGCGAACGAAAGGTCGACGCCAGGACGATTCGCCGCCGGCTCTCGTGCATCAAGACGTTCTACGGATACCTGAAGTGGGCGGGGCAACGCAGCGACAATCCGGCAGCCGAGGTACCGGGGCCGCGCATGGCCGATAAGAAGCCCGAGCATCTGCACGTTTCGGAGGTGGAGCGTCTGCTCCACACCTCCATTGCCGGGCGCAGCGACTTCCAGCGTCTGCGCGACCGGGCGATCATGGAGCTCCTCTACGCCACCGGAATCCGCCGTGCCGAGGTCGCCTCGATTCGCATCCACGACGTCGACCTGCGCAATCGCGTCATCGAAGTGACTGGAAAGGGAAACAAGAAACGCACCGTGCTCATGAACAAAGCGGCCGCGCAGGCGCTCGAGGAGTATCTCGGCATCCGGCCTCGGACGCAGGACCAGGCGCTCTTCGTCGGGCGGCACGGCAAGGAGCTCACGCCAAAGCACGTTTGGAGGATCTTCCGCGACCTCTATGAGGTCAGCGGTCTGCAGAAGCACGCCACGCCGCACACCATGCGCCACTCATTCGCGACGCACATGATCGAGAACGACGCAAACCTCGAGACCGTCCGCGAGCTCCTCGGTCACGAGCACCTCTCGACGACGGGCATCTACCTCAAGCTCGCGATGGAGCACAAACGCCGCCAGTACGACGAGGCGCATCCCCGCGATCGCATGGACGACGTGCCGAGCCCGCGACAGCGAAAGCGCCGATGAACGCCGGACGGAAGCTTGCCGCGCTCGCGCCTCTCCTTCTTCCGCTCGCAGCCTGCGGCGGAGGCCCGGTACCGTACTCGACGACGCTCGGACTTCTGCGTCCGCATGAGACGATTACCGTGCACATCGGGAGCGGAACCGTCAACGCCTATGCACCGATCGCCGGCGATCGCGCCGATCGCTTCACCGTCGAGGCGTTCGCAACGACCGCGAGCTCCGCGCCGCCGGCGCCAAAGATTCGCTCGGTGCGCGGTGGGATCGACGTCGATGCGCCCGCCGTGCGCTCGCTGCTCGTCCGCGTGCCGCAGGGCGTCAATCTCGTAGTGTTCTCGCGTGGCGGCGACGTGAACGTCACCGACATCTCGGGCGATGCGAACGTGACCCTCGCGAACGGCAATGCGGACCTCATGCTCCCCGCGTACGGTGAGGCGAGCAACACGGGCCGCGGCTCCCTGAAGGTTATCATCGGCTCTTCCGACTGGCCTGGGACGCTGAGTTTTAGCAACATGAGAGGCGACATCGATCTCTCGATCAACGAGAACGCGAAGTTTCGCGTGCACATGCACACGGGCGACGGAACGATCTTCACCGATTTTCCGCTCCGCGGTCACTCAAAGGGGGCGAGCGAGACGATCGACGGGCTCGTCAACGGCGGCGGGCCTCGCCGCGTCGACGTCGAGGTGAAAAAGGGAGCGATTCGCCTCCTCAGCCTCGCTCCGCAGTACTGAACAGGGAGAGCCTACGCACTCTGTGAATGCGTCTCCCGTTGCGTTATCGTCGCATCGTAAAGTGGTGACGGCTCGATTCGTCAGCATTCTGCTCGGCTGCGCGGCGCTCGCGTTGGCTTCGTACAACGCTGTCGCTCCGCAAGCAAATGGAACGCTTGGCCTCAATGTCGGCTACCGCGCGGGCAGCCTCGTCGCTACCGTCGTCCCCGGAGGACCCGCGGCCCGAGCAGGCATCCGTAACGGAGACCGCATTGCGTTCGCCGGCACACCGCTGAGTGCGCGCCTCGCGTGGTCTCGCGAGAATATCCTCTCGCGCGACGGCGTGTCCTATCGACTCTCCATTCTCGGCGCACGCGGTACCCGTACGGTTGCAGTACGCGCGGAGCCGGCGATCGATACGGCCAGCGATGCGCGCTACATCGATCTCGCCTTGGCGCTCCTCTACATCCTGTTCGGAGCCGTGGTCTTCGTGAAAGCGCCGAGATCCATACTTTCGCAGATACTCATTGCGCTCATGATGACCCTTGCGCTCGTGAACGGCTTGGCGGATTACCAGTTTACCGCACGAACCACGCCCTCCGCGTTCTTCATCGGAACGATGCTGCAACAAGTGTGCAACGCCGCGCTGACGGCGCTGATCTTCACGTCGATCGCGAGTCTGCCGGCTGGACTCGAGCATTTCCGCAAGGGGCTTGCCGGAGCTGCGATCCCGCTCGGAATCCTCAGCGTTGCGGGCCCGGAGTCGACGACGGCCCTCGGGTCGTTCTTGCCGGTGCTCCTTTCGCCATTAGCGACTGCCGCGACGACGCTCCTCTCCGTCGCTGCGGACTGCTTCGGAGCCGCAGCCGCCTTCACCGTCGCAAGCTCGACCCCAAAGGAGCAGCGCGTCCGCACACGGTGGTTCGTCTCCACGCTGGCGCTCTGCTGGTTTCTCGGTTTTGCTCTCTACGACGTTAATGCCGCGTTCTTGCACATCCATTCGCTGGCGATAGCGATGTATTACGTCATCAGCTTCGGTACGGTGGGGCCGCTGTATGCAACGCTCCGGCACAAGCTCGTCGATATTGACCTTGTCGTCTCGCGCTCGGCGATCTTCGCGTTCGTCTCGTCGCTTCTGGTCATTGCATTCCTCGTCGCGGAGTGGCTCGCCCAGCGCGTCGCCGACGTGCTCGTCGGCGATAGCCGCTGGCACGGTCTGACGGTTCAAGTCCTCGCCCTTGCGGCCGTGATCGGCATCGGGCTCTCCGGAAGCGGCATCCGCGTGAGCGTCGAGCGTCGCGTCAACGACTTGATGTTCCGCGATCGAGCGCGGCGTCTGCGGCTGTTGCAAGACTTCGCCCACGACGCCGATCTCATCGAGTCACGCGAGACGCTCCTCACCCTTGCCTACCAGTCGCTCCGAGAATCGCTCGAGACCAGTGACGTCGCGCTGTACGTCTCCGACGGCTCGGGGTACGTGTGCCTCCATACGTCCGCCGGTGCCGCGCCCGAGCGCCTCGACAAGTCGGATCGGCTCGTGCTGCACTTGCTCCGCCGCCCGGAGCCGTTTGTGAGCGAGCATGCGACGCTGCGCGGGTGGCTCGTCGTTCCGCTCATGGTGCGCACCGCGGTTACCGGTTTCTTCGCGTGTGGACCGAAACCGGATCGCACGGCCTACCTCGCCGACGAGTTGCAGGTTCTGGAAACGCTCTCGCATCACGTCGCGATGTCGTATGCGCTGTTGCGCTCGAATACTCTAGAAGCCACGCCGCGGCAGGCTCTCTAGGTCGCGCCCTCGGCTACGCGCGGGGTGAAAGGGCTTCGCGCGCTTTGACGAGGCGTACCATCGCGTCGTTGTAAGGCGTCGGAACGCCGGCGCGCCGGCCGAAGGCCACGATTGCGCCGTTGATGTGATCGATCTCGCTCGGATGTCCCGAGGCGAGATCGAAGGCCATCGAGCTGCGCGCGTCGGCACCGACCGAGATAACCTCCGCGACGTACTGCCACGGGTTTACGAATGGCAGACTGATCTTCATCCTGGCTGCGACCGCGGCCGCTTCTTCTGCCAGCGCCTCCCCGAGGTGCGCCGCGTTCGGGTCTTTGAGAATCTCTCCCGCCTCGCAGTCGAGGATGGCGGAAAGCGCATTGATCGCACAGTTTGCCACGAGCTTTCCCCAGAGGTGCGGGCGTATGTCGTAGGCGACGGCCGCCTGCAGCCCGCTACGTCCGAGAAGCTCGACGACCATTCGAGAGGTCGCGGGAGACGACGAGCCGACGATGGTGCTTCCTCTGCCGGACGTGTGAACGCGGCCCGGTGCGGTCGTCACCGCCGACTCCGTCGTGATGCCGAGGATGACCGGAGCGGCTCCCCCGAGCGCCGTCCGAATCGCGTCCTCATTGCCAACGCCGTTCTGGAACGAGACGATCGGCGTCACGGGATCGAGCTCTCCAGCGAAGGGCCGCAACGCGTGCAACGTATCGACCGCCTTCACAAAGAGAAAGAGCATGTGCGAGTCGTACAGATCCTTCGGCCCACGTGCAATGCCGACGCGCCGCGGCTGCTCGTCGTTGAGCGCAAGCCCCTTCTGCTCCACCGCCGCGAGCGTCTGCGCGTTCGCGTCGAGCATCGTCACCTCGGACGTTCCCGCCAAATGGTAACCGAAGAGCGTCCCCATCGCTCCCGCCCCGATGATGCCGATCTTCATCTCAGTTCCTTAGTAATGGAATTGAATGCCGAGCTCGCTGCGGCGCTGCGCTTGGTTCAGCGCGCGCTCGCCGAAGTACACCTGCGCCCACGGTGCAACGCGAACGTTTCCGTACAGGTCGAGCGCCGGGTGACTCGGATCGTACAGCCACGTGTCGATCCCCGTTCCGTTCACGGTGTACGACCCCAGAACGCCGAGACGCGAGTAGAGCAGTCCTCCGCCGAGGCTAAAGTTCGGCGTGACGTTGCGCAACGCCGCGAGGTTGAGACTCGTGTAGCCGGCGGCTTCGTTCGCACCGAGCATGAAGCTCGTCGAGGAATGCGGCAGAAACACGGCGTTCAGATCGGTTTCTAATCCGTTCTGCGGCGGGTAGAGCGGCGAGCAGCAGGTGTGCTCGGTTTCGAGATAACCGACGCGAAGCTGCAGCTCGATGAGATCGTGCGCCAGGCCCGCGAGCGAGCCCCCCAACAGAAGTCGCATGCTGCTGCTCAGCGGCTGCGCAGGCGGTGGCGACGGCAGTGTTTCCGGCGGCGGTGTCGCGCCGACATCCACGCCGTAGACGTGGCTCTTCCCTCCGAGACGCCCGAGCAACGAGGCCGCTCGCTGCATCGTTGCGTCGAGATTCGCTATCGTGTCGCGAATCTGTTCTTGCGTCCTCGGATCGCTCGTCACCGTGCGCAGGTCCGATGCCGCTTCAGCCAGCGTTTTCGTCGCCTCCGCGATGTTTTCGGTCGTCGCGATGACGTCGCTACGCAGTCGAGGGTCCGTAGCAAGGCTCTCTATCGAAGCCATCGAGGTCCGAAGTTCGACCGAGGCCGCGCTGAGCTGTGTCATCATCGCGTTCAGCTTGGGCGCATCGAGCGACGCCGTGGAGTTCAGCGTCGCCGCCATCGCCGCGATGTTCTCCCCGGCTTCGCCAAGCGATCCCCGCAGCGAAAGGGTCATGTGGTTCACGTTGCCCAGGACATCTTGCAGCGAGGCAAGCAGCCGCGGCTCCCGCTGTTCGAGCAGCGCGAGAATCGTGTCGAGGCGGCGGATTTCCCCTTGACCCTCTTGCAGGAGGTCCTGCACCGTTGCAACATTTTCGCCGCGCGGTTGCCGTGCAACGGGCACGATGCCGGGTGGAAACGTCGCATACGGAAGCGGCGCGCCGCGCGGCGGAATGATCAGCAGCGCCGGTAGTCCGGTGATCGGCGCTTGAATCAGAAAGCGCGAGTCGCGGGGAATGCCGATCTGGCGATCAATAGCAAGCACGACGTCGACGCTGTCATCGGGCAAAAGATCGATCCGCTCGACCGAGCCCACCTGTACGCCGCTAAAGAGCACCTGCGCACCGCTTTGCATTCCGGCGGCCGAGTCGAAGTGCACCGCAAACTCGTATCCCGAGCGCGACGACAGATTCTCGAGAACGTAGAAGACACCGAAGAGCAGCAGGAGCGCGACGATCGTGAAGAGCCCGACCTGAGCTTGCTTACTCACTCTCGATTACTACCCTCTTTCGGCATAGATTTCCCTGCTCGAAGACGTGGGTGCGCGTCTCTCAAATTGGGATTGGGCCCACGTCCGAGCCGGCGAGGAATTGCTGTACGATCGGATTCTCGGAGCTGCGTACCTCCTCGCTCGGACCGTACGCGATAATCGCGCCTTCGAAGAGCATCGCCATGTAATCCGCCATCTCATAAATTGAAGGCAGGTCGTGCGACGTCACGACGGCGGTGCCGCCGAAGCGCTGGCGGAGGCGTAAGATCATGTTCGTAATGAGGTGCACGGAGATCGGATCGAGCCCCGTCGTCGGCTCGTCGTACAGGACGAGCTTTGGCTGCGTGACGACCGCTCGCGCAAAACCTGCGCGCTTCAGCATACCGCCGGAGAGCTCACCCGGAAGATTGTCGCCGGCATGCGAGAGGCCGACGGCATCGAGCGCCGAGTGCACGCGTAGCCGGATCTCTCGCTCGCTCATCGTCGTGTTCTCCCGCAACGGCAGCGCGACGTTTTCGCCGAGTGTCAGGCTGTCCAGGAGCGCCGCGAATTGAAAGGCGAGGCTGATCGAGCGCCGGACGTCGTTGATCTCACGTTCGTTCATCGCGCAGAGATCGTGGCCTTCTACATAGACGTGACCGCTCGTCGGCATCAGCAGGCCGTCGAGGAGTCGCAGAATTGTCGTCTTCCCCGCCCCCGAGATACCGATGATGCACGTGATGGCGCCTTCGACGATCGGGAGGCTGCAGCTTCGCAAGACCGTGCGTTCTCCGAAGGAGACGCTGACGTCCTCAAGGCGCGCAATGAGCGCGTTAGCCATTTGCGCCGTAGAGGAGGAACGAGAGCACGAAGTTCGCTACGAAGATGAGGATCATCGAGATAACGACCGCACCTGTCGTAGCTTTTCCGACACCGGCGGCCCCGCCGCGTGTGCGCAAACCCTGAAACGCGCCGACCAGCGCGATGATCACGGCGAAAACGACCGTCTTGAGCAGACCCTTCAACAGATCGTCCATCGTGATGCCTATGCGGGCCGAGTTGATGAAGTCCGCAAAGCCGATGTGCGCGTACATGTGTGCGAACCACATCCCGCCGACGATTGAGATGACGTCGGCGAAGATTGTGAGCATCGGCAGCATAACCATGAGAGCGAGCACGCGCGGAACGACGAGGTATCGCGCCACCTCGATGCCCATCGAACGCAGCGCTTCGATCTGTTCGGTGACGACCATCGAGCCGATCTCCGCGGTTATCGCCGAACCCGCGCGACCCGCGACGACGATGCCCGTCAGCAGGGGGCCGAGCTCGCGCCCGGACGCATACGCCACCGCCGTCCCGACGTAGCTCGCGAATCCGTACTGCACCGCCTGCATCGCGGACTCGAGCGAGATGACGGCGCCGGTGCAGAACGAGGTGAGCAGCACGATGGCCAGCGACTGATAGCCGAGCAGGTATGCCTGTGAAATCGTGTCCCCTACGCGAATGCGGAGTTTCCCGATGAACGTCGCGGTGCTTCCGCCGAGCTGCGCCAGCCCCCCAGCATACTCGAAGAATGCCTGTGTTCGCTCGCCGATGCGCTCGAGAACGTTCATAGCGGCAGCCGCTCCTCGATCGCATCGAGCTGCGCCAGCACCGCGCGCGTCGCCTCGATGCGCTTGGTGGCGACGGCGCGCTCCGCGCTCAGGTTGAAGAGCACTTGGTTTGCCTGCTCGAGCCTACGATCGACGTCGCGGAGTTGCGCCCGTGCCTCTCGCTCGAAGCCGCCGAAATACCGGCGCACGGCGTCGAGGTACGCGAGCCGCTGCCGCTCGTCGAGCGCCCCGTTCTTGAGCGCCTCCGCGACCGCGTCTTGGGCCTGCCGCATCGAACGATCGGTAATGTGAAAGGCGCCGACGCGTTCGACGAGTGCCGCGAAGCGTTCGTCAGGCATGAGCCGCAACCGGAAAGCCGCAGCTCTCCAGCGCACTTCGCTGTGTCGCAAACAATGTCGTCAAGCCTCTCTGCGCGAGCGAAAGGAGCGCATCGAGGTCGCTGCGGTCGAATGGCTTGGCCTCCGCCGTGCCTTGCAGCTCGACGTAGCGCCCCGTATCCGTGGCAAAGACGTTCATGTCGACGTGGGCGCGGCTGTCTTCGTCATAGGCGAGATCGAGCATAGGCGTTCCGTCGACGATGCCGACGCTCGTCCCGGCCACCGCGGCGTCGAGCGGCCACGCCGTACGCTCCCGCGGGTCGAAGAGTCGCTGCAGCGCGAGCGCGAGGGCAACGTACGCGCCGCATACGGCCGCCGTGCGCGTACCACCGTCGGCTTGCAAGACGTCGCAGTCGATCCAGACGCAGCGCTCCCCGAGCTTCGCGGTATCGGTCACTGCGCGTAGCGCGCGTCCCACGATTCTCTGAATCTCGTGCGTCCGGCCTCCGAGACGCCCTCGTGTCGACTCGCGCTGCGTTCGCTCTTGGGTCGCGCGAGGAAGCATCGAGTACTCCGCCGTGATCCAGCCGACGCCCCGGCCCCGCATCCACTGCGGCACCTTCTCCTCGACCGTCGCCGCGCAGAGGACACGCGTGTCGCCAAGCACGATGAGGGCGCTCCCTTCAGCGAACTTCATGACGTTCGGATCGATATGCGCCGGTCGCAATTCATCGGGCCGCCGGCCGTCGCCGCGTACCATCATTCTACCGTAACGGTCTTCGCAAGGTTCCGCGGTTGATCGACATCCTTCCCTTCGATGTCGGCGATGTGATACGCGAAGAGCTGTAGCGGAATCACGTTGACGATCGGCGCGAGCAGCTCGTCCATCTTGGGCACCCAGAACACGTGATCGGCAATGGAGGCGGCCTCGTCGTCGCCGCGGTTCGCCACGACGATCACCGGCGCCTCACGGGCTTTTGACTCCATGATGTTCGAGAGCATCTTCTCGCGCACTCTATCCTCCGTGACGATCCCGATGATCGGCGTCGAGCGGTCGAGCAATGCAATTGGTCCGTGCTTCATCTCGCCGGCAGCATAGCCCTCGGCGTGAATGTACGAGATCTCTTTGAGTTTCAGCGCACCCTCAAGTGCGGTCGGAAAGTTTGCGTAGCGTCCGATGAAGAGCGCACTGCGCATCTCGCAGTACCGCTGAGCAACCCTGCGAATCTCGTCCGACGTGTTGAGCACGACATCGACAGCGGCCGGCAACAGGCGCATGCCGAGCGCGATCTCGCGTAACCGCTCCGGCGAACTGCTCCCGCGCAGTCGGGCAAGCGCGAGTGCAAAGAGCGCAAGTGCCGTGGCTTGGGAGACGTACGTCTTCGTCGCGGCGACGCCGACTTCCGGGCCACCTCGCGTGTAGAGCGTCCCGTCGGCGAGGCGCGTCAAGTGCGAACCGAGCACGTTGCAGATGCCCAGAATCGTGCTCCCTGCCCCTCGTGCAATGCGCACGGCCTCGACGGTGTCGGCGGTCTCGCCCGATTGCGACATCGCAATGACGAGCGTCGACGCGTCGACGACGGGATCCCCGTAGCGAAACTCGCTCGCGAGCTCCATGGTGATCGGAAGGCGCGCAAGAGAGCGCAGCAGATACATTCCCACCATTCCCGCGTAGTACGCGGTACCGCAGCCCGTGATCGAGATTTGCCGCATGCTCTGCAAGCGCTGCTCGTCGATCGCATCGAGCTCCTCGATGATGCGGACGTCGCCGTTCTCGTGCACGCGGCCTGCGAGAGTCTCCTTGATTGCGTTGGGTTGCTCGAAGATCTCCTTGAGCATGAAGTGCTTGAACCCGCTCTTCTCCGCGGAGCGAGCGTCCCATAGGATGTGCACGACCTCACGATCGATGGGGCGTCCGTCGTAATCGGTGATGCGCCAACCCTCGCGCCCCACGATCGCAATCTCGCCCTCCTCGACGATTACCTCTTTGCGCGTGTATGGGAGAATCGCCGGCGTATCGGAGGCGACGTACATCTCCCCCTCGCCGATGCCCAGGACGAGCGGGCTCGCGCCGTTACGCGCGAAGAGCAGATGCCGCGGATCATCGGTCGAGATCACACCGATCGCGTATGCGCCGCGCACCTCGCGCAGCGTTCGTCGCAGCCCTTCCTCGAGATCGCCGTCGAAATGCATCTCGATCAGGTGCGCGAGCACCTCGGTATCCGTTTCGCTGCGAAAGACGTGCCCGAGCTCGAGCAGCCTCGCGCGCAAGGCCGCGTAGTTCTCGATGATCCCATTATGCACGACTGCGAGACGCCCGTCGCAATCCATGTGCGGGTGGGCATTCATGTCCGACGGGCGCCCATGCGTCGCCCACCGCGTGTGCCCGATCCCGACGGGCCCGTGCAGCGGGTCGCCGTCCTTCAGGCGCTCGGCGAGCCGCGCGAGTTTCCCCTCGGCTTTCGAGTCACACAGGGCGCCCCGATCGTCGATGACCGCGATGCCGGCGCTATCATAGCCGCGATACTCGAGCCGGCCCAGGGCGTCCAGGATAATCGGAACGCTATCCTTATCCCCTATATATCCTACTATCCCGCACATAATTCTATCTCTAAGCCGCTCTGCCGTGACCCATCCAGTGGAGGAGGCTCTGAACGAGCCCCGGAGCCATGGACGGCGAGCGACGAGCGTCTCCGACACGGATGGGTTACGGCAGAGAGGCCGAGCGATGGAATTATTTGATCCCTTCTCGAGTACGGCGGTAGTCGATCTTGC
The DNA here is from genome assembly GCA_030041225.1 of Vulcanimicrobiota bacterium. Lineage (GTDB taxonomy): Bacteria > Vulcanimicrobiota > Vulcanimicrobiia > Vulcanimicrobiales > Vulcanimicrobiaceae > Tyrphobacter. Next base: position 30,329 of record JASHOG010000008.1, on the reverse strand, counting down.
CTTCCGCGATTTCGTCAAGCGCGATCGATACCGGCTTGTTGGGGTTGATCTCCTCTTTGTCGACGAGCGGCTCGCTCGCGTAGTACTCACGCCGGTCGATCGGCGGCATCTGTTGCACGCGGATCCAGTTATTCAACTGCCGCGCGCGTTTGGTTACGATGTTGACGAGGCTGAACTTCGAGTCCGCATGCTTCAACAGCTCGTCGAGGTCGCCAAAAATGGCCTTGCTCATTCCTTCAGGTATCTTTCTCTTATCACGTGTGTTCGACGCTGCGCAGCCGGTCGTCGGTGTACCGGTGGATCCGGAAGCGCTCCGCATGGAGCACCGCCGCGAGATCCTCCACCGCTTCCTCGGAGCGGTGCTGCTCGTTGATCACGATGTAATCGAAGCTCCGTATGAACTCCATCTCCTGATGCGCAATCTCGAGGCGATGCGCGATCTCTTCGTTCGTCTCCGTCCTGCGCGCTAGGAGACGCTCGCCCAAGTACGAGAAGCGGTCCGGTACCAGGAAGATCAGCACCGCCGCCGGGTACGCTCTCTGGACGGCAAGCGCGCCGTTCACCTCAGGCTTCATGATCACGTCGTAGCCCTCGGCGACCGTTTGCTCGACGTAATCCCGCGGTGTCCCGTAGAGGTTGCCGTTGTAGTCTCGCCACTCGAGAAACGCGCCGGCTTCGCGGCGCCTCTCGAACTCCTCTCTCGTAAGAAAGAAGTAGTGCTGACCTTCGATCTCTCCGGGTCGCGGTTCACGCGTCGTCGCCGATACTGAGTACCGTAACTGCGGGCTACGCGCGAGGAGCGCGTCGACAAGCGTATCCTTCCCAGCCCCGGAGGGTCCCGAAACGACGAAGAGAAGCCCCGGCCCTTGTTTCACAGCGTAAAGCAGACCGCCTGCCGGAAGGCTGCGGTGACCGCCGCCGCGTCAACGACGGAGGCAGGGCGCTCGTACTCGGCGCGAATGGCCATGCCCGAGTTCACGCTGAAAGCGACCTCCAGCACTCGGCGATGGGGGAGGTTGTAGGTGGCGACACCTGCCTCGCCTGGGCAGGCCGAAAACGGAATACTGCGGAGCAAGCGCGCACCGCGATAGCGCTGGACCGTCTCGACCGCCTGGCTCGAGGCCAGGTCCGATAGGGAGCCTTGTGTTGCATAGGAGCGATACCGATACCATTCGACGCCGGCGCCGCTTGTCGTCGTCCAGGTTCCGTTGCTCCCCAGCTGCCAACCCTGAGGATGCGGTGGCCCCGACGCGCATGCTCCAAGCGCGGCGAGGGCCATCGTGATGCCGAACGAACGATATGCGCCCATGCGCACCGATTGGGCGCTGGTGCGCCGCCTTGCCTGCGAGCTGGACGAGCGATTTCGAGGAGCCCGCGTCCAGGATGCCGGGACGCTCGACGACGGGCGTCCTGCGCTTCTTCTCTGGTTGCGGGGTGCAAGCTCACTGCTTTGCCTCGACCTCTTCGGCTCACCGCCCGTCGTCACGGTCGAGAGCGGAGGGCTCGGAACCGCGAGAGAGCCGACCTTCGCGCGCACGCTCGCGAGGGTGCTGCGTGGGAGAGTCGTCGCACGGATCGAGGCGAGAACGCACGATCGTCTGCTGAAAATTACCTTCCGCACGCGTTCGCGGTTCGGCGTCGATGATGAAGTGGACCTTTACATCGAGCTCGTCCCACGTTTCGGCAACGCCGTGCTCGTGAAAGACGAGCGCGTTCTTGCAGCAGCGCAAGAGTTCGACCTCGCGCACAGCACGCGCCCGACGTTGCCCGGTGCGAAGTACGTGTTGCCGCCATTGCCGAGAACGGCGCGCATATCGGAGCTGCTCGACATTCCACCGGAAACGTCCGTGCTCGCTCTCCTCGCTCAAGATCGCGCGGCTCGGATCGGTGCCGGCGAGAGCGTACGCACGCAGCGGCGCCGTGCCGCCATCAGGCGACGCATCGATGCGCGGCATCGCAAGAACGCCGCCGCACTCAAGACCCTCGACGCTCGCACGAACGACCTTCAAGAGCGCGAAGCCGTCCGCGTTCAAGGCGAGCATATCTATGCGACACTGCACGAGCTCTCAGCAGACGAACGCGAGGCGCGCAAAAGAGAAGCTGCGGAGCTCTTCGCACGCTATCGCAAGCTTACCGCCGCGCTTCCGCACATCGCGCGTCGTAGGGCGCAGCTCGAGCGTGAACGCGACTCCCTCGAGATGCTTCTCTGGGAAACGGATCACGCGCCCGACGAGCACCTCGTCGACATCGAGAGTGCCTTTGCCTCGATGCAGCCCGCCACGCGCCGCCGCGAGGTCGCTCCAGCACGCCGTAAACGCCGTACGCCACTCGAATGGCGAACCGAGCACGGCTCGCGCGTGCTCGTCGGCCGTTCGCCGCTCGAGAATGCGGAGCTCACGTTCCGCGTCGCACGTCCGAACGACCTTTGGTTTCACGTACGCGGCGCGCCCGGAGCGCACGTCATCCTGACGCGTGACGACCGCGCCGCTCCGCCGCAAGGAGACATCGCTTTTGCCGCCTCGCTCGCAGCAAAGCACTCGAGAGCCGCTGCGAGCACCAAGGTGACGGTGGATTATACGCATCGCAAACACGTCCGCAAGCAGCCGGACGCACCGCCTGGTCTCGTTTTCTACACGAACGCCAAATCGATCACCGTCGCGCCGGCGCCCTAACTGAGGCTTTTCGAAGCCCGAAGAGAGCAGTTACGAGAGTCGCGACTCGCAAGCATCCCAGTCGATGTGACGGAAGAATGCCTCGATGTACGTGCTCTTCTCGGCCGGCTTGTAATCCCTGATCCAGGCGTGTTCCCACACGTCCATAACGAGAATCGGCACGAAGCCGGCAACGTTCCCGTACTCGTGGTCGCTGACCCAGTGATTCGTGATCTGATGGTTCACCGGATCTTGGTACGAGATCGCCCACCCGATACCGCGCATGCCTCCGACGGCCATGAAATCGCGCTTCCACTCCTCGAAGCCGCCGAACGCCTGCCCGAGCATCTCGTAAAGCCTTCCCGTTGTCAGCTCCTCCGGCTTCTTCTTCATGTTGTCGAAGTAGAGCTCGTGCAGCCTCATGCCGTTGTACTCGAAGCCGAGGCGGCGGACGATCTCGCAAAAGGAAGGTTGCGCAGCCTTATTCTCACCGCGCTCGCGCAGCTCCGCCAAGCGCTCGTTGAGCAGGTTCGCGTTCTTGACGTAGCCCTCGTAGAGCGAAAAATGTGTCTCAAGCGTGGCATCTGAGATGCCCTGCAGGCCACTCAGGTCCCACTTTTTCGGTGTGTATGTTCGCAGTGGTGCATAGAGTTTCATGGCCTCCCTCTTACCCGCGACACGCCGCTCGGGTGCTCATCGACGAAGGGGTCGCGCTCCCTGGCGGAGCAAGAGGCCGAGTAACGGAGGTGTACACGTGAAGAATCCTTTGGACTCCTTGGCGGGGACGGTGATCTGCGGCATCATCTTGACCGTCATCCTCTATTACATCGCAGGCCCCGTTTTGCACGGAGGAATCTGACGATGTGGCTTGAGCCCATTCTGCGCTGGATTCACATCTTTGCGGGCGTCATGTGGATCGGCTTGCTCTACTTCTTTAACTTCGTCAACGTCGATGCGGTAAAGCAGGCGACCGCCGCGGGCGAGGCCGCGCCAATCGGGAAGTATGTCGTGCCGCGCGCGCTCTTCTTCTTTCGTTGGTCGGCACTCGTGACGTGGCTCGCCGGTGCGGGTCTTCTCAGCACCGTCAACTCCGGCGGCGTCAACGGCTTCACCGGTGCGTTCCTCTTCCAGCGCTCGATATTCATTCCCATCGGCCTCGGCGCGTGGCTAGGAACGATCATGCTCATCAACGTTTGGGGACCGATCTGGCAGAATCAAAAGAAAATTCTCGGTATCGTTCCTGCAACCGACGAACAGAAGGCCCGCGCACGCCGCGTTGCATTTCTCGCCTCTCGCGTCAACACGATGCTCTCGATCCCGATGCTCTGGTTCATGGCCACCGGGCCCCACGCGCTCTTCGTAGCCGTAGAGCAAGTTTATCGCTAAGGCCCTTCGCTCTTGCCGATTACTTTGCCGGGACGAGCACAATCTTTCCGATGTGGGCGGAGGCCTCCATCCTGCGATGCGCTTCCGCCGCCTCCTCGAAAGAGTACACGCTGTCGACGAGCGGCTTGATCGGGTCGCGCGCTGCTAAGAGCGGCCAGATCCGCTCGCGCAGGCCGTCGGCGATCGCCTTCTTCTCCTGCGGTGTCCGCGGTCGAAGTGAGGTGCCGAAGATCGTGCCGCGCTTGTGCATGAGCGCGGGGATGTAAAGCTCCGCTTTCGGGCCTCCCTGAACCGCGATGCACGCGATCCGTCCGTCGAACGCAAGCGCCATAATATCGCGCGCGAGATACGGCCCGCAGACGATATCGACCACGACGTCAACGCCGCGCGCGGCGGTGATTCGCAGCGTCTCTTCCACGAAATCCTGCGTTTTGTAGTGGATCGCCTCATCCGCGCCGATGTTCAGGCATGAGGCGCACTTCTGCGCGCTCCCGGCGGTCGCGATCACGCGAGCGCCCAGCGCCCTTGCGAACATGATCGCCGTGGAACCGATACCGCTCGTCCCCCCGTGCACGAGTACGATGTCGGCCCTGCGCAGGCGCGCACGCGTCACCATGTTGTCGAAGACGGTGAATCCGTTCTCCGGTAACGTCGCCGCCTCGATCGCGCTCCACCCGTCAGGAATGGGCAGGACCATCCCCGCGGGCGTACAGACCTGTTCTGCGTAGCCGCCGCCGGTAACGAGCGCGCAGACGCGGTCGCCGAGGTGCCACGCGCTGACGCCCTCGCCGAGCGCGCAGATCGTGCCGGCGACGTCGAGCCCCAAGATCGGAGAAGCCCCCGCCGGCGGCGGGTACTCTCCGCGGCGTTGCATGACGTCGGCGCGCGAGACACCTGCGGCCTCAACAGCGATGCGCACCTCTCCCTCACGCGGCTGCGGCGAATCCATCTCCGCGACGTGGAGAACCTCCGGTCCACCGTCCTGATCGTAAGCAACGTACTTCATACGATGAGCATCGCATCTCCGAAAGAGTAGAATCGATAGCCGCGCTCCATTGCTTCCCTGTACGCACGAAGGATTCGCTCTCGCCCCGCAAAGGCGCTGACGAGCACGAGCAGCGTCGAACGCGGCAGGTGAAAGTTCGTCACCATCGCATCGACCACGTGGAAGTCGAAGCCGGGTGTGATGAAGAGAGAGGTCGTGAACTCTCCGGCGCGCAGAGCCCCGTGTTCGACGACGTTTCCTTCCAACGCGCGAACGACCGTCGTCCCGACCGCCACCACCCGCCTGCCTGCGGCACGTGTTTCGAGGATACGTCTCAGGGTCTGCGGCGTGATCGAGTACGCCTCCGCGTGCATCTCGTGCTCGTCGAGCCGCATGCTCTGCATCGGGCGAAACGTGCCCAGCCCAACGTCGAGCGTCAGCTTCGTCATGCCGATGCCGCTCGCGGTAAGGCGCTCGAAGAGCTCCCGCGTGAAGTGCAGCGCCGCGGTCGGCGCCGCGATGCTGCCTGGAACGCGAGCGAAAACCGTTTGATACCGCTCCTGCGCTTCATCCGAGTCGTTATGGATGTAAGGCGGAAGCGCGAGGCGCCCCGCATGCGCGAGGTACGACTCGAAGTCGTCCGCGACAAGCTCGAAGCGCAGCTCTCCGACGCCTTCGCTATGAGTGGCCGTGACGACCGCGTCACCGATCGCGTCATCGTTGGCGTCGATCAGGCGCAAGCGCTCGCTCACGTGAACGCGCTTCGCAGGACGCAGAAGCACCCTCCACGAGCGCGCTTGCGGGTCGTAACGCGCCGACCCTACCGGATGCAGCAAGAGAATCTCGACCTTGCCACCGCTCCGGCGCCGCGCGTGCAGCCGCGCCGCGATCACGCGCGTTTCGTTCAATACGAGAAGGTCGCCGGGTTCGAGCAGATCGGGAAGATCGCTGAAGCGACGATCTTCCTCCCCCGAACGGCCCAACACCATGAGCCGCGCCTCGTCACGGTGAGCCGCGGGCTCCTGGGCTATCAGCGAAGCTGGAAGTTCGTAGTCGTAGGCCGCGACGAGACGCTCGTCCATCTGTCGATGCTCGTTCCTGGAAAGTAGAAGTTGGTGATGCCCTCGACGGAGCCGTCGACGAGCGCAGCGCCGCGCGCTCCCCATTGGCACAGGCCGACACCATGGCCGTTGCCGCGCCCCTCGAGGTGCACGTTCGCCGTCCATGCGTCTTGCGATGCGTCCAACGAACATTTCGTGATCAGGAGCGAAGGCAAGAGCTTCGGACCCAGCAGCCTGCGTAGATCTTCGCCTCGGGCGACCGTCGGTGCTTCATTCGAGCCTCTGTCCAGCATGAAATCGCGCGCGCGACCGCTCTGGTCGAACGACGGAATCGAAACACCATACGTTTCCCCGATCGTCTCTTGCTGCAGCCCAAGCGCTCTGATGATCTCGGCGAGCGCAATGTCGCGCGACCAGTAGTACTGTGGTGAGGCCGTGCAATACGGACACACCACCCCCGAGAGGTAGCCTATCGGTGCACCGCCCCACGCGTCGGACGCGGACTCGGTGTGCCCGCCGCAACACGAGGAGAACGCAACCTGCGCGTACTCACCGCCGTAGCGTAGAATCGTACCTGAGGTAGCGTCAACCGCTGCGCGTCCGGGAGGCGACTCGGCACGCACGCCCTCGTACACCTGCGCCATATCCGACGGTACGATATCGTACGGTCGCCGCGGGTCCACTCGACGAAGGACGTAGGTGCGTGCGCAGATCGCTTGGACCTGCAGCGCTTGCTCGGGCCACGACGGCGACATCTCGCGTGGCACGACGCTGTAGAGGTACTCCTCGAGCGTGATGACGTTCACGATGCTTCCGTCCGAGAGACGCTCGAAGCTACCGCGATAGGCGAGACCATCGAACGCGAAGCCGCCGCCTGAGAGCGGCCGCGCGTCGCCGGTGCCGAGTAGCACGCGCAACTGTGGCTCCATACGCACCGCGCCCAAGAGCGGGACGCATATCGCGGCGCCCGAAACGGCGAGAAACCCACGCCGCTTCACGAGAACAATTCAGGCTGCGCGCTCGACGGTGGCGCGACGCCCAGGTGGCTATACGCCTGTGCCGTCGCCTTCCTTCCGCTGGCCGTACGCCGGATGTAACCCTCCTTCAAGAGATAGGGCTCGACAACGTCTTCGAGCGTTTCCGCGTCCTCACTTAGGGTCGCTGCGATCGCGGCGATCCCGACCGGGCCGCCGTGATACTGCTCGATGATCGTTCGCAAGAAAGCGCGGTCGAGGCGATCGAGCCCGGCCTCGTCGACTCCCTCTCGCTGGAGCGCGTCGGCGGCCACGGTTCGGGTGATCGTGCCGCTCGCCTTGACCTGCGCGTAGTCGCGCACGCGACGCAGCAGACGGTTTGCAACACGCGGCGTGCCACGGCTGCGAGCCGCGATCGTTTGCGCACCTTCACTCTCGATCGGCACGCCGAGCATGAGCGCCGAACGCTGTACGATGCGCTCGAGCGCCTCGGTGCCATAGTAGTCGAGGTGCTGCACGATCCCGAAGCGTTCGCGCAGCGGCGCCGAGAGCATGCCCGCGCGCGTCGTTGCGCCGACGAGCGTGAAGCGCTTCAGCGGAAGCTTGAGCGTCTTCGCGTAGGCACCCCGATCGACGAGGAAGTCGATCTGAAACTCCTCCATAGCCGGATAGAGAAACTCTTCGACGACACTGCCCAAGCGATGCACCTCGTCGATGAAGAGAACATCACCCTCTTCGAGCGAGGTGAGGATGCCGACGAGGTCCTTCGGCTTCTCGAGCGTCGGGCCGCTGGTCGGCCGAAAGTTCGCGTTGATCTCGCGCGCGATGAGTCCCGCGAGCGTCGTCTTCCCGAGTCCCGGCGGACCGTAGAAGAGCACGTGCTCCAGCGGCTCGTCGCGCCGTTTTGCTGCTGCGATCGCGATGTGCAGGTTCTCGACGACCTGGTCTTGTCCCACGTACTCGGCAAAGCTGCGCGGGCGCAGGGAGGCAGTATAGACCTCCTCTTCGAGTCTCTCTTGCGCTTCGACGACGCGCGCCGGCTCCGGCCCGAGCACGCGCTTGCGTACCTCGCTGCTCACGCGATTGCTTCACGCCGCGCACGGCGGCGATAAATCTCGGCCAGGAGCGCTTCAGCGTCATGCACCGCCGGTGCTGAGGCGAGCGTCTCGCGAATCATTGCCTCCGCCTCCGAGCGGCGATATTCGAGCTGCAGAAGTACTGCGAGCGCCTCTTCCGCGAACTCCGGCATCGCACGCTTCGGAGGCGCCGGCGCCTGCGCGTCTTGAATGAGCAGGAAGCGCGCCACCTTCCCCTGCAGCTTCGCGACGATATCGCGTGCCTTCTGCTCGCCGATGCCGGGCAGCCTGCGCAAGAACGCGTGATCCCCGTCGTCGATCGCTCGCGCAATCGCCGACATCGGCTGCGAGAAGGCCCGCGCAGCCGACCGCGGACCGATCGACGCAACCGTGAGCAGCGCCTCGAAGAACGCGCGCTCCACCGCGTTGTGAAAGCCGTAGTACGTGACGCGCCCGCTCTTTCCGTCAAGGTTCAACACCGAGTACACCTCGAGCGCGATCCGCGCGCCGGTCTCGCTCGGTACGCGCTCGGCGACGCACGGCGGCAGCATAATCTCGTAGCCGAGCCCTGAGACGTCCACGACCACGCCATCTGCTCGACGCTCGACGAGCGTGCCCTCAATGCGCGAGAACATGACCGTGCCGGTGATGGAAGGCAAGCGCGATCGCGAGCGCGTCGGAGACGTCGTGGGGGTGCGGCCGCCTCTCTAGACCGAGCAGTCGTGCAACCATCGCACCGACCTGCTCCTTGCGAGCGCTACCCGAGCCGACGAGCGCGCGCTTCACGTGAGCATGCCCGATCGTGCGCACGGGAATTCCCGCCTGTGCGCTTGCGAGCGCGAGGACACCGCGCGCATGTCCCATGAGGATTGCGGTCGCAGGGCTCTTATACGTCGCATACAGCTCCTCGATGACGACCACGTCCGGTCGCGTCTGCGCGATGATTTCGCACATGGCCGCGTGCAGCTGCTGCAAGCGCATTTCGAGCGCCTCCGTTGAAGGTGCTACGACGCCGGCCTCGACGAGCCTCACACCGGAGCCGTTCCCGTCGATCACGCCGTATCCCGTGACGCGCAGCGCGGGGTCAATGCCGAGGATCCTCACTACTGCGCGTTCACCACGAGCACGACGCTGCCGCCGGGCACAAGTGAGGTCCCGGCGATCGGATCGGTTCCGACGACGCGACCGCCCGCGCCTTCGGTCGTGTACCGCAGCGACTCGACGGAATACCCGGCGGCTTGCAGCAGCGCGCGCGCCTGATCGACGCTTAAGCCGTCAGTGTCGGGGACCTCTCCGGGAACGGAGAGTGTAACGGCGATACGCGATCCGGAGGGAGCCTGCGCTCCCCCTTGCGGCTGCTCACCGATAATACTGCCGTTTGCGTCCTGCTGGATCGAGAACTGAATCGAAACCGTAAATCCCGCCTGCTCGAGCGTCTGGAGCGCGTTGGCGTAGGTCGCTCCAACGACGTTCGGCACGACGGTCCCACCGGCGATCGGCGCCGCGGATGCGTTCGAGAACATGTTCACTGCGACGTGCACGACGCCGCCGTGCGCGATGCTCCCACCGGGAGCCGGATCCTGCGAGGCGATCGTGTTCCCGGGTTCGCCTGGAATCGCGACTTGTTGAGAGCTATCGAGCGTGATGCCGAGGTGCGCCGCAAGCGCCTGCGCGCGATCCACGGGCATCCCGACAAAGTTCGGAATCTGCGTGGGCTGCGGGCCCTCCGAGACGACGAGCGTGATCGAGCTTCCTTCACGCACCCGCGCGCCGGGCGCAGGGTGTTGGTCGACGACGCTGCCCTTCGCCGCGTTGTCGTACCGCTGGAAGATACGAACGATAAACTTGTCCTCGCGGAGAATTCGTTCTGCGTCACCTTCGGAGAAGCCGCGAACGTCACGCAGTCCGAGTGTCGGAAGCCCGTTACTGATGAAAAGCTCGACGACCGCACTCTTGGCGACGATCGTCCCGGGCGCCGGGTTTTGTCGAATGACGTGAGCAAGTGCTACGGTGTTGCTGCTGCTGTGGAATATCCGCGTGCCCAGCCCCGCATTGGAGAGCTGCTGCTCCGCCTGCACGTCCGTCTCGCCTATGTAGTTCCCTACGGCGATCGTCGAACCGCCGAAATCGGGAAGCGGGCGCCCGAGCAGCCAGAAGCCGACCACGACCGCAGCGACGAGTGCGATCACGAGGATCGCCGCGTTCGCTCCGGCGTGGCGCCGCCGCTCCTCCTCGCGCCAGCGCCGATCGGGCATCTTGGAGCGGCGCGGCGGAAGCTCGAGCGGCGAGACTCGCGCCGGCGCGTCGTCTTGAATGCGGTAGGCAGCAATGCTCGGCCGTTCGCGTGCCTCCCGCAACGCCGACGCAACTTCGCTCGCCGAGCCGAAGCGATGCTCCGGCGATTTCTGCAACAGCCTGTTGACAATCGCGGCGAGAGCCGGGCTCACGCCGTACTTCTGCGTGTCAATCGTCGGTACCGGATCGCTGATCTGCTTCAGCGCCACCGTCACCGGCGAGTCTCCCGTAAACGGAAGCTCTCCCGTCAGCATCTGATAGAGGACGACGCCGACGCTGTAGAGATCAGATGCCTCGCGCAGCTCGTGCCCCTGAGCCTGCTCCGGCGAAATGTAGTAGATGCTGCCCATCACGAGACCCGGAGTCGTCAACGCCATCGTGTGCTGCGTTACCGCACGAGCGATCCCGAAATCGGAGAGCTTCACGACGTCATCCTTCGTCACGAGCACGTTCGCAGGCTTGATGTCGCGGTGAAGCAAACCTTGACGATGCGCGTAGGCGAGGCCCGTGCAAATCTGCACGGTGTAGTCGATCGCCACCGGCTCCGGCAGTTTTCCGTCGGCCGCAAGAATTTCAGCGAGCGACGGGCCGTCGACGAGCTCCATGACGATGTAGTAGAGATCACCCTCTCGCCCGACATCGTAGGTGTTGACGATGTTCGGATGGGAGAGCTTCGCGGCCGATTCCGCCTCTTGATAGAAGCGGCGCACGAACTCTTCGTCGGCAGCGTACTGCTCGCGAAGCACCTTGATAGCGACTCGCCTGCGTAGCAGCGTATCGATGCCGAGGTACACGCGCGCCATACCACCTTCGCCGAGCGGATGGTCGAGACGATAGCGATTGTTGAACGTCTGCTGCTCGATCATCGCTCAGGGAGTTCCTACCGCCGTGCTCTGAAGGGCGGCTGCGAGGACGTCTCGTGCGATGGGCGCCGCAACCGCCGCGCCATATCCCGCGTTCTCGACGACGATCGCAACCACGGCGCGCGGGTCCTCAGCGGGGGCGAAGCAGACGAACCACGAGTGCGGTTGCCCGTGCGGGTTGGTCGCCGTTCCGGTCTTGCCGGCAACGGTAACGCCCGGCAGGCTTGCGACGGTGCCGGTACCACGTTCGACCACGGCGACCATCATGTTCTTCACCTCGTCGGCCGTATCCGCCGAGATGGGCGAAGCAAGCGTACCGGCGGGGAACGCGGAGAGCACGTCGTCCCCGCGCCGAATCTGTCGCACGATGTAGGGTCGCGGTTCATCGCCGCCGTTCGCAATGGTCGAAGCGATGAGTGCCATTTGCAGCGGCGTGACGAGTAGGGCGCCTTGGCCGAAGCCCATCTGCGCAAGCTCACCTGCGGACACGTCGTCCTCCGGCGGTACGTCACTGCTCGAGGCGGGAATCTGAAAGTCGAGCGGAGCTCCTATACCGAAGCGCCGCAGATATTCGTAGAACGTGTCGAGGCCGGTCCTCAGCGCAATCTGACCGAAATCGACGTTACTCGAGAGCGCAAATGCCGTCGTGACGTCCTGATACCCGGTCGCCTCACCCTCGTTGTCGTGTAACACCGCGTTGCCGATGACAAGGTATCCAGGATCTTCGAACCGCGAATCGGGTGTGACCGCGCCGCTATCGAGGGCGGCCGAGGCAGTGAACATCTTGAACGTCGAACCCGGCGGGTAGAGACCCTGCGCTGCGCGATTCAGCAGCGGGCTCGTTGGATCGGTCGACAGTGCCGAAAAGTCGTCGTCAATGGATGCCGGGTCGAACGACGGCACGGAGGCGATCGCGAGCACGGCGCCGGTGTGAGGATCGAGCACGACGCCCGCGGCGCGCGGGTAGCGCGCAAGACGGCGGTAGAGCTCCTCTTCGATCGCAGGAACGATGGTCGTCACGACATCATCACCGTGTAGTATCGTCGCGCGCCCTTCGATTGCAGCACGAATCTCTTCGAGCTGGCCGAACGGATCGCCTGAGACGTCCGGCGGAGAGAGCGCTTGATCGTAGGCATCCTCGATGCCGCTCGCTCCGTAGCGTGCCGAGACATAGCCCACCGAATGCGCCAGCTCCGCACCGAAAGGATACAGGCGTTGACCTCCCTGCGAGTATGCCAAGAGCGTTCCGTCGGTCGCAAGGACACGACCGCGCCCAGCCCGGAGCGCCACATGCCGCGGATTCGAAGGGTACGATGAGATGGTAGGCCCTTGCGTGATCTCGATGTACCAGAGCCGCACTGCCAGTACGGCAAAGCACAGCAAGACGACAAACGCGAAGCGCCGGAGCGTCGTGTTGATCACGAACCGCTCTGTTCCCGCAGAACGCGAATACCATCGCCGCCGACACGCACGGCTAAGTGTGGACGCGACCGCTCCTCTTCCAGGAGCGCGTTGACGAGTCGCCGCGCCGTCTCCTCACGTGGCGCGTCTAGTGCGAGAGCGACCTCGACACCGAGCTCGGCGAGGAGCTGCGGCGCGACGTATGCGCAGCTTGAAAGCGTTTCGAAGTGGTGATCTTCATACGGCTCCTCGCGCCACGGTCCGCGCTTTCCGAAAACCTGGGAGTGATAGTCCCATGCACAGAGCTGTCGCTCTTTCCAGACGAACTCGTCGCGCACGCAGAGACGTCTGCAAACGGCGCACTGCAGAATCGGCCCCGGTGCATGGGCGAAGGCTTCCGCAACGTCCTCCGGCAGATCATCGAGGTTCAGCACGGCCTCCTCGTCAAGTTCCTGCGGAGCAGGCGCCGACCACTCGATCCGTGCGAGCAGCTCGATGTCACGCACCGGAGCAATGAAGGAGCGCTCGTCCTCCGGCGCAAACGTGCGATCGGCCCAATCGACGATTCCCGAGAGCGTAATGCGCACCGATTCCCATTGCTCGCCGATCACCGCGCCGGCCGGCGTCCAGGCAATCGGTACTACGTATGCCGTGATCGCGCCGCCGTCGGCGCGAAAGCTGCTCACGAACGCGAGTGTGCTGCTGTTGCCGCCGAGGACAAAGGCTGACGGTACTCTTGCAGGCTTCGGGGCGGGCCTGCCGTGCCGCTCAGAGCCTCCGCGAGCGCGCTCGCCGTATCCAGACTGCTCAAACACGCGATACTCGCTTCGACCGCAGCCCGGCGAATCTTGTAATCGTCGGATATCTCGCGCGGTCCCCTTGCGTCATTGATCACAAGATCGACGGCGCGCCTAGACAGCAGGTCAAGCACATTCGGCGACGGCTCGGCCATCTTGTTCACACGGTCACACGCAACGCCGGCAGCTTCCAGCACCTCCGCCGTGCCGGGTGTCGCAACGAGCCGATGACCGAGCTGCGCGTATCGCCGGAGCACGGGTACCGCACTCTCCTTCTCCTCATCGGAGATCGAGACGAGAATACGGCCGCCCTCCTTCGGGAGGCGGATGCCGGCGGCAAGAAAACCCTTGCGCAACGCTCCTGCGAAGCTTCTATCGACGCCGAGCACCTCGCCCGTCGATTTCATTTCTGGGCCGAGCGCCGTCTCGACGCCGCGCATCTTCGAGAACGAAAACACCGGAATCTTGACGACGACGTACGGCGGTGCCGGAGCGAGCCCGATGCCGTACTCCATGTCGCGCAAGCGCTCGCCGAGGGCAACGCGTGTCGCTGCTGCGACGATGTTGATGCCGGTTGCCTTTTGTATGATCGGAACCGTCCGGCTCGCCCTTGGATTCGCCTCGATAATGAAGAGCTCCCCGTTCTGCAAGACGAACTGAATGTTGATGAGGCCGGCGATGCGCAGCTCGCGCGCGATCGCAGTCGTCACCTCGACGATGTGCCGCTGTTGCTCCGCGCCGAGACGTTGCGGTGGATAGACGGCGATCGAGTCTCCCGAGTGAATGCCGGCGCGCTCGACGTGCTCGAAGATACCGGGGACGAGAATGTCGCTGCCGTCGAAGACGGCATCGACCTCGAGCTCCAGTCCCGCAACGTAACGATCGACGAGCAACGGAGCATCGGGGCGGATCGGCGGCGCAGACTCGGCGTACGATGCGAGCTGTGCTTCATTTTGGACGATCTCCATTGCGCGGCCGCCGAGGACGAACGACGGGCGCACCAGCACCGGGAATCCGAGCTCGCGTGCGATCGCACGCGCCTCGCGGAAGGTTCTTGCCGCTCGCCCCTGCGGGCGCGCAACCCCCAGACGCGCGAGCGCCGCATCGAACTGCTCGCGATCCTCTGCCATGTCGAGCGCGCGCCGGTCGCTGCCTGCGATGCGAATGCCGCGCAGCGAGAGCTCGGCGGCGAGATTGATCGCCGTCTGCCCGCCGAAGGCGAGCATCACGCCCACGGCGCGAGTCGCGCGGTACGCTGCTTCCACCTCGTCCGCGCCCGGCGGTTCGAAGACGAGCGCATCGGAGATATCGAAATCCGTCGAAACCGTCTCCGGGTTGTTGTTCACGACGACGGCTCTTCGCCCAGCAGCGCGCAGCGCCCACGCCGCGTGTACGCAACTGTAATCGAACTCAATCCCTTGCCCGATGCGAATCGGTCCGCTCCCGACGACGACGACCGCGTCACCACGTGAACCATTCATGCGTTCGCGCATCTCGTCGGCCTCTCCCCAGGAAAGGTAGTAGTAAGGCGACTTGGCCGGAAACTCACCCGCAGCCGTGTCGACCATTCGAAACGCAGCGTCGTCCGGATTGCGCATCTCTTCTCTCTCCTGCAGCGTCTCCGCGATCTCGTAGAGCCAGAAGCGGTCGATCGCGCTCCTCTCGTGAATGCGCTCGATCGCGCGCTCGACGCCGCCTGCCTCCTGTGCACGTCGCAACAGCTCACAGACGGCGAAGAGCCGTTCGTGCGTAGCCTCTTCCACGACGCGCTCGAGCTCGGCAGCACTCCACTCGCTCAAGCGAACATCCCGCAAGGACTCGTACCCGAGGTCGAGCCCGCGTACCGCCTTTACCAGTGCGGAGCGGAAGGTACGTCCGATGCCCATCGCCTCGCCGGTCGATTTCATCTGCGTCCCGAGGCGCGTATCCGCGAGCGGGAACTTGTCGAAGGGCCATCGAGGAATCTTCACCACCACGTAGTCGAGCGTCGGCTCGTAGGCCGCTTTCGTCACGCCCGTAACCGGGTTCTCGATCTCGTCTAGGCGTTGACCGAGCGCGATGCGCGTCGCGATCTTCGCGATCGGATAGCCCGTCGCTTTCGAAGCGAGAGCGGAGCTCCGCGAGAGGCGCGGATTCACCTCGATGATCGTGTACTCGCTGCGATTGGGGTGAAGCGCAAACTGGATGTTGCATCCACCTTCGACACCAAGAGCGCGGATCACGTTCAGGCTCGCCGAACGCAGCATGTGATACTCGACATCGGAGAGTGTTTGCGAAGGCGCTACGACGATAGAGTCACCCGTGTGAATCCCGACCGGGTCAAGGTTCTCCATGTTGCAGACGACGATGCAGTTGTCGGCGCGGTCGCGCAGGATCTCGTACTCGATCTCCTTCCACCCAAGCAACGAGGTCTCGAGGAGCACCTGGCCGATCAAGCTCGCCGCGAGACCCGCGCGCAGCGTTTCACGCAACTGCTCCTCGTCGTAGGCGAGGCCGCCGCCGGTGCCGGCAAGCGTGTACGCAGGACGGACGACGAGCGGGTAACCGACATCACGCGCGAAGGCGACGCCGCGCTCGATCTCGGTGACCACGCAACTCTCGGGAACCGGCTCGCCGATCTCGATCATCTTCGCTTTGAAGCGCTCACGGTCTTCAGCCAGGCGGATGGAGTCGACAGGCGTGCCGAGCAGCCGTACGGCATAGCGTTCCAGCACGCCCGCTTCGTGTAACTCGACGGCGAGATTCAAGCCGGTCTGCCCGCCGAGCGTCGGCAGAAGCGCATCCGGGCGCTCGCGCGCGATGATCTCGCTGAGAGAATCGACGGTGAGCGGCTCGAGGTAGACCGCATCTGCGATCTCGGGATCGGTCATGATCGTAGCGGGATTCGAGTTGACGAGCACGACACGCCGGCCTTGTTCGCGTAGTGCGCGGCACGCCTGCACGCCGGCATAGTCGAACTCAGCTGCCTGACCGATGACGATCGGCCCGGAGCCGATGACGAGAACGCTCTGCATCAAGCTACAGCTTCCCTAGCCCCATACCGGTAAGGAAGGTGGTGACGAGCAATACGATGCCGGCGATCGTAAAGCCGGCGGTTGCGTCGACACGCTGCTTCGCAAAGCTCGTAATACGGCCAAGGCGCGCGAGCGCATCGTGGAGCTCCGTAGCGTCCTCGGCGCGGGCGTAGGCGCCGCCGCTGACTTGCGCGTACTCGCGCAGCGCCCCCTCGTCGATCGTCGCTTCGTCTTCGCTTCCGGGGATGAAGCCGCCGTTGGGCGTACCGATGCCGATCGTGTAGACGGGAACATGCTGCGTGCCTAGCCACTCCGCGACCTCGAGGGGATCGACACCGGTATTGTTCACGCCGTCGGTAACGAGCACGATGAGGCGGTGTCCGGTCTCGGGAAGCGCCGTGGCAGCAAGACGCAGCGCGTCGCCGATCGCGGTCGCACCGTTGGGCGGCGGGACCTGCGCGAGCGCGGCCTCGACCTGCTCGTGGTCGGAGGAGAGCGGTTGGATCATAGAGGCACCGCCAGAGAAGGTGATGAGCCCGATTCTCGTTCCCGGCGCCGACTCTTCGATGAAGGCGCGCGCAGCATTGAGCGCAGCTGCGGCGCGCGTAGGAGAGACGTCGGTCGTTGCCATCGACCCCGACGTATCGATGCAGATGAAGACGGCGCCGTCGTGCACCGGCATCGGTGCGGTCAGGTGCACGCCTCCGAGCGCCAGCGCGAGGAGGAGCAGGGCGAGCATCCAACCTGCGTCGAGAAGCCGCGGAATCCAGCGGCCGGGCTGCGCCGCCGCCGTCCAAAACGTAATCGACGAGTAGGCAAGGTCGTGCGCGGTCCTCCGCCGCGTAAGCACGGTGTAGAGCAGCGCGAGCGCAGCGGCAACGAGCAGCGCGAAGGCGAAGCGCAGCGGGTGCGCAAGCGTCATGCGCCTACCCCGCTCTCGCCAGACGTACGCCGAACGTCGCTGCCAGCGAGGCGAAGCCACTGCTCTCTTCGAGCATGCCTGTGCGCCAACCCGCGAGGGTGAAGCGTTGACACAGCTCCGCTTCGCGCCGGCGTACTGCACGCGCGTAACGCTCTCGCTCGTTCCTGCCGACGTACGCGCGCAGCACTCCGCCCTCGGCGCCGCGTATGCGCACGATGCCGGAAAGCGTCAGTCCGTCGAACCATGGGTCGCGCGCGAGGAGCATCGTGCAATCGTACCGACGCGCGAGGGCGTAGAGCAAGCCATCGGCGTCGCCGCGAAGATCGAACCAGTCGCCGATGGCGAGCAGCGCCGCGCCGGCGCGCAGCGCAGAGCGCGCGGTCTCTAGGCTCTCCTGCAGATCGAAGTTCCCCTTTGCGCCGAGCGCCGCAGCCGCCGATGCGGCGCCTCGCAACGCGCCGGTGGGATGGAGCGTGTTCCCAATGACACGCACGCAGCGATCTTCAGGCTCAGCGACCTCATACCACAGAGTGAGCGCTTCGCGCGCCGCGTCGAGGAGCGGCCGTGTGCGCCCAACTGACATCGAAGGCGAGTCGTCGAGAACCGCCGCAAGCGTCAGGCCTACGTCTTCGAGCACGATGCGTGTCTGCAACTCACCGGAGCGGGCCGACGCAGCCCAATCGATGCGCCTCACGTCGTCGCCCGGAACGTATCCGCGCAGCTCGACGAACTCGTAGCCGTCACCGCGCCGATTCGTCGGTGAACCGCCAGGCATGTGCGGCCGGCGTTTTCCAGTCAACAACGCCCGTCTGATCGCCTGTGCGGGCGAAGCCCGAGCGGTCACGGCGGCGGCACTGCGGCGATCAGCGACTCGAGCACGCGATCGGCCGAGACACCCTCCGTAGCGATCCGATAGCTGAAGTCGATGCGGTGACGTAGCGCGAGCGGCGCGACCGCGCGGACGTCGTCCGGAATCGCATACTCGCGCTCGGCAAGCAATGCTTTCGCACGCGCCAGGTTCGCGATCGCAAGGGTCGCACGCGGTGAGGCTCCGTGCTCGATGAACTCGTGCGGTTCGCGCGTCACCGCAACGAGCTCGACGATGTAACGCTTGAGCCGCTCCTCCACGTGTACGCCGTGCGCCTGAGCACGCCACGCGAGGACGTCGGGCATCGAAGCGACAGCGCGGACGAGCTCAGTCTCGCTCATCGCAAAGCGCTCGAGAATCGTGAGCTCCTCTTTGCGATCCGGATACCCTACCGCTGCGCGCAAGAGGAAACGGTCCATCTGCGCGAGCGGCAACTGATACGTTCCGTCGGTATCGAACGGATTCATCGTCGCCATCACGATGAACGGATCGGGCAGCGGGAAACTCTGCGGGCCGATCGTAACCTGCCGCTCCTGCATCGCTTCCAGCAGCGCCGACTGTACCTTTGCGGGTGCGCGGTTGATCTCGTCGGCGAGCACGACGTTCGCGAAGATGGGGCCCAGCATCGTCGTGAAGCGCATCTCTCGCTGATCGAAGACACGCGTTCCCACGATGTCGCTCGGAAGGAGGTCGGGGGTGAACTGCACGCGCCGGAACTCCCCTTCGAGCGCAGCCGCAAGCGCGCGGCAAGCGAGGGTCTTGGCGAGACCCGGCGGCCCTTCGAGCAGCACGTGCCCGCCGCCAAGCAATCCAAGCAGGAGCGCCTCGACGACACCACGCTGTCCAACAATTGTTTCGTGCAGCGCGACGATGACGTCGCCGGGGCGCTTTGCGTTCATCTCGATGCCTCTTTCAGCGCCTCGTGCGCACCGGAGATCGCTCCCGCGAGATCTTCGTCGTCGGTGAACGCTGCGCGCTCGAGCGCAGGAAGTGCGATAACGAGCCTTCTGTCGAGCTGCGCGGCACGATCGATCACGTCGGCAAGCGTTTCGCCGTCGCGAGCGCCGACCATCCGTCGTACGGCGTTGCGTGCCCGTAGCGCGCCTCGCCGCGTCGGGTCGGCAGCTAGCGTCTCGAGCGCCTCGCGTAGCAGCTCCTGCGCCGTCGGCGGCCGCTCCGGTTCCGGCTTCGGCTCCGGTTCCCGCCGAACGACTCGGGGACGCGACGCTCTCCATATCAAGAAGAGGCCTAGCAACGCGGTCGCCACGCCGCCGACGATCAAAGCGCGCGCCAGCAAAGCGAGAGATCGTGGGGGCGTCGCTGTCGGCTGAATATGGAGCTCAAGGGGATTGGTGGAATACTCCTTCGCCTTTCCGTCGCGCGCATCGATCGCATCGAACGTCGCAGGCGAGATCGCGACCGTTCCCCCCGGCCCCGAAACGGTGACGACCTCGCGATAGAGCGTGCCCCGTGCCGAGGAGCCGATGGTGCGCGTGTCGCCGAGCACCTGCAGGCTCGCGAGCAAGGGCAGCTGCAGATTTTCTATGTCCGTGACGCGCCCGCGAAGGCGCAGCGTCACAAGAAGATGAAAGGGCGCGCCGGCCCGTGCCCGCAGCGTATCGGCAGAGAGCGTGAAGCTCTCGACGATGACGTGCTGGAGGCTCTGCGCCTGCGCCGTCTGCGTGAGTGCGGCGCTTACCAGTGCGAGGACGGCCGCTCTACAGTATTCCCGCATCACGCAGCCAGCGCTCGAAGATACGCCTGGCATCCATAGGACCAGGCGACGCCTCAGGGTGGAACTGCACCGCGGCAAGCGGAAATTGCGTGTGCCTGAAGCCTTCATTCGTTGCGTCGTTGAGATTCGTCATCGTCGCCTCGAGCGTCTCCGGCAGCGACGCCGCATCGACGGCATAGCCGTGGTTGTGCGCCGTGATGATCACCTCGTCGTACAGCGTATCTTTCACGGGCTGATTTCCGCCACGATGCCCATACGGAAGCTTATAGGTCCTTGCGCCGCAGGCGAGCGCAAGCAGCTGATGGCCGAGGCAGATGCCGTAGAGCGGCTTGCGTCCGACGAGCGCGCGTAACGTCTCGACCGTTTGCTGAAGATCCGTGGGATCGCCCGGCCCCGGAGAGATGAAGATCGCTGACGGATCGTTCTCGAGAATCGTCGCTTCGTCGGCGTCGTACGGGACCACGCGGACCTGCGCGCCGAGCGCGGTAAGCTCGCGCACAACTGCGCGCTTCACGCCACAATCGATGAGCGTAATGCGCGGCCCCTCATCGTCTCCCTCTACACGCTCCACGGCGGTAGCGACGCTCGGAACGAGCTCGCGCGTCGAAGCGCCGCGCACGAACCGCGCGAGGGCACTCTCCGCCTCCTCCAGCGCCTCTTCTCCGACCGCGAGCGTAGCCCAGATCGTGCCGTGCTCGCGCAGTGCGATAGTGATCGCGCGCGTGTCGGCATTGGTGAGCGTGGGAACGCGCTCGTCGTCGAGCCATGAGCCCAAGCTGCGGCGGGCGAGATGATGCGAGGGATGATGGGCGATCTGCTTCATCACAGCGCCGGCGACGCAGGCGCGCGGATACTGCGCCGCGTCACCAGAGATACCGTAGTTGCCGATCATCGGATACGTGAAGGTAAGAATCTGGCCTGCGTACGACGGATCCGTCAGCGCCTCTTCGTACCCGGTCATGCCGGTGTAGAAGACGGCTTCACCGAGCGCGAGCCCTTCGTAGCCAAGACCCTCGCCCTCGAAGCGGCTACCGTCGGCAAGCACGAGCGCGGCCTTCGTGACGACGCTAAGCACGGTATCGCATCTCGCCGCCGACGATCGTGGCGATGACACGGCGCGGAAATATCGCGCCGTCGAAGGGCGTGCACGTACCTTGAGAGACGAAGGCACGTGTGTCGACACGCCAAGGCTCGTCGCGAAAGATCGTGATGTCCGCGGGGCATCCGCGCTGCAGCGTTCCGCCCTCGACATTCAGAATACGCGCCGGGTTCGCTGAAAGCAACGAAACGAAGCGCGAAAGCGCCAGATCCGGAAGCGCAGCTGCGTAGGCGCCGACGGCAACCTCGAGCCCACTGAATCCGGGTGCGCCTCCATTCTTCTCGACAAGGGTGTGCGGCGCGTGATCGCTCGCGAACGCGTCGATCGAGCCGTCACGCACACCCTCCCGTAGCGCACGCACATCCTCTTCCCTCCGCAGCGGTGGATTCACGCGCGAGGCTGCGCCCATCTCGAGCGCGCTCTCCTGCGTGCACAGAAGGTGGTGCGGCGTCACCTCTGCGCTCACGGGCAGACCCTGAGCTCGCGCTGCGCGCAGCATCTCGAGCCCCTCGCGCGTCGAGAGATGCGCGAAGTGCCAGCGCTTCTCGCTCGCCTGCGCCAGCAGCAAATCACGTGCGATAGCGGCCTCCTCGGGCTCGCAGTGCGAGATGAAGGCTACGTCCAGGTCGCGTACCGCGTGCGTCGCCTCTGCCAGGGCGCGTGAGTCACGCGTCCAGCGTCCATCATCGGAGAAGGCAACGGCGCCGGCCCGTGCGAGCGCGCGAAGATCGCATGGTTCCTCGCCGTTGCACGCGCGGGTGATCGCGGCGATTGGATAGACGCGGCAGCGCGCGCGACGGGAAAGGAGCCCCAGGAGCGACTCGAGTGCCGCGAGGTCGTCGATTGGGGGACGGGTATTCGGCATGCAGGCCACCGCAGTGAAGCCGCCGTGCAGTGCCGCCTCCGTTCCCGTCTCGATGCGCTCCTTGTGCGGCTCGCCGGGCTCGCGTAGGTGGACGTGCATATCGATGAACCCCGGCGCTACGATCGCGCCGGTCGCATCGCTCATCTCCTCTCCCGGCATCGCCTCCAAGTGCTCGCCGATCTCGACGACAACGTCAGTCACGCGAACGTCGCGCAGCCCGTCGACAGACGCGACCGGATCGACCAAACGTCCGCCGCGGATGAGCAACTCAAGGCGCTTTCTACGCGCTGCCGTTCACGAGCAGGTCGATCACGGCCATGCGCACGCTCACGCCGTGCATCACCTGCCTCGTGTAGAGCCATCCGGGGAAGCGCAGCACGCTCTCGTCGAGTTCGATGCCGCGATTGTACGGTCCGGGATGCATGACGATCGCCGTGTCTCGCAGCTTCGCCAGGCGCGGTGCGTCGAGCCGGTAGCGCGCGATGTACTCCTCGTCGGAGACCGGCGTCCCGGAGAAGCGTTCGCGCTGGATGCGCAGCAAGAGCACGGCATCGACGTCGGGCAGCACGCGATCGAGATCGCGCTCGACCGCGACCGCGCTCTCGGCGTAGTGCTCGGGGACGAAGACCTCAGGCCCGACGAGGCGCACGTTCGCCCCCAGCCGTTTGAGACCGGCGAGCAGCGAGCGCGCGACCCGGCTGTGCACCACATCACCGACGATGGCGACGCTCCGGCTGTGCAGCGACCCGAACTGTTCGATCAGGGTGTACAGATCGAGGAGCGCCTGCGTCGGATGTGCATGCGTTCCGTCGCCTGCGTTCACGACATGGCCGTCGAAGTGCATCGCGACGCTCGCGGGAAAGCCCTCCTCCGGATGACGCACGACCAGGACCCCGATCCCCATCGCCGAGAGCGTGATCACAGTGTCCTCGATCGTCTCTCCCTTGTTGAGATAGCTGAGGTCTTTCGGCGCGAGGTTTACGACCTCGCCTCCGAGCCGCAGCTCCGCAAGATTGAAGGAGGTAAACGTGCGCGTTGAAGGTTCGAAGAACAGGTTCACGCACGCAACACCCGCGAGGCGTTTCTCCGGCCTCTCCCTCTCGAATGCAGCGGCGCGAGCGAAGACCTCGTTCAGCTCATTGGCTGCCAAGTCGTCGAGATCGAGGAGGCTACGGCGTGTCCGCAACAGCGACCTCGTCGTCGCTCGAAGGCTCGGCTCCGAGGCGCACCTCGATGCGCTCGCCGCGCTTCGACGTTATGGCGCGCCCGACGTAATCCGGTTGAATCGGCAGCTCGCGTAGACCCCGATCGATGAGCACGCAGAGGCGGATCGCGGCGGGACGCCCCAGGTCGGTGACCGCGTCCAGCGCCGAGCGAATCGTTCTGCCCGTGTAGAGCACGTCGTCGACGATCACGACGATACGACCATCGACATCGACGGGAATCTGCGACTCAGGGAGCTCGTGCACGACGCGGTCGTCACGGTAGAGACTGATGTTGAGAAAGCCGAGAGCCGGCTGATGCCCCGTGGTTCGGGCGATCTCGCGCGCGATGCGCGCCGCCGGTGCCTCTCCTCCGCGGCGCACTCCGAGCAACACGGTCCCGCTCTGCGACTCCTCAGGCTCGAGAATCTCTTGAGCGAGGCGCGAGATCATGCGCTCGAGCTCGCGCGCACCGATGATCACTTTGCGTTCCGTCACGTTCATGCCTGACTCTCCAGCTCAGAGAGCACCGCCTCGAGTGCCCGCAAAGTTTCCCTGTTCTCCTTGAGCTTCGCTCGCTCTATTTCGACGACATCGTCTTTTGCATGCGCTAAGAAGCGCTCGTTCCTCAACTTCTGTTCGCTGCGCTCGACCTCGCTTCGCAGGCGCGCTATCTCCTTCTTCTGACGGGGGACCAGCTCGTCCCTGTTCCCTACGAACTCTATTCGGCCGCCGGAGACCGGAATCGTAAACGTCGCCGAGGAGACGTTGGGACCAAACAACTCAAGATGAAACGCGTTATCCCTCTCCCGGCCCTCGTACCGCGAGAAGTGCGCGATCAGCTCTCGCTGTTCGTCGGTGACGGCGCTCTTGTACAGGAGCTTCCCCTTTGCACCATGTGCCCGTTCGTTCCGAAGCCAAACGACCTGCCGCGTGACCCATGCAAAAGAATCTGCCGCATCACGGTCGACGGGGACCTCCAATGGATCGGGCCAGGTTGCCGTCATGATCGTCTCGCCGTCGTGCGGCAGCAAGCGCCAAACCTCCTCGCTGATGAACGGCTCGATCGGGTGGAGCAGCCGCATCGTGTTGTTCAGCACGAAGCTGAGCACCGCGGCGCGGGTCGGCTTTGACGTCTCGAGCTTCGTTGCCTCGACGTACCAATCGCAGAACTCATACCAGATGAAGTGCCAGAGACGCTCCGCCGCGTTTCCGAAGTCGTATCCGTCGAAGAGCTGCGTGACCTCGATGATCGTGTCGTGCAGACGCGTGAGGATCCAACGATCGGCAAGCGTCAGTGCGTTCGCTTTTGGGAGCGTGAGGGCAGCGGGAAGAGCTTCCGGGAGCGAGAGCGCGTAACGCGATGCGTTCCAGATTTTGTTGTTGAAGTTGCGCCCCTCTTCGCAGCGCGACTCCTGGAACCGCACGTCCTGCGCCTCGAGGCGCAGTTGGCGCATCATTCCCATACGAAAGGCGTCGGCGCCGTACTTCTCCACGAGCTCCATGGGATCGATCGCGTTGCCGAGCGATTTCGACATCTTGCGCCCTTGGGCGTCGAAGACGAGCGGCGTCACGAAAACCGCGCCGAACGGTTCCTTCCCCATGACGTAGAGCCCGAGCATCACCATGCGTGCGACCCAAAGAAAGATGATCTCGTATCCCGTGACGAGCACTTGCGAGGGGTACCAGCAGGCGAGCTCTTGTGTCTGTTCGGGCCAGCCGAGGATCGAGAACGGCCAAAGCGCGCTCGAGAACCAGGTGTCGAGTGTGTCGGGGTCGCGTGTGAGATCGCCCGTCGCATATAGGCGCTGCGCCTGCGCGAGCGCTTCCTCTTCCGACTCGGCCACGACGATTTCACCAGCCTCCGTGTACCAAACGGGAAGCTGATGCCCCCACCATACCTGCCGGGAGATGTTCCAGTCGCGGATTTGGGTGAGCCACTGCTCGTAGGTGCGCCCGTAGCGCTCCGGGACGAAGCGTATGCGGCCGTCGCGATAGGCGTCGAGCGCAGCCTTCGCGAGCGGCGTGGTCTTGACGAACCACTGCTCGAGCAGCAGCGGCTCGATCACCGCGCCGGTACGCTCGCTGATCGCGATCGCGTGGCGATACGGCTCCTCCTTCACGAGTAACCCCTGGTCGCGTAACGCGTCGACGACGCAGCGGCGAGCGTCCTCGCGACTCAACCCCTCGTAGGAGCCGACATCAACGTCGGCTGCGCTGATGCGCGCGTCGAGGCCCATGATGCTGGGCATCCCCAAGCCGTGGCGCTCGCCGATCTCGTAGTCGGCGGCGTCATGCGCCGGTGTCACTTTCACGGCTCCCGTTCCGAACGACGGATCGACCGACGCGTCGGCGATGATAGGAATGCTCCGTTCGAGGAGCGGCGGCGCGAGCACGCTCTTGCCGATGAGCGAGGTGTAGCGCTCGTCCTCCGGATGCACGGCAACTGCGACGTCGCCGAGCATCGTCTCCGGCCTCGTCGTCGCCACGATAATATGGGACGTGGTTAACGGGTCGGGGGACCCCGCGGGCTTTGCCCGTGGGGGGCGCGCAGCGTGAGCGGAGTGCCTGTTAAACTCTCGGGGACCCGTTTGTGCATTAGCACAAATGGGATAACGCACGTAGTACAAGACTGCGTCGCGCTCCTCGTGCTCGACCTCGGCGTCTGAGATCGTCGTTTTCGCGACGGGATCCCAGTTGACGAGCCGCTTGCCGCGATAGATGAGGCCGTCGCGATAGAGCTTCACGAAGACCTTGCGAACCGCAGCGGAGAGCCCGTCGTCCATCGTGAAGCGCAGGCGCTGCCAGTCTGGGCCGAAGCCGAGCGCGCGAAATGCCTCGTTGATCTCGCCGCCGTACGTCCGCGACCACTCCCACGCGCGTTCTAGAAAGCGCCGGCGTCCGAGCGCGTCCCGCGTCGTACCTTGCGCTTTGAGCTCCGCGACGATGCGCGCTTCCGTCGCGATCGCCGCATGGTCGGTTCCCGGAATCCAGTCGGCATTGTCGCCGAGCATGCGATGATACCGCACGAGCACGTCCATCGGCGTGTACGTCGATCCGTGGCCGAGATGCGCGCGACCGGTCACGTTGGGCGGCGGCATACAAATGATGAAGGGCGGCCGCGCGGGGTCTGGTTCCTCGTGAAAGTAGCCGCTACTCTCCCATTGCTCGTAAAGCCGTCCCTCGACGGCCTTCGGATCGTACGGGGAGGGTCGCTCGGATCTTTGCACTGGCTCTCGTTTCGTTCAGGCCGAGGCGCCGAGCGGGCGAAGTGTACAACGGTACATGAGCCCCGAGGCAACACCGGCGTGGACGAAACGAGTGCTACTTATGCCGGCTCTTTCTTCTGTTCCTGGTAGATGATCGTCGGCTGCTCGCGCTTCTCGATGACGTCCTTGTTGACGACGCACTTTTTCACGCCGGTCAGCGAGGGTAGATCGTACATGACCTCGAGCATGACCTCTTCGAGAATCGAGCGCAGCCCGCGCGCTCCGGTCTTACGTCCCTGCGCCTTTGCCGCGATCGAGACCAGCGCGTCCTTCGTAAACTGCAAGTCGACGCCGTCCATGCCCATGATCTTTTGGAACTGGCGGACGAGGGCGTTGCGCGGCTCGGTAAGGATACGCCGTAGCGCGAGCTCGTCGAGTGCGTCGAGCGTGACGACGATCGGCAGGCGTCCGATGAACTCCGGGATCAGACCGTAACGCAGGAGATCTTCCGGCATGAGCTGCTGCAGGAGCTTTCCGATGCGCGTCTCTCGTTTGCCGTCCTGGCGCGCGCGGAAGCCCATGTTGTTCGCGGAGACTCGCGACTCGACGATGCGATCGAGGCCGTCGAAAGCCCCGCCGCAGATGAAGAGCACGTTCGTCGTATCGATCTGGATGAACTCTTGGTGCGGATGCTTACGCCCGCCCTGCGGCGGTACGTTCGCCGTCGTTCCTTCGAGGATCTTCAGCAGTGCCTGCTGCACGCCCTCGCCCGAAACGTCCCGCGTGATCGACGGATTCTCGCTCTTGCGCGCAATCTTGTCGATCTCGTCGATGTAGACGATGCCCTTCTCCGCGCGCTTCACGTCGTAGTCGGCGGCTTGGATGAGCTTGAGGAGAATGTTCTCGACGTCTTCGCCGACATAGCCGGCTTCCGTGAGCGAGGTGGCGTCGGCCATCGCGAGCGGTACGTCGAGAATCTTCGCAAGCGTCTGCGCGAGGTACGTTTTGCCGGAACCAGTCGGGCCGACGAGCAGGATGTTGGACTTCTGCAGCTCGACGTCGTCGGGGCTGACACCGGCGTTGATGCGCTTGTAGTGATTGTAGACGGCGACCGCCAGCGCTTTCTTCGCGCGTTCCTGGCCGATCACATACTGGTTCAGGATGTGGTTGATCTCTTTGGGCTTGGGGATGTTTCGGAGGCGCAGGTTCTCGTCGGCGTTCTTGTAGAGCTCTTCCTCGATGATCTCGTTGCAAAGCTCGATGCACTCATCGCAGATGTACACGCCGGGGCCCGCGATCAACTTGCGCACTTGCTCCTGCGACTTGCCGCAGAAGCTGCACTTCAGTTGCCCTTTATCCTCTCCGAAACGAAACATCAGGTCTCCCGCGGTAGCCGGCTAGGCCGGCATAGGCATTGCCCCTCGACTTTCGATGATGTGGTCGATTATCCCGTATCCCTTGGCCTCCTCGGCGGACATGTAGTAGTCGCGATCGATGTCCTTCAGGACTTGCTCGAGCGCCTTGCCGGTGGTCGCCTCGTAGATTTGAGCGATCGTCTGCCTCGTCGCGACCAGGTCGCGGGCGGCAATTTCCACGTCGGTCGCTTGCCCCCCGATCTGCGAGACCCAGGGCTGATGGATCACGATCTTCGCATGTGGAAGGGCGTACCGCTTCCCTTTCGCACCGCCGGTGAGTAGCACCGATCCCATCGACGCGGCGAAGCCCATACAGATCGTCGCGACGTCCGGTTTGATGAAGCGCATCGCATCATAGACCGCAAGCCCCGCCGTGACGCTTCCGCCGGGCGAGTTCACGTACATATCGATGTCTTTCTCGGGGTCTTCCTTCTCAAGGAAAAGCAGCTGCGCGATCACGAGATTCGCCAAGTGGTCGTCGATCTGCCCACCGACGAAAACGATGCGGTCCTTGAGCAGACGAGAGTAGATGTCGTAGGCGCGCTCTCCGCGCGCGGTCTGCTCGACGACCATTGGAACCAGGTGACCCATGCGATGCGATACTCCCAAAAAGACTCTAGCGGTTCATGCGGCACCCGCGTGCCGCCCTGACGGAATCTTAAACCTTCGTTGACCCTTCTTCAGCTGCGTCCTCGACGTGAGCGTGATCTATGAGCAACTCGAGCGCCTTGCTGCGAACGATCCCCTCCTTCAGCGGACGAAGATTTCGGCCGATCGCCTCGCGCATCCGCTCGGGCGGCTGCCCGTAGCTACGCGCAAGCGCCTCGATCTCGGCACGAATATCGGTGGGCGACGCCTCAAGCCCTTCGGCGCTTCCTATCGCCTCGAGCAGGAGCGTCCCCTTGACACGCGTGCTCGCCTCCTCACGGAAACGTGGCCGCAACTCCTCTTCGCTCGTGCCGCTCGCTTTGCTCTGCTCCGCAGTTTCGGCAAGCATCGACTCCACCTCACGCTCGATCAGGCCCTGCGGAACGGGGACCCGCACGCGATTCAACAACTGCTGCATCACCGCGTTTCCGATGACGCGGCGTCGCCGGTTATTCGCAATCGCTTCCAAGCGCTTACGCATCTCTGCACGCAAAGCATCGAGCGTCTCGTACTCCGTCGCGCTCTTCGCCAACTCATCATCGAGAGCCGGAACGTCGACTACCTTCACTTCATGCAGGGTGACGGCGAAGCGTGCGATCTTTCCAGCGTAGTCGGCTTTCGGGTAATCGACCGGAAAGGTTGCATCGAACTCCCTGCGCTCGCCGCAGGTCATCCCACTGATCCCGGCGGCGAATCCCGGGATGAATCGCTCCTCCTCGAGTTGAGTCTCCTGATGCTTCGCACTGCCGCCCTCGAAAAGCTCGCCGTCGATGCTCCCCTCGTAATCGATCGTCACGATGTCGCCGAGCCGCGCCGCACGGTTGACCGGAACGAGCGTCGCGTGCTCCCGCGCAAACGTTTGAAGCGCACGCTCGACGTCTTCGTCGCTCACGTGCGCGGGCGGCACGGTGACACGCACACCTTTGTACTCGCCGAGCTCGATCTCCGGGCGCACCTCGACCCGTGCACGTAGCCGCGACGGCTTCCCTTCCTCCTCGGGAAGAAGCTCGATCGTCGGACGATCGAGTGCTTCGAGATCGTGCTCCTTCAACGCACGCGCGTAGGCGACGGGGGCGACGTCCTCCAGTGCCTCGCTGCGAATCGTCTGCGTGCCGTAGGTTTGCTCGAAGAGCCTGCGCGGCACTTTCCCGGGACGGAAACCGGGGAGCTTCGCCTTACGAACGAGGCGCGCAAATGCACGCTCCTCGGCTGCGGCAACTTCCTCAGGTGAGAGCGGGATCTCGAGCTCGACCTCGGTCGGAGCATGGCGTATCAGTCGTGATGCTGTATCGGAACTCATGTGTTGCTTCGGTACCGGAGCACCGGTCAAACGATCAGCGGAAGACGAGATTCGAACTCGCGACCCTCGCCTTGGCAAGGCGATGCTCTACCACTGAGCTACTTCCGCGCTGGTCGCTCAAGAATGACATGCAATGGCCTCCGAGACGCTCGTCGCTCGCCATCCTAGCTCGCTCCTGCTGCTCCGCCTCCTCGCTCTCGCCGTCCTAGCTTCGCTCGTCGGTCTCTTCGGCCATCGCATGTCATTCTCTCGCTTGTTAAAGTTTGTCCCGCTCCTCGGTGCGGCGTTCCTCCTCCAACTTCTGTCATCCCGAGCGGCGCGAGTGAAACGAGCGGAGTCGAGGGACCCCCACTAGGCATGCTCGTTGTCATGGGCAAGCAGAGACTTGAACTCTGACGGGTTACCCCACTGGAACCTAAATCCAGCGCGTCTGCCAGTTCCGCCACTTGCCCTGCGAGCCTTCCTTAGTACACGATCACCGCGGCACCTACTGTGCCGCGGTGATACTCTGTCCTCTATCCGGATAGGTGCAAGTTCAGCGCTTAACGCCAGCGCCAGCCCCA
>JASHOG010000073.1 GCA_030041225.1 Vulcanimicrobiota bacterium | reverse complement strand
GCCTTGCGGCGGAGATCGGCGTCCCCGAGGCGACGAACTACCGCCTCGGGGAGCTGGCACGGCTTGCGAACGCACACGCCGGAACGCTCACTGTACCGAGCTCCGGCGCCTCCGTGGCCTACGTTGCCGAGCTGCATCGCTTGAAAGCCGAGAACGCGATCAACTCGAAGGTGCAAAAGGAGCTCCTGGAGCGGATCTTCGAGCCGAGTACGTCGGAGCGTCCATCGCTGATCGTCGAGCGCGAAGGCCTTGCTCAGACGAGTGACCCCGTCGCCATCGAAAGGCTCGTCGGGGAAGTGCTCGGCGCAAACCCCGAGGTCGTTGCCGACTACCGCAGCGGCAAGACGAATGTGGTGGGATTCCTCGTCGGGCAAGTGATGAAAGCTTCACGCGGCAAAGCCGATCCGCAGCTCGTCGCCCAGTTGATGAAGAAGAAGCTCGACCGTTAGTCTCGCGATGATGCTTGCCGACGAGCGAACGCTCGAGGTCTTGGAGTTCGCCGTAGTGCGCGATCGCATCGTTGGAGCGACACAGACCGAGCGCGGGCGCGCCTATGGTGCGGCATTGCTTCCCACTGCCGACTTCGAGGACGTCCGGCGTGAGCAGGCGCGAGTTGCAGCGGCGCGCGCACGTGTCGAGAGCGCGGATCTGCACGTGCTCGCTGCGGTCGAAACCGAGCCGCTGACGGCGGCTGCGGCTCAAGGGCGCGTGCTCGCGGCGCGCGAGCTGCGCCTGCTCGGCGAGGCCGTTGCCGCGGCCGCTGCCGCATCGCGGGCCGTGCGCGAGGATGAGACCCTACGCGGCGCGACGCAGGGCTACGAGCCCGTCGACGACGTGCGCCGGGCGATCTCCGATGCGATCGACGACCGTGACGCGATTCGCGATCGCGCGTCGGCGGCGCTCGGGCGCATCCGCAAGCATCTGCGTCAAGCAGAAAATGAGAGCCGCGACCGGGTCGCGGCGATCCTGCGCTCGCCGAAGTACGCAAACATCATCCAAGATGCCGTGGTCACGATTCGCGACGGGCGTTTCGTCGTACCGATCAAGGCAGAGTTTGCCGGCGAGTTCGCGGGCATCGTGCACGACACGAGCACGAGCGGCAGGACGCTCTTCGTCGAACCGCTCGCGGCGCTCGAGGCGAATAACCGTGTGCGTACCCTCTACATCGAGGAACAGCGCGAGATCGAGCGCATCCTCGCCGAGCTCTCTCGGCTCGTCGGTACTCGCGCCGCGTCAATCGAGCGCAACGTCGAGATCCTTGCCGTGCTCGATCTCCTGGTCGCAAAGGCGCGCGTCGCGCAGGCGATGGACGCCGTCGCGCCGCTCCTCGACGACTCACCGGTGCTCGAGATCGAGAACGGCCGCCATCCGCTGCTCGGTGAGCGCGCGGTCGCGCAGTCGCTTTCGATCGGCGAGGATACGCGGTTGCTCGTCATCAGCGGTCCGAACATGGGCGGAAAGACCGTGACGCTCAAGATGGTCGGACTCTTCGTTGCGATGACGTACGCGGGAATGCAGGTTCCGGCACGCGAGGGGAGCCGCATCGGCCGTTTCGAACGTCTCTTTGCCGACATCGGCGACGACCAATCGATTGCAGCGAATACGTCGACCTTCTCCGCGCACCTCGACCGCCTGCGCGAGATGCTCGCTCTTGCCGGTGAACGAACCCTCTTTCTCGTCGACGAGATCGGTGCCGGCACCGAACCCTCTGCAGGTGCGGCGCTGGCGCGTGCGATTCTCGAGCGCCTGCTCGCAGTGCGCGCTCGCGGGATCGTCACCACGCATGCGACGGAGCTGAAACTCTTTGCACATGCCGCCGACGGGGCGCAAAACGCGAGCGTGCGTTTCGACACGCAGACGTTCGTGCCGGCGTATCAGCTCGACGTCGGCATTCCCGGGCAGTCGCTTTCCCTTCCTCTCGCGCGCTCGCGAGGTATCGAGAGCGACGTGATTACCCGGGCGGAGGAGTTGCTCGAAGAACGAGAGCGCGAGTACGAGCAGGCGCTCGAGCAGCTCGCTACACGCAGCGCACAGCTCCAAGCGCAGTTGGAGGCGGCGGAGCGCGAGCGGGGTGTAGGTGAGGAGGAACGCGCGGTGCTACGTCGCGAGCACGGCGCGCTCGAAGCGGAGCGCACGCGCTTCGCTCAGCACGCCGAGGCGCGACTCCAACAGGCGCTGCGCGATTTTCTACGAGAGCTGGAGAGCCGCTCGCAGGAGCAGCGTTCAAAGAGAGCGCGAGTCACGCCTGCGCAGAACGCTGCGCTCACGAGAACGCTCGAAGAGATGCGGCGCGAGCTCGGCCTCGCACCCGAGGAGCCGAGGCAAGCGCGCAGCGTCAAGCTCGACCTCCTGCTCAGCGGCACGCAGTTGCAGCCGCGCTCCGCGAGAGTGGAGCTCGACGTTCGAGGGAAGCGGTACACGGAGGCGGAGCCCATCGTCGATCGTTGGATCGACGATGCGTTGCTCGCAGGGCACTCGCCTCTGCGCCTCATTCACGGAAAGGGAACCGGGATGCTCGGGCGTGGGCTACAAGCATTTCTGCGCGACCATCCCGCCGTTGCGAGCATTCGGTACGGCACCGAGGAGGAAGGGTCGAACGGCGTGACAATCATCGAACTTCGATGAGCCAGCCCGCGCACTTCGCCGACGCCGACTATCTCCTCGATGGCTTCGAGCACGTCGAAACCGTCGCGGAGTTACGCGATCGTCTGAAGCTGGGGAGGCCGCTCAACGTCAAGCTTGGTATCGACCCGACGAGTCCCGATCTCCATCTCGGCTTCATGGTCGTGCTCCACGCGCTGCAGCGATTCGCCGAGTGTGGGCACAACGTAACGCTCATCATCGGCGATTTCACCGCGCGAATCGGTGATCCAAGCGGAAAGAAGATCACGCGCCCGCAGCTTTCTCACGAAGAGATCGAGGCGAACATGCGCAGCTACCGGGAGCAGGCGGCGCACGTGCTCGATCTCGAGCGTGTGAGCGTTCGTTACAACTCCGAGTGGCTCGATCGCCTGTCGTTCACCGATATCATCAGGCTTGCGGGGAAAACGACCGTCGCACAGATGCTCGAGCGCAACGACTTCCGCGAGCGCTACGACTCAGGCGACGCGATCTCGCTGCACGAGCTGCTCTATCCCATCGCGATGGCGTATGATTCGGTGATGGTCGAGGCAGACGTCGAGCTCGGCGGCGTCGATCAGCTTTTTAATCTGCTCATGGGGCGCCACTACCAGCGCGAGCTCGGACAGCCGCCGCAGATTTGCGCGATGCTGCCGCTGCTCATCGGTCTCGACGGCGTGCAGAAGATGAGCAAGTCGCTCGGGAACTACGTCGGCGTGACGGAGCCGCCGGAGGTGCAGTTCGGTAAGCTGATGTCGATTCCCGATGCGCTCATTCCCATGTACGCGCGCTACGCGGCCTTTTGCGACATCAGCACGTCGCTCGGCCCCATGGAGCAGAAGAAGCAGATCGCCGTAGCCATCGTCGAGCGCTACCACGACGCACGAGCAGCAGGCCGTGCGCGCGAGTTTTTCGAGCGCACGGTGCAGCGCAAAGAGCTCCCGGAAGACGTCCCTGATTTCCGGTTTGAGGGAGTGAAAGGCTCGCGAGTTGCTATAACGACCACGCTGGCCGCGTCCGGCTTGGCGAGCAGCCGTCGTGAGGCCGAACGCCTGATCAAAGGAGGCGGTGTGCGGTGCAACGGCGAGCTCATCACCGATCCAAAGGCGGTTTGGGATGCCACGGAACCGACTGTTTTCTCCGTGGGAAGCCGGAAGTTTCGCCGAGTTCACCCGGCGTAACCGCAAGCTCGAGAGGGTGCCGCCTAACGAAGAGCACGGAGGGCTACGGAGACCCAAATCGCCGCCACGCTTAGGAATCCTATTACCCCGAACGCCAGTCCGAAGGCCGTAAGAGCTGACTTATGACGGCTGAAGGTCATGAGGCCGGCGGTCAGTACGGCGACCTCGAGTCCCGTGAGCCCGATGAGACTCTGTATAGATGATGTCAAAGGATCTCTCCTCAAAGGTTCTAGTTTTTTGGGGGCGGGGTGCCGGATGACGTGCTGTTTTGGCTCTGGAAATAGTTTATCGCGCCGGCGATCCCAGCGATTCCACCCGCGATGAGTACGACGGTGCCGGCAACGGCGGCTACGCCTTGTCCGCCTGGTATGAAGGAAGCAACCCCAGCGACGATGCCGGCGACGCCTGCAACGCCGCCCGCCACCGCCGCAATGGTCGCTGCGGTGGACCCTTCAACATGCACGTGCTCGCTGTCGGAGGATGAACCGTCGGTGCTGATGGGAGCATCGTAAAACTCATCTGCCGGAATGGTGAAGCTCGACTGCTGGCCACCTGAAGCAAGGGTGATGTCCACATCGGTCCCGTCCGGGTCCGCGGCTCCCGTCACGGTCCAGGTCGTATTCCAAGCCGTGATGGTGGCCGTCGCCGTGTCCGCGGATTCGTTGACAACCATCGTGCCGCCGCCCGGAAGCGAGTCGTTGCCGTTCGTGACGTAATCTGCGTCGAGGTACGTTGACGTAATGGGCTGCGAAGCGATCCACGCCGCGCTAATGGTAGCCGTGTCGGTCCCCGCCGTCGTGTTCGCCGATCCGGACGTCGTACCACTCTCGCTATTTGACGTGTCGGTAACCGTGCCGGAGGCGGTTCCGTTGCTCAGGTTGAGTGTGGTCAGGGTGTCAAAAACGCCGTCATTGAACGCGTAATTGACCTCTCCGGTCCCTCCTTCGCCGCACGATTCAGGACGAACCGATGCACTGAATGGACATGGCCCATTCGGTGTGATTCTGCTGGGAGTGCCGGTTTCGGATACTCCGCCCGCGGAACAATTCGCAAGAGCTGCGATCAGAGATACAACTGTAACGACGCGCCACATGTCGCGCGCCCGACGCTGATGTGTCATGTGGTCCTCTCTTGAAATTACGTTGTCGTCCTGGTTATTAGTCAACAGACTAACTTTACCAAGCTCTGGTTTTCAGCAAGATACGGCAACGGTTCTACGTTGTCAAGAAGAATTAAAGGTTAGACTTTATTTTTGTTCTCTTGCGCAGTCGTTACTTCGCGATGAGCGCGATGAGCTCGTCGGAGTTAAACGCATAGTCGTGCTTGCAGTACTCACAACTTGCATGCGTCGTCTCGTTCTCGCTTGCCATGTGGCGGAGGTCCTCGGCACCGAGCCCTACGAGTGCGGCCTCTACTTTCGCCCGCGAGCAAAGGCACGCGAAGCGAACGTCGAGGCGGCGATGCCGGCGTAGAGTGAGATCGCCCGCGAGCGCGTGAACGAGGCCGTCGGCGTCGGCGCCTTCGCTCATCAGTGTTGTCACGGGTGCGAGCGCAAGCGCGCGCCGTTCGAGCTCCGCAACGCCGCGATCGTCGCTACCGGGAAGGACTTGCGCGAGAATACCGCCGGCGGCGATGACGCCCAACGGATTTGCAAGGACGCCGAGCGCAACCGCGCTTGGAATCTGCTCCGATCGTACGAGATACGCCGTGAGGTCCTCGGCGATCTCACCCGAGATGAGCGGCACGATGCCGCGATACGGCTGGCCGACTTCGTAGGTTTTCGTCACCTGTAACGAGCCGGAGCCGAGCGCGCCCGCAACGTCGAACTTTCCGCGGGCGTTGAGCGGGAGATCGATGCGTGGATTGCGGGCATAACCGCGGGCTCCGAGCGTGTGCTCGTCGATGAGCCACGCGTCGGCGAAGAGGTCGCCGAGAGGGCCGTCGGCGGCGATCTGGATTGAGATGCGTTCACGCCCCTTGAGCCCTGAACCGAAGAGCACGGCTCCGGCGACGAGACGTCCAACCGCGGCGGTCGCGGTTGGTGCGAGGTCGTGAAGATCGCGAATCTCGCGCACGAGCTCGGGTATGCAGGCTCCGATGACGGCGATACCCGCATCGGGCGAGTAGAGGCTGGAAACGCGATCGGGCACCGCGTCGTCTCGTTCGAGGGCTGCGCCTTTTCCTTCCAGAAGCATCACGGCGATGCGCGTTCTGGTTATCCATGGAGCGAACCTCAACTTGCTTGGCGAGCGCGAGCCGCAGCTCTACGGAACGCAGACGCTCGCCGAGATCGACGCGGACCTGCTCGAAACGGGCAGAAAACTCGGTATCGAAGTGCGCTGCGTCCAGCACAATTCGGAGAGCGCAATCATCGATGCGCTGCATGCTGCGCGCACCGAGTATCGCGGCATCGTTCTCAACCCGGGAGCGTACACGCATTATTCATACGCGATCGCTGATGCTATTGCGGCGATCCGCATACCGGTCATCGAAGTCCATCTCACCAACATCGCGGCCCGAGAGCCGCATCGGCGCACGAGCGTCACCGCGTCGGCCTGCGCGGGAAGCATCGTGGGCTTCGGCGCCCGGTCCTACCGGCTCGCGCTGCACGCCCTGCGGGAGATGCTGGAAGAGTAGCGTATAGGCTGCCGTGAAGGAGAGAGAGTTTGACGAAAGCCGATCTCGTTGACAGAGTCGCCGACGGTGGAGAGTTGTCGAGGCGCCAAGCCGGCCACATCATCGATCTCATTCTTGACCACATCAGCGATGCGCTGAAGCAGGGCGAGCGCGTCGCACTCACGCCGTTCGGCAGCTTCGTCGTGCGGTCACGCAAAGCGCGTGAGGGACGCAATCCGAAGACCGGTGAGCGTATCAAGATCGCCGCGCGCAACGTGCCGGCTTTCGTTGCGGGTAAGGCGCTCAAAGACGCCGTGGGCGGCGCTCGACGCAAGTAAGGTAGCGGCTCGTGCTCGTCACGATCCTACTCTGCGACTGCGCGCAGGCCGTAGGCGGGAAGCTCTACGTGCTTGGGGGCGGGTGGTCGATCACGGGTCCGCAGCCGGCGCCGATGGCCGTCGCAATAAAACTTTCCATTCCGTGGTCCGACGCGAACCGCCGTTTCAACGTGAAGATTCTCCTGGTCGACGCCGACGGGCAGCCTGTTCGTTTTCCGACCGTTCCCAGCGGCGAGGAGCAGAACGTCGAGGTCCCCTTTGTTTTCGAAGCCGGAAGACCGGCGGGGCTTGTTCCCGGGACGCCCCTCGACGGCTGCTTCGCGGTCAACTTTCCGCCGATGCCGCTCACGCCGGGAGCGCGCTACGAGTGGCGCGTCGAGGTAGACGGTCGTTGCGAGGACTCATGGCGCGTGCCGTTCTCGGTCCGCACCGGCCCCGTCACGCAGTTCCCCGGGGGGTAAGAGTTCCGCACGCCACGCCGAAGAAATGGCGCTCGCGACGGGCCGTAGCGTAGCTTGGTTAACGCGCAACACTGGGGGTGTTGAGATCGCTGGTTCGAATCCAGTCGGCCCGACCATCCTTCGACTGCGCTACGCGCGCTCAGGATGACATGCGACTGCGCTACGCGCGCTCAGGATGACATGCGACTGCGCTACGAGCGCTCGGGATGACACGGCCCTAGAGCGTGCCGAGAGACTCCTTGAGCGCGTGAACGAACTCGCGCACGTCGTCGCTACTGAAGATGAACGGCGGCTGGATGCGCAACACGTTGCCGTAGCGCCCGCCCTTACCGACGAGCACTTTCCGCTTGCGCATCTCCTCGAGCACTTTGCTCGTAAGCTCCGGTGCAACGGCTTTGCTCTTACGATCGTGCACGAGCTCGACACCGACCATCAGGCCTCTGCCGCGAACGTCGCCGATCACGTCGAAGCTCGTTGCGAGCTCCCGCAGGCTCGCGATGAGCTCCTCTCCCCGACGCTTACAGTTGGCGATGAGATCGCGTTTCTCAATGACGTTGAGCGTCACGTTCGCGGCGCGCGTCGCAACGGGGTTTCCGCCGAACGTGTTGATGTGCGGCCCTTTGAACGTATCGGCGAGCTCCGGGCGCGTGATCGTGATCCCGATTGGGAAGCCGCTCCCCAGGCCCTTGGCCGAGGTGATGATGTCGGGAACAACATCGTACGAGGAAACCATGCCGAACCAGCCGTCGCCGAGGCGCCCCCATCCGGCCTGTACCTCGTCGGCGATGAGCAAAGTGCCGTACGGCGCGAGCGTTTCCCTTAAAACCTTGAAGTACTCGGGCGGCGGCGCGATGATACCGCCGACGCCGGAGATCGTCTCCGCAATCATCGCCGCCGGAGCACCATCGGTTTGTGACTCGACGACGCGTTTCGCATACTTCGCGCACGCGATCTCGCACGACGGGTAGGTCATCCCGAGTGGGCAGCGATAGCAGTATGGGTTCGGAACGAAAGCAACGTGCGGCATCTGCGTCGCGAAGTTGCGCCACTGACTCTGCCCCGCGAGCGCAACCGTGTACGCCGTGCGCCCATGGTAGGCGTGATCGAGCGAGAGCAGATCGACGGATTTCTTCGGCGATGAGGTGCGCGCGATGAGTGTTGCCACCTCGTTCGCTTCGGAGCCGGAGTTGGAGAAGAAAGACTTGGTCATGCCCTCCGGCGCGATCTCCGCAACCTTCTCCGCGAGGTCGAGCATCGGCTCGGTCAGGTAGAGCGTGGAGACGTGGATGAGCTGCCTCGCCTGCTCAGCGACCGCCTCGGCGACTTCGGTGTCACCATATCCGAGCGTGTTCGTGCAGATACCCGCGAAGGCGTCGAGGTACTCGTTCCCCGCATCGTCGCGCACACGCGAACCGTCGCCGCCGACGAGCGTCAGCGGCTCCTCGTAGTACGTTTGCTGCGAAGCGAAGAAGTAACGCTTCGCCCGCTCAGCATTGTTTTTCTGCATCATTTTCATAGCAATGTCACCTATGGTATCTCGGTCACGGGAGCGCTCCACGTGACGTCGGAGTGTGATGCCGAACTTTCGGCACGCGTGATCGCGGCATATGTCTCTTGCGAGATCGTGGAGCGATTGCCCTGCATGAGGAGCGCGTACGCGACGAGACCTCCGATCAAGCTGACGACCCAGCCGCCCGAGGAGAGGCGCGTACAGAATCCGTTCACACCGCCGGCCCACGGTGCGTGCGCGCTGAGGGCGACGGCGCCGGCAATCGCGAGAAGCCACCCGATCGCAAGCGCGACGATCGCGAAGAGATTGACGCCGCCGGCGTACGCGTAGATGCCCTTTGGAACATAGAGCTGAGCGAGATCGAGGCGTCGCTTGCGCACGAGCCAATAATCCGCGATCGCTATGCCGTCGAATGCGCCGAGCATCGCGCCGTACGCGCCGAGCCAGATGAAGATGTAGCTTGTGAAGCTCGAGAGCAGGTACCAGGGCTGCATGACCAGCGAAAGCAGACCCGTGATGACGGCGCCCCACGCGAAGGTAATGCGCCGCGGCCAGAGATTTTCAAAGGCGCGCGCCGGTGCCATGACGTTTGCGCCGACGTTGATCGTTACGGACGAGAGAATGATGATGATGCCCGCGATGACGACGACCGGCGTTGGAAACTTCATGATGAGATCCATCGGACGCCACATGGGCACGTGGTAGAGTACGGCCGTCGCCGATGCAACGATGATGGCGAGGAAAGAGAACAGCGCCATCGTGAGCGGCATCGAGAGAATCTGACCGCGCAGTTGCGCCCGCTGCGAGATCGCATAGCGCGTGTAATCGGGAATGTTGAGAGCGAGCGTCGCCCAGAAGGCGATAACGGCGATGACTTCGGGAAGGAAGGCGCCCCAGAATGCGGCGCCGTGAATCCTTGCCGGCTGCGCGAGGAGCGGACCGAAGCCCCCGGCCGAGTGCACTGCCCAGATGAAGAGCGCGACCGCGCCGCAGGCGAGTGTGGGAGCAGAAATCTGCGCAAGTCTTCCGATCGCTTGCGGCCCACGCGTCGCGACTGCGACGTTGATCGCCCAGAAGATCGCAAACGCCAAGCCCACATGCCACGCGAGGGTGGACCACGTGGGGACGAGCCGCACGAGGATTGCGTCGAGCGCCTGTCCGCCGAACCAGGAGTTGATGCCAAACCATCCAGCCGCGATCACCGCGCGCGCGAGCGCGGGAATGTGTGCGCCGCGCGTGCCGAACCAGAGCCGCGCGAAGACCGGGTAGGGAATCCCGAACTTCGTTCCGGCGTGCGAGACGAGAAGAATCGCGCCCATCACGATGAAGCTGCCGGACAGCATCGTGAGCACCGCTTCCCACCAGCTCATGCCGGTGGCGAAGATGCCTGCAGCGAGCGCGTACGTCGGCAAGCACAGGCACATCCCGATCCACAGCGACGCGAACTTCGAAGCAGGCCAGGAATGCTCGCGCAGCGAGCAGGGGCGCAAGTCGTCGTTCCACATCGAATGATCGCGCGCTGCTTGCGCCTCGGCGGCGTCGCTGAGAACGACGACATCGCCGATCTGCACCTGCGTCGCCGCGGCCGCCATCAGAGCGTGACCATCTCTTCGTAGGCCTCCGGCCGGCGGTCGCGATAGAACTGCCACGTGTCGCGAACCTGGCGGATGAGGTCGCGATCCATATCCCCGACGACGACCTCATCTTTGTCCCGACTGCCTATCGCCACGAACTGGCCGCGCGGATCGACGAGATACGACTGCCCGTAGAACTCGCCCATGTTCCACGGCGGCTCGAAGCCGACGCGGTTGATTGCGCCGACGTAGTAGCCGTTGGCAACCGCATGCGCGGGCTGCTCGAGTTTCCAGAGATACTCCGAGAGCCCAGCCACCGTCGCCGAGGGATTGAAAACGATCTCCGCGCCGTTGAGCCCGAGAATGCGCGCGCCTTCCGGAAAGTGACGATCGTAACAGATGTAAACGCCGACCTTTGCGAAAGCGGTATCGAAGACGGGAAAGCCGAGATTGCCGGGGCGGAAGTAGTACTTCTCCCAGAAACCGCAGCCTGCGGGGCCTGCCTGCACCTGCGGGATGTGGTGCTTGCGATACTTCCCGAGATATCGTCCGTCGGCATCGATGACCGCCGCGGTATTGTAGTAGAAACCCGGCGCCTCGATCTCGTAGATCGGCACGACGAGCACGATGCCGAGCTCCTTCGCGAGCTTTTGCATGAGCTTCGTCGTCGGACCGTCCGGAATGTATTCCGTTGCGCCGTACCACTTCGTCGTCTGCTCGGTGCAGAAGTACGGCCCGTAGAAGATTTCCTGCAGGCAGACGACCTGCGCGCCCTTCTGTTTCGCCTCGCGAATGAGCCGCTCGTGCTTCTCGATCGCGACCTTCTTGTGCTCCTCGACGGGACGGCTCCCATCGACGTCATTGTGCGCCTGT
The DNA here is from genome assembly GCA_030041225.1 of Vulcanimicrobiota bacterium. Taxonomy (GTDB): domain Bacteria; phylum Vulcanimicrobiota; class Vulcanimicrobiia; order Vulcanimicrobiales; family Vulcanimicrobiaceae; genus Tyrphobacter. Next base: position 2,956 of record JASHOG010000073.1, on the reverse strand, counting down.
ATCAAACCGATACGTATCATAACTGCACCGGATAGAATTTGTTGCTCTTCACGTGTTTGCCTGCGCCCTTCGTACCGACGAACTTCTCGCCGTCGGCGACCATCGCTCCGCGTGAGAAGACGTAACGTGGGCGACCCTTCACCGTCATCCCTTCGAAGACGCTGTTGTCAACGTTCATATGGTGCGTCTTCGCCGAAATTGTGCGCTTTGCTTTCGGATCCCAGACGACGATGTCGGCGTCGCTGCCGACCGCGATCGTGCCCTTACGCGGGAAGAGGCCGAAGAGCTTCGCCGGGTTCGTCGATCCGAGCGCGACGAAGGCGTTCAGGCCGAGCACGCCGCTGTTGACGCCGACCTCGTAGAGAATCGCGAGGCGATCCTCGATCGTCGGAGCGCCGTTGGGAATCTTGGAGAAGTCATTCTTGCCCAGTTCCTTCTGTCCGCAGAGGTTGAACGAGCAGTGATCGGAGCCGAAGCTCTGCAACTCCATGTTCTTGAGCTTGCGCAGAAGCACGCTCTGATTCCACTTCTCGCGAATCGGCGGCGAGAGCACGTACTTAGCGCCTTCGAAGTTCGGACGCTCGTAATCGCTGAAATCGCAGACGAGATATTGCGGGCAGGTCTCACCGTAGATCGGGAGCCCTCGCTTGCGCCCGTCGCTGATCGCGTCGGCGGCCATTGCCGAGGACACGTGCACGACGTAGAGCGGTGCGCCCGCGATCTCGGCTAAACGGATGGCGCGGTGCGTCGCCTCACCTTCGCACTCGACCGGACGCGTCAGCGCATGCCACTTCGGCGCAGTCTTTCCCTCGGCCAGCGCCTGCTTCGTGATGACCTCGATCACGTCGCCGTTCTCCGCGTGCACCTGCACGAGCCCGCCCGCATCGCGGCACGCCTGAAGCGTCTTGAAGATCGTCTCGTCATCGACGTAGAGCACGTGTTTGTACGCCATGAAGACCTTGAACGAGTTGACGCCGTGCTCCGAAATCATCTTTGGAATCTCAGCCATCGTCTCATCGCGCCCGTCGGCGATCGTCAAGTGAAAGGCGTAGTCGATGACGGCTTTACCCGATGCCTTCTCGTGCCACTTCTTGACCGCGTTGAGCAGCGAGTCGCCCCTCGCGTGCAGCGCGAAATCGACGATCGTCGTCGTTCCACCCATCGCCGCGCCGCGCGTTCCGCTCTCGAAATCGTCGGCAGTGACGGTGCCGCCGAAGGGCATGTCCAAGTGCGTATGCGGGTCGATGCCGCCGGGGAAGACATAGGCATCGCTCGCGTCGACGACCTCGTGCTTGCCGTTTGTCAAGCCGCGACCGATCGCGCTGATCTGCTCGCCTTCAATTAAGATGTCGGCGGGATACGTATCGACGGCGGTAACAACGGTACCGCCCTTGATCAGGGTGCTCATCTACCCGGAAGTGCTCGCTGCCGCAGCGCTTCGCTCCTTCCAGCTCTGGGCGGGCACGCCTTTGTCGACGCGGATCATGTCGATGCAGTCGACCGGACAGACCATCATGCAGAGGTTGCAGCCGACGCAGTGCTCGGCATCGACGACGAGATCGTAGGTACCGTTACCGCCGTGCGCGACGCGGTCGATGCATTGGTGGGCGGCGTCCTCGCAGGCGATGTAGCATTTGTTGCAATGGATGCAGCGCGACTGGTCGATCTCGGCGACGATCTTGTAGTTGAGATTGAGGTTCTCCCACGTCGTGATCGTATCGCGCGACTTACCGACGAGCTCGCTCGCGGCGCGCAAGCCCTTCGCGTCGAGGTAATCGTTCAAGCCGTCGATCATCTCGCGAACGATGCGAAAGCCCTGGTGCATCACCGCGGTGCAGACCTGAACGTTGGTCGCGCCGAGGAGCATGAATTCGACCGCGTCGCGCCACGTTTCGACGCCGCCGATACCGGAGATGGGAATGCGAACCTCGGCATCACGTGCGCAGTCGCTCACCATGTTGAGCGCAATCGGCTTCACCGCCGGCCCGCAGTACCCGCCGTGCGAGCTCTTCCCGTCGACGTGCGGGATCGGCTTCCACGAGTCGAGATCGACGCCCATGACGCTGTTGATCGTGTTGATGAGGCTGATGGCATCGGCGCCGCCGCGCGCCGCGCCGCGCGCCGAGAAGCGCACGTCGGTGACGTTCGGCGTGAGCTTCACGATCACGGGAACGCGTGCGGCCTCTTTTACGTATACGGTCACGCGCTCGATGAGGTCCGGATGCTGCCCGACCGCCGAACCCATCCCGCGCTCGCTCATTCCATGCGGGCAGCCGAAGTTGAGCTCGAAACCGTCGATGTCAACCTCTTGCACGCGCTTGACGAGCTCATGCCAAGGTTTCTGCTCGCAAACTTCCATTAAAGACGCGACGATCGCGCGATCGGGGAACGCCTTCTTGCACTCCGCGATTTCCTTCAGATTATCTTCCAGCGGACGATCGGTGATGAGCTCGATGTTGTTCATCCCGACCATGCGGTAATCGCGGTAGTTGAAACCCGCAAAGCGCGACGTCACGTTAACGATGGGCGTGCCGAGCGTCTTCCAAACGGCGCCGCCCCAGCCTTCTTCGAAGGCGCGTTGCACCTGGTAACCGCTGTTGGTGGGGGGTGCCGATGCGAGCCAAAATGGATTTGGGCTCTGTATTCCCGCGAGATTACTCGAAAGATCAGCCATGTAAAAACTCATTGACACTGCGCGCCGCAATTTTCCCTTGCTCCGCTGCCTCGACGACCATCGCCTCACGCGTGCCCTTCGCGAAGATGCAGTCACCTGCGGCGAAGATGCCCTTGCGTGTCGTTTGCATGCGTTCGTCGACACGCACGACGCCGTCGTCATGCTCGACGCCGAGCGCCTCGATAGAGGGGAGGAGCCGGCTCTGGCCGATCGCGCTGATCACCGTGTTGCATGGCTCGATGAACGCACTATCGTCGATGATTTCGAGCTTGGGATGACCGT
>JASHOG010000007.1 GCA_030041225.1 Vulcanimicrobiota bacterium | reverse complement strand
AGCACTGGCGCGCGATCGACGGCGACCTCTCCGATGCCTCGTACTCGCTCGTGCTCAAAGAAGACCCGCTCCGGCGCGGGTTTCTCTACCTCGGCACGGGCATCGGACTCTACTTGAGCTTCGACGACGGAGCGCACTGGTTACGCGCCCGCGGCGGGCTACCGACGGCACCCGTCTACGACCTCACCGTGCAACGGCACTTTGACGATCTCGTCGTCGCGACGCACGGGCGCGGAATCTACATCCTCGACGACCTGCACCCCCTCCAGGCGTATACGCGCGCGCTCGCGATGCAGCCGCTCGCGCTTTTCCCGATGCGTACTGCGTATCGCTGGGGCAGAGGGCGGGAGAGCTACGCGATGGACGACGTGCTGGGAACCGATCCGAGGTACGGCGCGTACATCGACTTTTGGCTCGCGGATGCACCGGCAAAAGGCAGCACCGTAACCGTGCGCATCTACGACGGCTCGCAACTCATCCGAACGATCGGCGTCAAGCACCCGCGTGCCGGTGTGAACCGAGTCGTCTGGAACCTGCGCTACACGCAGCTGACGCCGGTGAAAGACTCGGACCCGTGGCGGCGATCGGGATTCTCCGGGCCACTCGTCGTCCCGGGTGTCTATCGCGTTACCGTAAGCGCGGCGGGCGCAACGCGCAGCGGTCTGGTGACCGTCGCCGCCGACCCACTGCTGCGTGCGTCGCTTCCGGCGATGCGCGCGCAGCTCGCCTTCCTCATGCGCATCCATGGGGACCTCGCGCGCATCTCGAGCACAATCGAGGCGCTGCGTGCGGCGAGAGCCTCGGCGCACAGCGATCGTGAAAAGGCTGCGATCGACGCGGCGCTCAACATGCTCTTCCAGCCGCAGGCCACCGAGGGTGAGGACGTTCTGCGCTACCCGATCCGCCTCTACGAGCAGCTCAGCAGCCTCGCAGCAGAAGCCTCGTTCTCGGACGTCGCGCCGAGTGCGCCCGATCGTGAGGTGCTCGCGTACCTCGAGCGCACGATGCGCACAGCGCTCGCTGCGAGCGGCGCCGCGCTGCGCCACCGCTAGCGCGACCTCGTCTGGTCAAGGAGGTCGGAGAGCCGCCAAGCGCACTCGGCGATGAGATCGCGCACGTCGAGCAGCACCTCCAAGAGAAGTGCTCCCTGCGTGCGCGGCGCCGCCGCGTCCGCGTAGGCGCTCTCGATGTCCTCACGCGAGCGCGGCATGTTCCGGAAAGCGCTCATTGACAGCGCTGCCTCTGCCGCTCGGGCAAAACGATGTCATCTGAACTGCAGCCGCAGTGACGCGCGATGCGACGAAGTATCGTCGCGGACGGCACCATTCTGCCGCGCTCGTATTCGCTCCATGTAACGGGGTGAATGCCGACGGCAGCCGACGCCTGTTTTTGCGTCTCGCCTCGCAGGACACGCCACTCCCGAAGAGTCCGCGCTTTGGCCATTTCCAAACCTACTATAGGCCTTTTGCCTATCGCGTGCAATTCTTTTCTCCGGTTTTTCGTTACGTGAGTTTGCCTTTTCACTAAAAGGCTGCTATCGTACTTAGCGAATCGACTATCATGCCTCCTAAACGAGCGCGTCGCAGCGATACCTTTCCGAACGAGCTCGGCGCGAACATCCGGCGCTACCGCGAGGAACGCCGCCTAACGCAGCGCGAACTCAGCCGTGCCGCGCACTACGACATGGCGCAACTCTCTGCAGTCGAGAACGGACTTGCCATCCCGCGTGCGGATGCGTTGCGCCGCATCGCAGATGCGCTCGACGTCTCGCTGGATCGTCTTTGCGGTCGCCGCGGGTTCAATCCGGGCGACGCGGAAACGGTATCACGTTCTTCGGATCAGTTGCTCTCCGCAGGAACAATGGCGGTGGTTGACGAGCTGCGTGAGCTGCGCCGTCGCGTAGAACGGTTGGAAACGTGGCACGACTCCCGCGAAGGACGCTCTCGAGGCAAATCGTAGCGAAGGTAAGGCGGTCGTATTCGAATTCGTGCATACCCGTATTATGACTCGCCGCCGTGCCTACTGTGTGGCACGAAGAGTGCAACCCAGAGAAAATTCGCGAGCATCAGGCAACCGATGACGAGAAAGGTGACCGTGAATCCGAATCGTGAGGCGACGGTGCCGCCGAGAAGCGGTCCCACGAACATGCCGAGAAACATCGCGCTCGAGACAAGGCCATAGACGCGCCCGCGCTGCTCACCGGGAAAGAGGCTTCCGATCCAGGCGTTCGCCGTCGGTAAGATTCCACCGAGGAACAGCCCCACGCCGAAGCGTAGCGCAATGAACCCCAAAACGTTGTGCACGAACGCTTGCGGCAGCGTGAAACATGCGACCCCGGCGAGCGAGATCAGGAGGACGCGCCGGTAGCCGATCCGGTCGCTCCGCTTTCCCAGTAATGGCGAAGCGATCAAATCCGCGAGTCCCGTCACGGCAAAAGAGGCGCCGGCCGCGGTTGCGAGCCACGGAGCGTTTCCAACCAAGCTGCGTACGTAAAGCGGCACGACCGGTTGTATACCGAGCGCCGCAACCTGCGCGAGGAGCACGACGACGAACATCGGCAGGAGCTGCGGGTGACGAATCAGCTCACCGATCTCGCTCCAGAGCGCCGAGTACGTCCCTCTTTCCGGATGTGCGTTTCGCCGGAACCGTTCGTGGACGAGAAGCGTGCATCCGAGGGTAGCCACGAACGCGAAGAACGAGGTCCAAAAGAAGATGTGACGGTAGTCGTGCGTTCTGTCGGCGACGAGTCCCCCGAGCATTGGGCCGAGGAGCGCGCCTAGAAGCTGGCCCGTCGCCATCCATCCGAGCGAGAAGCCGAGGCGATCCTCGGGAACCTTCGTCGCGACGAGCGCCGTCGCCGAAGCGGAGAAACCGCTAAACGCCCCCATCAGCACGCGCACACCGAAAAGCTGCGCGGCATTCTGGACGACACCCATCATCGCAGTGAAGATCGCGACGGCGGCACTCGAGCGAATCACCATCGCCTTGCGCCCGACACGGTCGGCGAGCCCACCCCACAGCGGTGAGGCGAGCGCCGACATGAGGAAGTTCACCGAGGAGATGGCACCCGCCCAGAGCTCGACGGCCGAAAGCGGATGGACGCCGAGCTCGATGAGGAAGAGCGGCAGAAACGGTGCTGAGATCTGGAAGGCGATCGACATCGTCGCCTGCACGCCCACCATGAGCCAGAGCGTCCGCTGCCAGTCCTTCACCCCGGGGGCTCTAGTCCGGTTTGAACTCGAGGGCGAGAGAGTTGATGCAGTAGCGCGTGTTGCGCGGCGCCGGGCCGTCATCAAAGACGTGGCCGAGATGCGAATCGCAGCGCTTGCAGCGTACCTCGGTGCGGTGCATGCCGTAGCTATCGTCGTCGAGGAGCCGCACATTCTGCTGCTGCTCGGGGTGAGTGAAACTCGGCCAGCCGCAGTGCGACTCGAACTTCGCGTCCGACCGAAACAGCGTTGCTCCGCAAGCGCCGCACGTATAGAAGCCGTCTTCGGAAACGTTCAAGAGCGAACCACTGAATGGACGCTCGGTACCAGCCTCGCGCAACACGTGGTAGCGCTCATCACCAAGCTGGTTGCGCCACTCCTCCTCCGACTTCACGACCTCGGAACGCTGACGCGGATCATCCATGGTGCGCCACGCTCCCTGCACGTGAAGGGCTTATCAAGGCTGGGCCGGTATTGCGCGGCATGGCCCTTTCGCTCGAACGCGTCACGGAGCTCAAGCTCCGCGCAAATGACGTGCGCCAAGGAATCATTCGCGCATTGCTTTCCGCCGGCTCCGGGCACTCGGCCGGGCCGCTCGACATGTCCGACGTCTTCACTGCACTCTACTTCCACATCTTACGGCATGATCCCAAGCGACCGGATTGGCCGGATCGCGATCGTCTTCTTCTCTCGTGCGGTCATATCGCACCCGTGCGCTACTCGGCGATGGCGTACGCCGGATACTTTCCTGTCGAGGAGCTGTTAACGCTGCGCAAGTTCGGAACGCGGCTCCAAGGACATCCTGAGCGCCTTCGCCTGCCCGGCACCGAGACGACCTCCGGGCCGCTGGGCGAAGGCCTGGCACAGGGAGTCGGCATGGCGCTCGCCGCGAAAGCCGACGCCGGACCATGGCGTGTCTACGTCGTTACCTCTGACGCCGAGCACCAATGCGGTCTCCATTGGGAGGCGATGCTGACCGCCGCCAAGTTCAAGCTCGACAACCTCATCAACGTCGTTGACCGCAACGTCATCCAGATCGACGGCAGTACCGAAGACGTGATGCCGCTGGAGCCGTTCGCTGAGAAGTACCGCGCCTTCAACTGGGAGGTCTTCGAGTGCGACGGCAATGATATCGCTGCTTTCATCGATACCGTGGAACGCGCTCAGCAGGTGCGAGGGAAGCCCTCGGTGGTCATCGCGCACACCCTCGCGGGCAAGGGTGTCACCTTTATGGAGGGCGACTACACGTGGCATGGCAAGCCGCCGAACAAGGAACAGGCTGAGGTGGCGCTACGCGAGCTCGGCGCCGAGCGCGAGAGGATCCTCGCCAATGCTTAGTACCGAGCTGAAGCAGGTTCCGACGCGCAATGGTTTCGGCGAAGGCTTGATCGAGGCCGGGACTCGCGATCGCAACGTCATCGGCATCTGCGCCGACCTATCGGAGTCGACGCGGATGGAAGGCTTCAAGAAGGCCCACCCCGAGCAATACTACGAGATCGGGGTCTCCGAGCAGATGCTCGTCGCGATGGCGGGCGGGCTCGCGGCGTGCGGTAAAATTCCATGGATCGCCTCGTACGCGATGTTCAATCCCGGACGATCCTGGGAGCAAGTACGCACGATCATGGCGCTCAACGAGACCAACGTGAAGATCGCCGGGGCGCACGCCGGGGTATCCGTCGGCCCCGACGGCGCGACGCACCAGGCAATCGAAGATATCGCGATCATGCGCGTGATACCGCACATGCGTGTCGTCGTGCCGTGCGACGCCGTGCAGACGAAGAAAGCCACGCTGCTGCTCTCCGAAAACTGGGGGCCGAGCTACCTGCGCTTCGGGCGCGAAAAGTCACCGATCATCACGACCGAGCAGACGCCGTTCGAGTTGGGCAAGGCGCAGATCTTCCGTGAGGGCTCCGACCTCGCGATCGTCGCCTGCGGTATCCTGGTCTATAATGCGTTGCTCGCCGCCGATGAGCTCGCTCACGAAGACGGCGTCGAGTGCCGCGTCGTGAACAACCACACGGTGAAGCCGATGGACGAAGCGGCGATTCTCGACGCAGCTCGATCGTGCGGCGCAGTGGTCACGGTCGAGGAGCACCAAATTCACGGTGGCATGGGGTCGGCAGTCGCGGAGGTACTCGCCGCGAAACACCCCGCTCCAATCGAGTTCGTCGGCGTCAACGACACGTTCGGGCAGTCCGGCGATCCGGCCGAGCTCATCGAATACTACGGCATGGGCACTGCCTCAATTAAGGAAGCGGCACGCCGAGCGATCAAGCGCAAGCACTAGGAGGCGCATCCGGCGCATAGGCCATACAACGTCACGGAGTGCTGCCGAACGCGAAACCGCGGCGGCGCCAGCTTTCGGACGTTATCGAGGCACCCGCTAAGGTCAAAGGTACGATCGCACTTCTCGCATTGAAAGTGATGGTGATGCCCCTTGTCGGCGCGCTCGTATCGTGTCGCTTCTCCCCGTATCTCGACGGCGTCGATCCAACCCTCAGCCAAAAGTGTCGAGACCGCGCGATAGACGGTTGCAACACCGAGGCCCTTCACTCGCCGCGACGCCGCCTCGAGCAGCTCATCGACGCTGAGCGGCCGCTCAGCGCTTTCTAGCGCCGCGCGCACGGCATCTCGCTGCTTTGTTTTCCGGCTGACGCTCATCTTGACTATTTGCTAATGATACGCTATTATCATTTACTCGTCAATCAGCTCGGAGGTTGAGGCTTGACACTCCTCGTAAGTAACGGTAACCGATGGATCCCACCAGAGTGCGCCGTCTCGGCACGGGCATGATCCTCGTGGCGGGCTGCCTTGCCGCAGCCCTCCTTCACGTTATGCTGGAGGTTGAGGGCGAGCGCGGGATTGGCCCCGGCATGTCCCATGCGTACGCGCATCTTCTCGTCATGCCGCTGTTGCTCGGCGGTATCGTGGGTGCGGCAGCATTTCTCGTGCTGCGCGCCGCGCGCGTCTGGAGCGCCTGGAAACGGTCCCGAGTGCTTCAATCCGTGGCCGAGCATGTTGGAACGGAGCCGGCCGTTCGCGTCTTCGGACTGATCGCCGTGAGTGCGCTGGTCGTGCTCGCGGTCAACGAACAACTGGAACAGCTCCTATCCCTTGGCCACGTCGATCTTGCGTTACCGCTCGGCACTCCTTTCTCGCTTTGCTTCGTCTTCCAACTCATCGGGATTGCGGTCGCCGTCGGGGCCCTTCTCAAAGCCGCACTCATCGTCGTCTTCCTCGCGGTGCGCGTCGTTGACACCGTCCTCACCGCGCTCTATCATTCGGTTCGCACGGGTCAGACGACCCAACATCTGGCGTCCCACGCGCCGCTATGCGCATCTCCGCTTCCGCGCCTTCTTACCAGAAGCGCCGGAAAGCGCGCACCACCGCAACTCCAAACAGCCTAGTTCCTCTCGCCGCACGCCGGCGGGATTATCTCCTCACGGCTTTTGGAGGTATCTTGTACGATGTACGCCCTTGCGCGTTCTGCGCGTATTCTGTTCGCTCTCATGCCACTGGCCTTTGCATGCACGGCGCCCTCGTATGCCGTCAATGCAAGCGCCTTCATCACCGGAACGGTCACGAGCAACGGAGTCCCGGTACCGAACGTCACGGTCACCGCTTCCGGAAACAATCTCACCGCGAAGACGAAGACCGATGCCAAGGGGCACTTCTCCTTTCCGCCGCTTCCGGTCGGCACGTATGACGTCGCGGCGCAACAGGGCGACCTGCGAGGGATCGTCCGCGTCGATCTTCCCAGCGGCGGCGTCAGCGTGCCTCTCGCCATTGGTAAGCTTTCGGAGATCGCGCACGTCTCCGTTAATCAAGCGCAGTCGCTGACGCTCCATGGCAGCGGCAGCGACGTGATCCTCAACAGCACCGACTTGACGCAACTGCCGCTCAACAACAGCTTTACCGAGATGGAGACGCAACTGCCGGGAGCGGCGCAGGGTGCCAATGGCGTCGTTCACATGAACGGCGACCACGGCGTCATTAACTACATGATCGACGGCGTGCCGCTGCCGCAGGAGCTCAACCGTGACATCGGCAGCGAGCTGAATATCAACAACCTCTCCTTCCTCGACCTCATCGAGGGAGCGTACCCGGCGCAATACGGCTTGAAGTTCGGCTCGGTCTTCAACATGTCGTCGCGAGCCGGAATCGGGCCGGCGGGTTTCGACGGCTACGCAGAGTTCGGATCGTACACCGACGCCCAATCCACGATCGGCTACCACGCGCCGCTGCCGGGTGGCGGAGGATATGACGTCGCCCTCAGCGGCCTCACCACGACGCGCGGCCTCGACCCGCCTGAGTTCAACTCCCCGCATAACGATGCGAGCGAGCTTGGGCAGTTCGCGCGCTTCACGCTCCCAGAGGGCAACAACAACTTCACCAACATCACCTTCTTCAACAGCCACGACACCTTCCAAATCCCCAACGACATCCAGTACGGCGAACCCGCCGGTACCGACGACAGCGAAACGCAAGCGGACACATTCCTCGCGGTCCAGTTTCAGCATGCGATCGGCGATACGGGTTCATTTACGTGGGGCCCCGCGTTTAACCAATCGAGGATTCAGGATTACGGTGATCCTCACGACGATTGGATCTACGGCGAGAACCTCAACGAGACGCCGCCGCCCTTCGGCAACGGCGGCACGTCGACCGACTGCGCAAATGCTTTCACGATCGCCCCGACGAACCCGCTGGCGTTCCCGACCATGTGCGGTATCTCACTCGCCGATACGCGAACCGAGCTCGACTACGTCATGCAAGGAGACTACACGCAGGTCTTCGGCAACCACACGGTGGCCGCAGGCGTGTCGTATGACTTCAGTCGCGTCCTGAAGTACTACGCGGTCACGTTGCAGCCCGACAACTTTCTCTCGCCGATCGAGACGCCGAGCACACCCGACGCACCCTTCACGGTGATCGACAACTCGCCGAATCTCGGGAACACGTACCAGTCCTATCTCCAAGACAGCTGGCGCATGAGCAGCCTATGGGAAGCTGATTACGGGATGCGCTACGACTTCTTTACCATAAAGTCGACGGATTTCGGTGAAGGCTTCGGCGCATTCAGCCCTAGATTGAAGATCACACGTTTCTTCGGAAAGCGCGCCAGCCTCTATGCATACATCGGGCGGTTCTTCGAGCCGTTCTCGTTTGAAAACGTGAGCCCGGGGGCGGCATATCTCCTCAACCTTCCGTTGCAGCGCACGGAGGCGCAGTTCGACTTGAAGCCCGAGCGCGATACGCAACTCGAGCTCGGCGGCCACGTCCCGGTCGGCGCGGGCGACCTCGGCTTTCGAGTCTGGCAGAAGAACGCGAACGACCTCATCGACGACACCGAGGTCGGCGTGACGTTGCTGCACCAGGACATCAACTACGTGCTGGGCCGGCTATCTCAAGAGGCACTCAACTATACCGTGCCGCTGTCGCTCAACAGCCGTGCCTATCTCGCGATTGCCCATGTGATCTCGCTGAACTCAGGATGCGAAACACAGCTCCTCGCGCCTTGTTTCGGCCAGCCGACCGGATTTACGCCGGCCGATCACGAGCAACGCTACACGGTGAACGGTGGCGTTGTGTTCAACCACCCGAGCGGCGGGTGGTTCTCGGCCGACGCGTACTACGGAAGCGGCCTCTCGTCTGCGTTCTGTCCGGCCGATACGCCCGGATATTGCAAAGAGACGCCACACACGATCTTCAACGTCGAGGACGGCATACCCATGTCCCAGCACGCCGCTCTCACCTTGGATATCCAAAATCTGCTCAACGATCGCTACTACGTCACGCTGCTCAATGCCCAAGGCAATCACTTCGCGGCACCCCGTGAGTTCGACATCGGCGTGAGATTCAAGTAGGGATCGCGCGCGAAGGCAGGGTCCGCGGAGGGCGCCGGACAACCCTCACTTCATGACGACAGCATCTATTGATCGGTCGGCCCTTCAGGCGCGCCGCAACGTTTGGGAGATGGCGCAAGAGCAGCTCGATGACGTCGCAAAGCTCATCGGCCTCAGCGAAGGAATCCATCTCTACCTTCGCCAGCCCAAGCGCGTGCTCGAGGTTTCTGTTCCCGTCCGCATGGACGACGGGCGTATCCGCATCTTCACCGGGTATCGCGTCCAGCACAACATGTCGCGCGGCCCGGCGAAGGGCGGCATCCGCTTCCATCCGGATGTCACCCTCGACGAAGTCAAGGCTCTGGCAATGTGGATGACGTGGAAGTGTGCGCTCGTGAACATTCCGTTCGGAGGCGCGAAGGGTGGCGTCATCTGCGACCCCAAAGCGATGTCGCCACAAGAGCTCGAGCACCTCACGCGGCGCTTCACGAGCGAGATCTCCATCATCATCGGCCCCGAGAAAGACATTCCCGCACCGGACGTGTACACGACGCCGCAGATCATGGCCTGGATCATGGATACCTTCTCGATGCAGAAGGGGTACTCGATTCCCGGCGTCGTCACGGGAAAGCCGCTCGCGATCGGCGGCTCGCTCGGGCGCGATAAGGCGACGGCGCGCGGTTGCCTCTACGTCGTCGACGAAGCGATGAAGACGTTGCAACTGCAGGTTGAAGGAGCACGCGTCGCAATTCAGGGTTTTGGAAACGCCGGCATGCATGCGGCAACGCTCATGGCGGAACGCGGCTATCGTATCGTCGCAGCCTCCGACTCGCGCGGCGGCGTCGCGAACCAGAAGGGTCTCGATGTGCGAGGCCTCGTGGCACACAAGTCTGAGACGGGGTCAGTGGTCGGATTCGGCGGCGGAGAACCGATGTCGAACAAGGACGTTCTCGAATGCGACTGCGACGTGCTCGTTCCCGCGGCGCTCGAGAAGGTCATCACACAGGAGAACGCTTCGAAGATTCGCGCGAAGATCGTCGCCGAGGCCGCCAACGGGCCCACGCTTCCCGAAGCGGATCGTATCCTGCACGAGCGCGGTGTCATGGTGTTGCCGGATATCCTCGCCAATGCCGGAGGGGTCACGGTCTCCTACTTCGAGTGGGTGCAAGACCTCCAAGAGAACTTCTGGGAGGAAGACGAGATCAACGAGCGCCTCAAGCGAAAGATCACGCGCGCCTTTCGTGAGGCGTACGACCAAGCAAAGCGACACGGCGTCGATATGCGCACCGGCGCATACGCCGTCGCAGTCGACCGTGTCGCAGAGGCGACAAAGCTTCGCGGCCTCTATCCCTAGAGCTCGGCGAGCCTACTCGCTCTTTCGCAAGAGGAGCCAAAATGTCGGCGAATCCACGAGGATCTCCGGCAAGCCGCTGCGCTTGACCGCGTATCGCTCCATGAGCTCGCGTCCCACGATGTGCACGCCCGTCCGGACGAGCTGCTTCTGTTCGGCCGCTGCAATCGCGCTGCCGACGCGATAGCCGAGATAGGCCGTGAAGCCGAAGTAGATCACCGCGAGCAGCCCGACGAGAGCAAGCAGTCCCCTAAAAAAGCCCACGCCGCCAGTTACGACCGAGTCCTGAGGGCTCCCCTCCCTCCAAGACGCTCGTCGCGCGCGTCCCTGCGCGCTCCTGCTTCGCCACTTTTTCGAAACACCAAAGGAATACGCCGTCCATGGCTTTTTCGAAAAAGTTGGAGACTTGTCAGGAGGGGAGCCCTCAGGACTCGGTCGTAACGCCTACCTATGCAGGCAGGTCGATTTTTAGGCGGATTCTTGGCTCTCGCCGGTATCGTCGTTTTGACGTTCGCGGCGACCGCACGAGCGGACGAGCCGAACGCAAATGCAACGTCGTACGCGACGCAGAGCGATCCCGAGGTGTTGGTGCTCGATGCGCGTCAAGCCTCGCGCGGTCTCATGCTCTCGCACATGACGATTCCGGTGCGACCTGGGCCCTTCACCTTCGTTTACCCCAAGTGGATTCCGGGTGAGCACGGCCCGACGGGACCGCTCGCGAACATCTCCGAGCTACGGGTGAGCGCGAACGGCGCACCGCTGCGATACGATCGCGACCAGGTCGACATGTATGCCTTCCACGTCGACGTTCCCCAAGGCGTAACGCACATCGACGTCGACTTTGACGTCATCCTCAATGCGCCCGACGCGATGTCAACCAAGAATCTGGCAATCGTCAACTGGAATCGCGTGCTCTTCTATCAGAACGATACCGCATCGAAGGATGACTTCTTCAAGACGAGCATCATTCTCCCGGACGACTGGAGCTACGGCACGGCGCTTCCCGGTGCGCGCGAGAGCGGCAACCGCGTCGACTTCGACGTCGTCGCACTGAACATGCTCGTCGACTCGCCGCTCGACATGGGACGCTACTACAAGCACATCGTGCTCTGGCAAGGCGACGGTACGGAGCAGATGCTCGACGCGTTCGCCGATCATCCGCAGGACCTCGACTTTCCCGCCGATATTCTCGACGCCTACAAGAACATGACGCCCGAGGCGTTCGCGCTCTACGGCTCGCGGCACTACAACATCTACCACTCGCTCCTGACGCTCTCCGCCGCGATTCATCCGGAGGGCATCGAGCACCATCAGTCGAGCGACGACCGCGCCCCCGAGGATTTCATGACGAATCCGCAGTGGCAGCTCGCGGGTGGAGACTTGCTGACGCATGAGTTTTCGCATTCGTGGAACGGAAAGTACCGGCGTCCCTTCGACCTCTGGCAACCGAACTTTCAGATTCCCGAGCACACGGAGTTGCTGTGGGTGTACGAGGGAATGAACCAGTACCTCGGAGATTTGCTCTCCTTCCGTACCGGCATACGCAAACCAGCGGATTATCCCGAGTATCTGGCCTCGATCTACGTGCAGATGGACGAGGAGCCCGGGCGTGCGACGACGCCGCTCATCGACCTAACGACGGCAGCGCCGTACTACTTCGAGTCGGGAGGCCCGTGGGGATCGATGCGGCGCAGTGCCGGCGATTTCTACGCCGAAGGCGAGCTCGTCTGGCTCGACGC
The DNA here is from genome assembly GCA_030041225.1 of Vulcanimicrobiota bacterium. GTDB lineage: Bacteria > Vulcanimicrobiota > Vulcanimicrobiia > Vulcanimicrobiales > Vulcanimicrobiaceae > Tyrphobacter. Next base: position 6,469 of record JASHOG010000007.1, on the reverse strand, counting down.
CGACACGATCATCCGCGAGCTCTCCCACGGGCGCAAGTCGCTCGATGACTTCCTTCATCTCTACAGCGAGCCCGCGCTCACCGGCCCGATTACGAAGACCTACACGCGCGAGGACATCGAGCACCTGTTGAACGAGGTGCAGCCGTACGATTGGCACGGTTTCTTCGAGCGCTACGTCTATAGCATCTCCGAGCACCCGCCGAACGACGATTTCGCGCACGCGGGTTGGCGTCTCGTCTGGAGCGACACGCCGAACGCTTTCATCGAGGCGCGCGAGCACACGCGTCACATGATCGACGAAACCTATGGTATCGGTCTCGCCCTCGACGACAAGGGCATGATTACGAGCGTGCGGCAAGACTCCGCGGCCTGGGACGCGGGCCTCGGCCCCGGCATGACGATCCTCGCCGTGGGCGGGCAGAGCTTCTCCGCCGATGCGCTACGCTACGTCATCGGCGAAGCCGCGCACGCCGAGGGCGACATTCCCTTCGTCATCGAGCAGGACGGCTGGGTGAACACGTACGAGGTGCGCTACCACGACGGACTGCGCTATCCGCACATGGAGCGCGTCCCCGGCGTGCCGGACATGCTCTTACAGATAATGTCCCCTCATCGCGCGCCGTAACGGCGAAACAGCCGAAGACATAAGCGTCTCGAGGCGGGCTTCTCCATGCTGCGCCTGGGCGATGAGGTCATCGGCAACGTCGTTCTCGGCCGCGGTCGGCGCCGTGTAGCTCAGTCCCACCTCCGCGGCAAGATAGGCAAGGTGGCTGCGTAGCTTGGTCTCGTGCAGCACGTCGCCCTCGCTCGAATGAATGTCGAGTTGCACGAGAGTACCGATCTCAGCGCTCAGCGCGGCGCTATGGAGGCGATCGTTCATCGCGATTGCACGATTCAGCGTACGATCGAGGCGATCGAGTGCCCCGTGAATGCGGAGCTCGAGCGCGAGCTGCGCTTCGAGATCCGCCGATGTCGCGTGCAGATTGGGGTCGAGCATTACCTGGAACGATTGCTCTGCGCGGCGCGCCGCATAATGACCACCGGGATAATCGAGCGTCACGGTGTAGGCTCCGGGAACGACCGTCGGCCCTTCGACCGTGTCGTCGAGGCCGCCGGCTGCAACCGGTGGACGAAAGCCTTTGACGTCGGTCGCGGGCGCGTAGCGCAGATCCCATTGGTACACGTTGGTCCCGGCGTGGGGATGATAGAGCGTTACCCTGCGAATGACGTTGCCGCTCGCATCGCCGAACGTCAGGTGGATCGGCAATCCTCGGCTGTAGGCCGAGCCGAGATCGAAGAACACTGTCGCGCCGAACGGCGGATTCTCTCCAACCGCCGGGATGCGGCGCGCAAAAGCGCTCGAGCCGTACTCGTGCGTCAACCACGCACCCTGTGGCGCCCAGAGGCGCACTCCGCCGCTATCAACGGCTGACCCGCGCGCGAGTTGCTCGAGGAGCGCGAGATTGTCGAGCGCCCAGAACGAGCGCCCGTGCGTCGCAACGACGACCTCGCCTTCGCGCGCGTCGATCGCAACGTCGCGTACCTGAACGCGCGGAAGGTTCAATGCGAGCGGCTGCCAGTACATCCCGCCGTCGAGGCTGACATAGACGGTGTTCTTGGTCCCGAGGAAGAGGAGATTCGACTCATTCGGATCCTGGCGAACCGCGAAGACATATTCATCATCCGGCAGTCCCGCCGTTATCCGACGCCAGTGGCGCCCGTAATCGTGCGTCACGTAAACGTAGGGATGAAAGTCGTCCCACATGTAGCGCGAGGCTGTAAGGTAGGCCGTCCCAGCCTCGGTGTGCGAGGCTTCAATCGAGCTGATCTGCGCCCACTGCGGAAGCTGTGGCGGTGTCACCAGGCTCCAGTGCGCACCGTGGTCGGTTGTTACGTGGACGAGCCCGTCATCGGAGCCGGCCCAGATTACGTTGCCGTCGAGCGGCGAGACCGCGAGCGAGCACATTCCGGGAAAGACCTCCGCGCTCGTCTGGTCGAGATCGATCGGCCCGCCGGTCGGCGCCTCGGTTCTCGGGTCGTTGCGCGTGAGATCGGGACTGATGCGCTGCCACGTCTGGCCGTAGTCGTCGCTCACGAGCACGTACTGCGCACCGATGAGCAACTCTTTCGGATTCGTGGGCGAGAAGAGAACCGGATGTGTCCAGCCGAAGCGATAGCGCAGCTCGCGTGATGCGGCACCCTCCTGGTAGAGTGGCCAGGGTGCGACGCTACTGTACTCTCCGGTACTCGAGTCGTACCGCAAGAAGATGCTGAAGTAGCCGCTGCCGTAGGTGACGTCGGGATCGCCGGGCTCCGGCGCCACGAACGTCGATTCGCCGTAGGCGGCGCGCTGCCAGGCATCGACCGGAATCATACCACCCGGCGTCGCGCTCGGTCCTTCGAAGGAACCTTCATCCTGTTGCGCGCCGTAAACGTGAAACGGAAACTCGTCATCGAGTGCGACGTGATAGAACTGCCCCGTCGACTGATTGTGCTCTTGGCTCCAGGTCTCTCCGTCGTCGGTGGATACCGTTGCGCCCCCGTCGTTACCTTCGAGCAGAATATGCGGATTGCGCGGATCGATCCAGACGATGTGGTTGTCGCCGTGAGGCGTGTGCAGCTCGCTCCATTTTTTGCCGCCGTCGCGCGAGACCCACAACGCGTCGACGTTGGGCGCATAGACGATGTTCGGATTCGTCGGATCGGCGTAGATCGCCATATAATAGAAAGCGCGCTGGCGCAGCTTCCACTCGGCGTTGACGCGGCTCCAGCTCGCGCCCCCGTCGTTCGAGCGAAAGACGCCGCCGTCATGCGCCTGAACGATCGCATAGACGACGCTCGGGTCACTTGCCGCGACGCTCACGCCCATTCGGCCGAGGAGCCCGCGAGCAAAGCCCGGCGTACGCGTCAGATTTGTCCAATGCGCGCCGCCGTCGGTCGTCTTGTAGATGCCGCTGCCGGGCCCGCCGCTCTGCAGCGTCCAAGGCGTGCGATACGCTTGCCACATCGTCGCGTAGAGCACGTCTGGATGGTTTGGATCCATCACGAGATCGATCGCTCCGGTCCTGTCGTCAACGAAGAGAACCTTACGCCAACTTCTTCCGCCGTCGATCGATTTGAAGATGCCGCGCTCGGCATTCGGCTTGAAAACGTGTCCCATCGAAGAGGCGTAGACGACGTTCGGATCCTGCGGGTCGACGACGATCGCGCTGATCGTATGTGTGTCGGCAAGACCCGCGTAGTGCCAGCTCTTCCCCGCATCGTTCGTGCGATAGACGCCGTCTCCGGTGACGAAGTCACCTCGAATGTCGCTCTCGCCGGTTCCCGCGTAGATAATGCTCGCGTTGGAGGGCGCGACGGCGATCGCGCCGATGCTATTGCTCGCCGAGGGCAGCGTGCCGTCGGTGATATTCAACCAGACGAGGCCATAATCGGTGCTCCTCCAGATGCCGCCATCGACACCGCCCATATAGAACAGGTTCTCACCCGGCACGCCGGCGACCGCGACAACGCGCCCGCCGATAGCAGGGCCGATGCTGCGCCACCGCAGCGCATCGAGAGGTTGTGCCGGAATGGGGGCATTTGCGGCCGTTGCCGAGAGCGTCGCCGTCGCTGTGAGGACGGCGGCAAGTGCGAAGCTTCTCCACATACGCCGACGCATTCTGCGATGGGGCGTTCCGTCCTAGGAGACGCAATGTGCGCAGGCTTGCCCCGTTCGGACCGGAAGAGGATACCATGCCCCGGTACGTAGCGATCGCCCCGGCTCTTCTGTGCGCGGTGCTCTGTGTTGCGCCCGCTCTCGCGCAGGGCTCGGCGCAAGAGACTGCGTGCGGTGAGCATCGTCTCCAGACGTGCCCCGTGCAGAAGCATCGTGTCGCTGTGGAGAGCGGTTACTACCAAAATGCGTCGCGCGTCGGTGGTACGGCGCTCGCCGAGTATCCGCAGACCCGTCTCCTCTACGGCGCCACGAGCAATCTTCAGCTTTCGTACGATGCCCCGTCGGAAATTGCGCGCTCCGGAAACGACGGCACAGGCGTCTACTCGATGACGCACATGGGATACGGCGCGGAGTATGGGCTCGGAGCGTCGCAGGATCTCTGGTACGGTATCACCGGCGAGCTGCACCCTCAACCTGGAGCCCTCTATAACATGCAGCTTCTTCCGCTCTCGACGCTTGAGGCGGCGGTCAACTGGACTCCGACCGCCGCGATGGAGTATGGCACCGCTTTCGGAACGCTGACGTATCGGCGCGTGAGCCGCTCGGGTAATCGCTCCTCACCGACCGCGGCGCTCTTTGCGGCGCGATCGCTCGACGAGAGGACGCTCGTGACGACCGGCATCAACGTCCTCTCCCGCCCGTTCTTCGGTGCGAGCGCGCAGACCGCCGGAACGGTTGGTCTTCAACGCGAGCTGTTCGCTCGAACGTACCTAAACATGTCCGTCGGGAGTACGTTCAATCCGGCGGCGCATACCAAGCCGCACTACCTTTCCTTCAACCTGTTGACGCGCTAACGCGGTAAGCGCCCTCAGCGGTCCGTTTGCTACCGCTGAAGGGCGCCTTCAACTCTAACGCCGTCTGCGGGCGGCTTTTCTCCTCGGCCTCGGCGCAGCTTTGCGACGTGCGGGCTTCGCGGCCTTCTTGCGCGCCGGTGCCTTTCCGCGCCGTTTGCTCATGACCGCTTCTTTGAGTGCTTTTGCGGGGAGGAACTTGAAGACGCGCTTCGCCGGCACTTTTACGGGTTCACCCGTCGCCGGATTGCGCGCGATTCGAGCGGCACGGTCGCGAACTTTGAACTGTCCGAATCCGGGGATCTTCACCGGCTCGCCGCCGATGCAGGAGTTGGTAATATCCTCAAAGACACCGTCGATCAGCGCGACGGCATCAACCCGCTTGAGCTCGACTCGCTCCATCGCAGAGCGCACCAGGTCTACTTTGTTCATCGGTTCCTTTCCATCTCATGACGGCTCGCCCGAGCAACCGCCCAGCGAATCCAATTGGCGGGTTCATCATTCTTCGGAAGCGAAAATCCTCCAAAAATGGGCCGTCGATTGCAGGAAATTCGCACCGGCTTCGACCCGCCGTTTTGGGTCGCGAACGTCAGCGAGATATTCGAGCGGCTCTCCTATTACGCTGTCTTCGCCTCGCTTGCGCTCTACCTGCACGAGACGCTGGCCTTCCCGAGCACTGCAGCAGCGGCGTTGAGCGGCATTTTCGGCGGCGCCGTCTGGGTGATGGCGGTCTTCGGCGGCGCGCTCGCCGATCGCATCGGCTTCCGTCGGGCGCTCTCCGCCGCGTACCTCATCCTCAGTTGCGCGTACTTTCTCGTCGGGTCCATCGGCGCGCCGTGGCTGGCACCCGTGCGCCATGTGATCCCGCTGGGGCTGCTCGCGGGCGCCATCCTCTTTCTGCCCGCGCTCGGGGTTGCACTCGTGAAGCCGTCGGTCGTCGGCACGACCGCGCGCGCGTCGCGCGAGAACGTCCGCTCGATCGGCTTCGCGCTCTACTACACGATGGTCAATATCGGCAGCACCGCGGGCCCCTTCCTCGCGGGCTGGCTCCACGGACGCCTGCCGCCGCAAGACGTCTTCCTGCTCGCGGCGCTCAGTGTCTTTCTCATGTTCTTCACCGTGTTGCTTCTATTCAAGGAGCCGCACGCCGGTCGCGCGGAGTCGACTGCCTCGCTTGCGCAGGCCGGTCGCAATCTCCTCATCGTTCTCTCAAACGGTCGCTTCGTGCTCTTCCTCGCAATTTTCTCCGGCTATTGGATCGTCTATTGGCAGCAGTTCCTCATCATGCCGATCTACATCCACGATTACGTCGACGCTAAGGCAAACACGGCGATGATCCTCATCACCGATCCGCTCATCGTCATCCTCTTCACCGTCGCGGTGAACGCGCTCACTCGCAAACTTCTTCCGTTTCACGCAATCGTTCTCGGCTCGCTCATCACGCCCATCGGTTGGCTCATCCTTGCGGCGAGGGCGAGCGTGACGGCTGCTATCCTCAGCTTGGTGCTGGTCGCGATCGGCGAGATTACCCTCTCACCGCGTTACTACGAGTACATCTCACGCTTAGCACCTGCCGACCGCCAAGGAACCTACATGGGCTTCGCATTCCTGCCGATCGGTATCGGTTCACTCGTCGGTGGATGGCTCGGCGGCGTGATCCTACAGCACTTCGGGAGCACGGCGCACGCTCCGCCGCTCGTCTGGGTCACGATGACGTGCATCGGCGTTCTGACGACATTGCTCCTGTGGATGTACGATCGCCTGGTGCAACCCGCCGCACAAACATCATAGCGACGACGATGCATTTGCGTCACGAATCTTGCGGTCTTGGCGATCATTGCGCGACGAGTCGTTTGCACAAAGCCGGGTCACCGACAGACGAACTGCTAGAGACAACCCCTTGTCATCCCGAGCGAGCGCCGGAGGCGCGAAGTCGAGGGACCACCACAGGGTTTTGTTC